>PKRH01000084.1 GCA_017577565.1 Thermoanaerobacterales bacterium | reverse complement strand
CGTCCACGACGACATCCTCGACGACGCCGCCACCCGGCGCGGCCGCCCGACCATCAACGCCGTCGAGGGCGTGAACCACGCCGTGCTCGCCGGCGACTACATCCTCGCCCGGGCCGCCGAGCTGGCCGCCCGCGTCAGCCAGGAGGCCGCCCGGCTGATCGCCGTCGCGCTCGGCGAGCTGTGCGAGGGCCAGGTGCTCGAGATGCAGGACGAGTACGACCCCGGTCGCACCGTCGACGCCCACCTGGCGTCGGTGCGGGGCAAGACCGCCGCCCTGTTCGCCTGCGCCTGCCGGCTCGGCGCCCACTGCGCCGGCCTCGACGAGCGCACGACCGAGGCCCTCGGCACCTACGGGCAGGCCTTCGGCATGAGCTTCCAGGTGCTCGACGACGTGCTCGACCTCATCGGCGACGAGGAGCGGCTCGGCAAGCCCACCGGCAACGACATCGCCAGCGGTGTCTACACGCTGCCGGTCATCTCGGCCCTGCAGGGCCCCGACGGCGCCGAGCTGCGGCAGGCCCTCGCGGAGGCCGACAGCCCGGCGGCCGTGGACCGGGCCATCGACCTCGTCCGCCGGTCCGGCGCCATCGCCGAGGCGCTCGCCACCGCCGACCGCTACGCGGACACCGCCCGGCGGGCGGTCGCCCACCTCGACCAGTGCACCGCCGGCGAGGGGCTGGCCCGGTTCCCCCACACCTACGCGACCTGGGCGCTGCAGACGCTGATCGACCCCCGCCACCTCGACCGGCCGGTCGCGGCGCGAGACTGATCGGCCCATGGCACCGAGCGAGCCCCGCGGCCGCCACAGCGCCGAGAAGACCCGGGCCCGGATCGTCGAGGCGGCGCTGCAGGCCCTGCGCGACGAGGGGATCGCCGGCATCAGCGCCCGGTCCATCGCCCGCCGCGGCGGCTTCAACCAGGCGCTGATCTTCTACCACTTCGGGTCCGTCGAGGGGCTGCTCGTCGCCGTGGCCCGCAGCGAGAGCGAGCGCCGGTCGGCGCTCTACGCGCCCGCGCTGGCCGAGGTCTCCTCGCTCGCCGAGCTGGTCGCCGTCGCCCGCCGGCTCCACGACGAGGAGTTCCAGGAGGGCACGGTCGCCGCCCTGACCCAGGTGCTCGCCGGCGCGGTCGGCTCGCCCGAGCTGTCCCGCGGCATCAGCGAGTCGCTGCGCCCGTGGACGACGCTCGTGGGCGACACCATCGACCGGCTGCTGGCCGACACCCCCTTCCGCGACCTGGTGCCCCGGGACGACCTCACCGCCGCGGTGGCGGCGCTCTTCCTCGGCATCGAGCTGCTCACCGGGCTCGACACCGAGCTGTCGGGCGACTCGCTGTTCACGACGATGGAGTCGGTCGCCCGCGTCATCGACGGGCTGCTCCGGTCGGCAGCGCCCCCGGCGACGGCCTGAACCCGGGCCGGGGACCGCCGACCGCCCGTAGGCTGGCGGGACCGGCCCCGCGCACGGAGGAGCACCGCATGGCCCCGAGCACCGCGAGCGGCATCGCCGTCGACGAGCTGTCCCCCGACGTCCGCCCGCAGGACGACCTCTTCCGCCACGTCAACAGCCGGTGGCTGGCGTCGGTCGAGATCCCGCCGGACCGCGCCGCCTACGGCGCCTTCCACATGCTCCAGGAGCAGGCCGAGCGCGACGTGCGCGCCCTGGCCGAGGAGGCGGCCGCGGGCGACGCGCCCCCGGGCAGCGACGAGCGCAAGGTCGGCGACCTGTGGGCCGCGTTCATGGACGAGGACGAGGTCGAGCGCCTCGACGCCGCCCCGATCGCCGACGACCTCGCCGCCATCCGGGCGGTGTCGTCGCCGCGCGACCTGGTCGAGCTGCTCGGCCGCCTGCAACGGCACGGCACGCCCGGCCTGGTCGAGTGGTTCGTCGACAACGACGGCGAGGACGCCAGCCGCTACATCGTCAACCTCGTGCAGGCCGGCCTCGGCCTGCCCGACGAGGCCTACTACCGCGAGGACGCCTACGCCGAGGTCCGGGCGGCCTACGTCGAGCACCTGGCGACGATGCTGCGGCTCGTCGAGGTGCCCGACGCCGACGAGGCCGCCGCCCGGATCATGGCGCTGGAGACGGCGATCGCCGAGGGGCACTGGACCGCCGTCGACAGCCGCGACGCGCTGAAGACGTACAACAAGCACACCCTCGACGCCCTGCGCGCCCTGGCGCCCGGCTACGACTGGGACGCCTGGCTGGCCGGCCTGGGCGCCCCCGAGGGCGCCTTCGACGAGGTCGTCGTCCGCCAGCCCGACGCGGTCGAGACCGCCGCCCGCCTGCTGCAGGAGGTCCCGCTCGAGGACTGGAAGCTGTGGCTGACCTTCCACCACGTGCGGGCCGCGGCGCCCTACCTGTCGCGCCGGTTCGTCGAGGCCGACTTCGCCTTCTACGGCACCCTCCTCTCCGGCGTCCCCACCCTGAAGGAGCGCTGGAAGCGCGGCGTCGCCGTCCTCGAGGCCGCCCTCGGCGAGGCGGTCGGCCGGCTCTACGTCGAGCGGCACTTCCCGCCCGAGCACAAGGCCCACATGGAGCGCCTCGTCGGCTGGCTCATCGAGGCCTACCGGGTCGACATCGCCGAGCTCGAGTGGATGTCACCGGAGACCCGCAAGCGGGCCCTGGAGAAGCTCGACAAGTTCCGGCCCAAGATCGGCTACCCCGACCGCTGGCGCGACTACTCGGCCCTGGAGATCGACCGGCACGACCTGCTCGGCAGCGTGCGGCGGGCGGCAGCCTTCGAGGTCGACCGCAACCTCCGCAAGATCGGCCAGCCGATCGACCGGGACGAGTGGCACATGACGCCCCAGACCGTCAACGCCTACTACAACCCCGGGATGAACGAGATCGTCTTCCCGGCGGCGATCCTGCGGTGGCCGTTCTTCGACCCCGACGCGGACGACGCGATGAACTTCGGCGGCATCGGGGCGGTGATCGGCCACGAGATCGGCCACGGGTTCGACGACCAGGGCAGCCGCTACGACGGCGACGGCAACCTCGTCGACTGGTGGACCGAGGAGGACCGGGCCAACTTCGAGCGGCTCACGCAGAAGCTCATCGCCCAGTACGACCGGTTCGAGCCCGAGGGCCTGGAGGGCCGCCGGGTCAACGGCGCCCTGACCGTCGGCGAGAACATCGGCGACCTGGGCGGCATCCAGATCGCCCACCTCGCCTACCGGCTGAGCCTGCAGGGCCAGGAGCCGCCGGTCGTCGACGGTTTGACCGGCAGCCAGCGGGTCTTCCTCGGTTGGGCCCAGGTGTGGCGCATGGCGGTGCGCAAGGAGGAGGCCATCCGCCGCCTGGCGATCGACCCCCACGCGCCACCGGAGTTCCGGGCCAACGTCGTGCGCAACCTCGACGAGTTCCACGAGGCCTTCGGCGTGCGGGAGGGCGACGGCATGTGGCTGCCGCCCGAGGAGCGGGTCCGCATCTGGTAGCGCGGCCGGTCAGCCGACCGCGCCCGGCGCGCCCAGCTCGGCCAGCCGCCGGCGGAGGTGCGCCCGCTCGGGTGCGGTCGGCGCGAGGGCCAGCGCCCGGCGGTAGAGGCCGGCGGCCTCCGCCGTCCGGCCGAGGCGGCGGCGCACGTCCGCCCGGGCCGCGTGCAGCCGGTGGGATCGGGCCAGGCGGGGGTCGTCGGCCAGCCGGTCGAGCAACGGCAGCGCCGCCGCCGGGCCGTCGGCGAACGAGACGGCCACGGCCCGGTTGAGCTCGACCACCGGCGACCGGGTCAGCGCGGCGAGCCGGTCGTAGTGGGCGACGATCGCCGCCCAGTCGGTGTCCGCCCACCGGGGCGCCCGGGCGTGCTCGGCGGCGACGGCGGCCTGCAGCACGTAGGCGGCGGCCGCCGCGGTCGTCGGCCGGCGGGACGTCGCCCGGGCCAGCCACCGGAGCCCCTCGGCGATCATCGCCCGGTCCCAGCGGTCGCGGTCCTGGTCCTCGAGCAGCACCAGCTGGCCGGCGGCGTCCAGGCGAGCGGCCCGCCGGCTGTCCTGCAGCAGCAGGAGGGCGAGGAGCGCCTCGGCCCCCGGGTCCCCCGGCAGGAGCGACACGACCAGACGGGCCAGCCGCACCGCCTCGTCGCACAGCTCGTGGCGGACGAGGTCGGCCGCCCCTGCACCGCGTCAGCCATCGGGCTCCACGACCCGGCGCAGCTGCACCGCGCCGCCGTCGCCCACCGGGATCCGGGCGGCGACCTCCTCCAGCGCCGACCCGTGACCCTGCAGGACGTAGAACCCGCCGACGATCTCGACCGACTCGGCGTAGGGGCCGTCGGTGACGAGGAGCTCGCCGTCGCGCACCCGGACGGTCGTCGCCGTCGACGTCGGGTGGAGCGCGCCGCCGGCGAGCACGGCGTCGCCGGCCGCCTCGACGAACGCGGCGTGCGCGGCGGCGCCGCGGTCCCACGCCTCGGTGCCGGGGTGGTCGCCCTCGACCTCGGGGCCGTGGATGGTGGCCAGCCAGCGGGGGGTCGATGTCGTGCGCCGCTCGGGCGTGCGGTCGAACCACTCGACCATGGGCCGGACCTCGACGCCCCCGTGCGCCGCCGCCGGGAGGCGGCGGGCGAGCTCGACGGCGTCGTCGAGGCTCGGCGCCTCCAGCACGTAGAAGCCGGCGAGCCCCTCGGCGGTCTCGGCGACGGGCCCGTCGGTCACGGTCACCCGGCCGCCGTCGTGCCGGATCGTGCGGCAGCTCGCGCCGTCCTGCAGGGCCTCACCGGCCACGATCGCCTCGCCGGCCAGCTCGTCGATCGCCGCGCCGGCCCCCACCTCGGCGTCCGACCCGGCAGCCCCGGGCCGGGTCCCGGCCGTCTCGTCGCCGTACAGCTGGACCAGGTAGCGCATCCGTCGTCCTCCTCCGCGGGCGGCCGTCGCCCGCCACCGTCACGACGAACGGACGACCCCGGATCGGACACCCGGCCGGCCGGCGTCGCCCCGCCGCCCCGCCACGACACCGGGAGCGGGAGGCGGGGCGACGGGCGTGGGGCTCCGTCGGCCCTGTGGCCTCAGGTGTTGGACGCCGCGTAGATGCTGGCGATCGCCTTGTCGAGGACGGCGTTGAACTCGTCGTCCGACTGGTCGACCGAGAGGCCCTCGGTCAGGGCCCGGGAGAAGCTGGCGATCACGCCGTTGTTGCGGGCCAGGCGGGCGTTGGCCTCGTCGCGGGTGTAGCCGCCGGACAGCGCCACGACCCGCAGCACCTTCGGGTGCTCGACGAGCTCCCGGTAGAGGTTGTCCTTCTCGGGCAGGGTCAGCTTGAACATGACCTGCTTGCCCTCGGGCACGTCGTCGAGGCCCTTCAGCAGGCCCTCCTTGAGCTGCTCCTCGGCCTCGGCCTTGGCCGGGCTCTTGATGTCGACCTCCGGCTCGAGGATCGGGACCAGGTCCTTCTCGAGGATCTGCAGGCCGATCTCGAACTGCTGGGCGACGACGGCGTCGCAGCCGGCGCCCGGCATCTTGACGACCGAGCGCATCTTCGTGCCGAACATCCGCTTCTCGACGGCGCGGTCGAGCAGCTCGTCGAGCCCGGTGATGGGCTTCATGAGCTGGGCGCCGTCGGCCTCCTCGGCCAGGCCCTTGTCGACCTTGAGGAACGGGACGACGTTCTTGACCTCCCAGAGGTAGTCACCGGAGGGCCGGCCCTCGATCTCGCGCTCCATCGTCTGCTCGAAGAGGATGGCGCCGAGGATGCGGTCGCCGTTGAAGGCCGGGCTGGTGATGATGCGCGTCCTCATCTGGTGGATGAGGTCGAACATCTCGTCCTCGCTCGACCACGCGTCGTCGGGGATGCCGTAGAGGCGGAGCGCCTTGGGGGTGCTGCCCCCGCTCTGGTCGAGCGCGGCGATGAAGCCGGCGGCGTCCCGTACCTTCTCGTACTGCTGTTGGTTCATCGAAGCCCCCTGGTCGTGGGATGCGGTCGTCCTACCTGCCAGCATGCCAGCGTGGGACGGGCGACCCGAACCCCGCCGGCCAGGCCCCCCGCAGCCTCGCACACGCGGACCCGGGATCGTCGGTCCCACCCGGCGTCGGAATACCCGCCACCAGGGGTGGGTTCAGCCGCACCGTGCACAGTCGCGCGCTCGATCAACGACTGGTCGTCGCGGTCACGTTCGTGGCCGCGGCGTTCATGAGCCTCCTCGACACGACGATCGTCAACGTGGCCCTCCCCTCCCTGGCCGACGACCTGGGCGTCGGGCCGGGCGAGATCGACCGGGTCGTGGTCGGCTACCTGCTCAGCCTGGCCGTGTTCATGCCCTCGTCGGGGTGGATCGGCGACCGGTTCGGGGCCAAGCGGACCTTCCTCGCCGCCGTCACCCTGTTCACCGCGGCGTCCGCGCTGTGCGGCACGGCCGGCAGCCTCGAGGCCCTGGTCGCCTTCCGCGTGCTCCAGGGCGTCGGCGGTGGCCTCCTCGTGCCGGTCGGCATGGCGATGCTGTTCCGGGCCTACCCGCAGGCCGAGCGGGCCCGCGCCTCCCGCCTCCTGCTCGTGCCCACCGCCTGCGCGCCGGCCA
The DNA here is from genome assembly GCA_017577565.1 of Thermoanaerobacterales bacterium. Classification (GTDB taxonomy): domain Bacteria; phylum Actinomycetota; class Acidimicrobiia; order Acidimicrobiales; family VFJN01; genus ZC4RG19. The sequence goes on along the minus strand of PKRH01000084.1, from coordinate 9,239 downwards.
TCGGCCCGATCCTCGGCGGGGTGCTCGTGGACACCGCCGGCTGGCACTGGATCTTCCTCGTCAACGTGCCGATCGGGGTGGCCACCGTGCTGTTCGGGGCGGCGTTGCTGGAGGACGGCACGACCCGCCCGGTCGGGCGGTTCGACGCCGCCGGCTTCGTCCTGTCCGGCGGCGGCCTCGCCCTGCTGCTCTACGCCCTCGACCAGGGCGCCTCCCGGGGCTGGGGCTCGCCGGCCGTCGTCGTGGCGGGCGTGGCCGGGCTGCTGGCGCTCACCGCGCTGGTCGCCGTCGAGCTGCGCACCGCCGAGCCGATGCTCGACCTGCGCCTGCTGGGCAACCGGCTGTTCCGCACGGTCAACGCCGGGATGTTCGCCGGCTTCGGCGCGTTCCTCGGCGTCCTCTACGTCATGCCGCTGTTCCTGCAGGACGTGCGCGACCTCTCGCCCACCGGGTCGGGCCTCGTCACCTTCACCGAGGCCATCGGGGTGATGGTCGCGTCGCAGATCGGCGGCCGGCTGTACCCCCGCGTCGGCCCCCGCCGGCTGATGACCGGCGGGCTGCTGTGGACCGCCGCCGTCATGGCGGCCTTCGCCACCCTGTCGCTGGAGACCGGGGTCTGGCAGATCCGGGCCGGGATGTTCCTGCTCGGCCTCGGCATGGGCTTCATGATCATGTCGCAGCAGACGGCCGCCTTCGCCCAGATCTCCCCGGAGGACACGGCCGACGCCACGGCCATCTTCGCCATGCTCCGCCAGACCGCGGCGGCGGTCGGCGTCGCGCTGCTGGCGACGGTGCTCACCTCCGCCCTGCCCGACGGCGGCTCGGCGGCGCCCCCGGGCGACCAGCTCGGGGCCTACCGGCTCACCTTCCTCGTCGCGTCGGCGCTGGCGCTGGTGGCGGCGCTCGTCCTGCGGCGCATCGACGACCGCGACGCCGCGGCCACCATGGCCCGCCCGGGCACGGGCGCCGCCGCCCCCGCCCGGCGCTGACCCCGGCGGGCGCCGTCCCTGCCAGGTCGTGTCAGGGAGGGGGCCTACGCTGGGGCCGTGCGCTCGGCGCGGCTGCTCGCCCTGCTGCTCCGCCTCCAACGGGTGGGGCCGGCCACGGCGAGGACCCTGGCGGACGAGCTCGAGGTCTCCGAGCGCACCGTCTACCGCGACGTGGCCATGCTGCAGGCGGCGGGCGTGCCGCTGTGGACGGAGGCCGGCCCCGGCGGGGGCATCCGGCTGCTCGACGGCTGGCGGTCGCCGGTCGACGGGTTCACCGCCGCCGAGACGGTGGCGCTCACGATCGGCAGCGCCGGCGCCGCCGACCTGGGCCTGGGCGCCGTGCTCGCCGCCGCCCGGTCGAAGCTGCGGTCGGCGCTGCCGGCGGCAGCGCGCGACGACCTCGCCCGGGTGACCGAGCGGTTCCTGCTGGATGCCCCGGCCTGGTTCCACCGCGACGACCCGGGCGAGGTGCTCCCCACCGTGGCCGACGCCGTCTGGCAGGGCCGGCGGCTCGACATCCGCTACGGGCGGCGCGGCCACGGGGTGCGCCGGCGCGTCGACCCGCTGGGGCTCGTCCTCAAGGCCGGCACCTGGTACCTGGTGGCGGCCCACCGTCGCAGGCCCCGCACCTGGCGGGTCTCGCGCATCACCTCGGCCACGCCCCGGCCGGAGCCGGCGTGGCGGCCCCCGGGGTTCGACCTGGCCCGGTGGTGGTCGGCGTCGGCCGCGGCCTTCGACGCCTCGATCCGGCCGCTGCGGGCCCGCCTGCGCCTCTCGCCCGCGGCGGCCCGCCGCCTCCCCCGCCTCGTGCCCGGCGAGCTGACCGTCCGGGCGCTCGAGCAGGGGGAGGTGGACGCCGAGGGGTGGGTGACCGTCGACCTCCCGCTCGAGCCGGTCGAGGTGGCGGTCTCCCAGCTCGTGCCGCTCCCCGGTGTCGAGGTGCTGGCGCCCGACGAGCTCCGCGCCGCCCTCGCCGACCACGCCCGGGACGTCGCCGAGCGCAACACCGGGCCGCCGGGAGGCGACCGCGGCGGGGGTAGGTTGGGCCCGTGACCACCACCGACGCGACCACCACCGCCACCCAGCTGCGCCCCGGGCGCGCCGAGACCGACCGGCTGGCCGCACGCGTCGCGGTGCCCCGGGAGGGGCGCGAGCGCATCGAGGTCCGCTCGCCGCTGAACGGCGAGGTCCTCGGCGTGGTGCCCGCGGGCACCGAGGAGGACGTGGCGGCGGCCGTCGCCCGGGCCCGGGAGGTGCAGCGCCGCTGGGCGGCGACGCCGGTGCGCGAGCGCGCCGCCGTGCTGCTCCGCTACCACGACCTCGTCCTCGACCGCCAGGGCGAGCTGATGGACCTGATCCAGGCCGAGAACGGCAAGGCCCGGGTCTGGGCGTTCGAGGAGATCATGGACCAGGCGGTCACCGCCCGGTACTACGCCCGTCTGGCCCCCCGGGCCCTGAAGCCGAAGCGCCGGCTCAGCCCCGTCCCCGGCCTCGTGTCGACGCGCGAGCACCACGTGCCCCTGGGGGTCGTCGGCGTCATCGCCCCCTGGAACTACCCGCTCGTGCTCTCGGTGTCGGACGCGATGGCAGCCCTCGTCGCCGGCAACGGGGTGGTCCTCAAGCCCGACTCGCAGACCCCGTTCACCGCCCTGCGGGCCTTCGAGCTGCTGGAGGAGGCCGGCCTGCCGTCCGGGCTCGTCCAGGTCGTCACCGGCCCGGGCCGCACGGTCGGCACGGCGATCGTCGACCACAGCGACTACGTGATGTTCACCGGGTCGACCGCCACGGGGCGGGTCATCGCCCGCCGGGCCGGCGAGCGGCTCATCGGCGTGTCGGCCGAGCTCGGCGGCAAGAACGCCATGATCGTCACCGACGACGTCGACCTGGACGCCGCGGTCGAGGGCGCGGTCGTGGCCTGCTTCGCCAACACCGGCCAGCTGTGCATCTCGATCGAGCGGATCTACGTCGCCCGGTCGATCGCCGACGCCTTCGTCGAGCGCCTGGGGCGGCGGGCGCAGTCCCTCCGCCTGGGAGCCGAGCAGGCGTTCGGCCCCGAGGTCGGCGCGCTGGCCTCGGCCGCCCAGCTGGAGAAGGTCCGGGCCCACGTCGACGACGCGGTCGCCAAGGGGGCCCGGCTGGTGGCCGGCGGCCGTCACCGCCCCGACGTCGGCCCCCTGTTCTACGAGCCCACCGTGCTCACCGACGTCACCCCCGAGATGGACCTCTACCGGGAGGAGACCTTCGGCCCGGTGGTGGCCGTCTACCCGGTGGACAGCGACGACGAGGCGATCGAGCAGGCCAACGACACCGAGTACGGGCTCAACGCCAGCGTGTACTGCGGCGACCCCGCCCGCGGGCGGGCCATCGCCGAGCGCCTCCTGGCCGGCACGGTCAACGTCAACGACGGCTACGCGTCGGCCTGGGGCAGCGTGGACGCCCCCATGGGCGGCATGAAGGCCTCGGGCCTCGGCCGCCGCCACGGGCGCGAGGGGCTCCTCAAGTACACCGAGTCCCGCACGGTCGCCGTGCGCAGCAAGCTCGCCGCCCGGCTGCAGGACCCGACCGGCGACCAGGAGGGCTACGCCCGGCGCTTCACCGCCCTGCTGCGCAAGGCGAAGCACCTGCCCCGCTGACCCGGCGCGGCCCACGCCGGGTCGCACCCGACCTCGGACGGTCACCGGGCGAACGCGCCACGCGGTGTAGCGGCACCGCCACGGGCGCCCGCCCTAGACTGCGCGGCGCGGGCGGCGCTGAGGTTCGAGGGGGGTCGCAGTTGACCGACCACAGCGCGCGCACCGACCGCTCGTCGCCCCGCTCCGCCCCTCGCACCCCGGGTGACGACCCGCCGGCCCGCCGCTGGCCCCGGCGCGCCGTCCTCGCCGGCCTCGCCGGGACCGGCACCGCCGCCGCGGCGGCGGCCACCGTCCGCCTGCGGCCCACCGGCGACGTCGCTGGCGCCCCGCCCGCCCGCCGGGCCGCCAGCCCCCTCGACGGCGGCGGGTTCGCCGACCGCGACGAGAGCTTCGCCCGCTCGGCCGGGGCCACCCGCATCTCGGCGGTCTCGGCCGAGCCCGCCCTCGAGCACCCCACGCCGTCGGCCGCGGCCGCCGCCACCGCGGTGACGGCGCCGACCCTGCTCGACACGACCGATCCCGTGCTCCACCTGCTGCGGCGCACGACCTACGGCCCCACCCCCGAGCTCGTGGCCGAGGTCCACGCCGTGGGCATCGACGCCTGGCTCGAGGCCCAGCTCGACCCGATGTCGCTGCCCGACCCCGCCGACGACCTCGTCGCGGCGGCCCTCCCGCTGGCCTGGGCCGACCCGGCGACCGTGCGCCGCTCGATCGAGCCCCGGAGCTGGGAGGCCATGAGCCAGTGCAGCGTGGCCACGATGGCCCGGCAGATGTGGTCGACCCGGCAGCTCTACGAGGTCGTCGTCGAGCTGTGGGCCGACCACCTGCACGTGCCGACGCCGGGCGGCGTCAGCTGGGACACCGCGCCGGACTACCAGGCCACGGTCATCCGGGCGCACGCCCTCGGCCGGTTCGCCGACATGCTCGTGGCGTCGGCCCGCCACCCGGCGATGCTGCGCTGGCTCAACGCCGCCGAGTCGCGCAAGGAGGCGGTCAACGAGAACTACGGCCGCGAGCTGCTCGAGCTCCACACGGTCGGCGTGGCGTCGGGCTACACGGAGGAGGACGTGCGAGACAGCGCGCGCATCCTGACCGGCCGCACCGTGGCGGGTGAGGACGGCCCGGGCGAGCCGGGCTCGTTCCGCTACGACCCCGCCATGCACTGGGTGGGGCCCGTGCAGGTGCTCGGCTTCCGCCACGACAACGCCACGGCGGAGGGCGGGCTGGAGGTCGGCGACGCCTACCTGCGCTACCTGGCCGGCCACGAGGCCACCGCCCGCACGATCGCCCGCAAGCTGGCGGTGCGGTTCGTCAGCGACGACCCGCCGGCGTCGCTGGTCGACCGGCTCGCCGCCGCCTACCTCGACAACGACACGGCGATCGTCCCCGTGCTGCGGACCCTGTTCCGGTCGAGCGAGTTCTGGGCGGCGGTCGGGCAGAAGGTGCGCCGCCCGCGCGAGAACATCGCCGCCGCCGTGCGCGCCCTCGGGATCCGGCCCGAGCGGGACGTGTCGCCGACGCTGCGCCGGCTGTCGGACGCCACCTACCGGACGGGCCACCAGGCCATGCGCTGGCCGGCGCCGGACGGCTACCCGGACGTCCACGCCGCCTGGCGGTCGGCCGGCACGACGGTCGAGCTGTGGAACGTCCACCGGGCCCTCGTCGGCGGGTGGGACGACGGCCTGACGCAGCCCGACCCGCTCCGCCTCGTCGAGGGCCGGCCGGCCGGCACGGTCGGCGAGCTGGTCGACGGCCTGTGCCGCCGGCTCTGCTTCCAGACCTTCCGCCCCGAGCACCGCGAGGCCCTCGTCGAGGTCCTCGGCGGCGACCCGTCGGCCCCGGCGCCGTCGTCGCCGAACGGCGACCTGCTCGAGGTCGTGGCCCTCGTGCTCGACTCGCCGTACTTCGCGCTCCGCTGAGGTGACCGCCGTGACCACCGCACCCGCCCCGCCCCCCGACCGCCGGTCGCGCCGGGAGCGCCGGTGCGACCACCCGGACCACGGCGTCGAGCGCGACGGGCTCGACCCCCGGGGCCGCAGCCGGCGGCGGCTGCTCGTCGGGGCCGGCGCCGCCGGGCTCGCCCTCGGGACGGGCCTGGGCGGCGTGCGGGTGTCCTTCGCCGCGCAACCGTCCGGGGGCACGCTGGTCGTCGTCTTCCTGCGGGGCGGCATGGACGGCCTGTCGGCCCTGGTGCCGGCCGGCGACCCCCACCTCGCCGCCGCCCGCCCGGACATCGCGGTCCCGCAGTCGGCGGCCCTGCCGCTCGACCGGACGTGGGGCCTCCACCCGGCGCTGTCGTCCCTCCACGAGCTGTGGCGTCAGGGGCGGTTCACGGCGGTGCCCGCCGTGTCGACGCCCGACATCTCCCGCAGCCACTTCCAGGCCCAGGACTACCTCGAGCGGGGCGGCTCGGCCACCGGGGCGAGCTCGGGCTGGCTGAACCGGGCGCTCGAGGCGGCCGGGCCGGGGACGCCGCTGCAGGCGCTGACCGTCGGCAAGTCCACCGCCCGCTCCCTGGTGGGCGCGCGAGCGACCACCTCGCTGCGGGCCCTCGACGCCCTGACGCTCCGGATCGGCGACGACGCCCGCCGGGAGCGGGCCGTCCGGGCGTTGGAGGCGCTGCACGCCGGCGTCGACCACCCGCTGGCCGCCGACGCCGCCGCCGCCCTCGAGTCGCTCGGCGCGGCCCGGCTGGCGGCGGCGCTCGCCCCCGAGCCCGGCGCCGACTACCCCGACGACGACCCCGGTCCGCAGCTGCGCGACGTCGCCCGGCTGGTCAAGGCCGACGTCGGCCTGCGGGTGGCGTGCGTCGACGTCGGCGGGTGGGACACCCACGTCGGCCAGGGCGGCGTCGACGGCGGCACGATGGCCGACCGCCTCGGGGCCCTGGACCGGGCGCTCGGCGCGTTCGTGGCCGACCTCGGCCCCGCCGGGGACGCGGTGACCGTCGTCGTCATGACCGAGTTCGGTCGCCGGGTCGCGCAGAACGCCAACCGGGGCACCGACCACGGCCACGGCGCCGCCGTCCTGCTCGTGGGCGGCGGCCTGGCGGGCGGGCGGGTCCACGGCGCCTGGCACGGCCTCGCGCCCGACGTCCTGGACGACGGCGACGTCCCGGGGTGGAACGACTACCGGGACCTGCTGGCCGAGCTGGTCACGACGCGGCTGGGCGTGCCCGCCGGCGCGCTCGGCGACGTCTTCCCGGGGCACCGCCCGCAGCCGCTGGGCGTCACCGCCTGATCCGCCCCGACTGGCGCGGCGGGCTGACCACCGGTCAAGATCGGGCGTTCGGCGGGGAATGCGAGGAAGGCCCCGGCCGTTCACGTAGCATGCACGAGTTGCCGAGAGAACCGAGGTCACCGTTTGGCGAAGACAAAGGACGACGCGTTCATCCTCGAGGGACGGACTGAAGAGGCGCTGAAGGGCGGGCACTTCCGCATCGCGCTCGACAACGGGCACACCGTGCTCGGCCACCTGAGCGGCAAGATGCGGAAGAACCGGATCCGGATCCTCCCTGGCGACCGCGTGCAGGTCGAGGTCTCGGCCTACGACCTGACCCGGGGTCGCATCACCTACCGCTACAAGTGACGTGATCCTGCGGGGTCCGGGCACCGAGGGGTGCGCCGGGCCCGCACCGGATCGGGACCGCCGGTTGCGACCGGCGGTTCGCCGCGTTCGCGGGACTTGTCGCCCGCCCGTGGCGATGGGATGATCGTCCGGCACCTCACGCACCGGTGGCAGCAGCCACCGAGCGTGACCGAGAGCAGGGCGGGTCGATGATCAGCGACACGGAGTTCCCCCGAGTCGTCGCAGCAGCGGGCCAGGGCGAGGCGTGGGCGCTCGCTGCGCTCTACCGCTCCTACCAGCCCCTGCTGCTGCGCTACCTGCGGGCGCAGGAGGGGGACGCGGGCGACGACCTGGCCAGCGAGGCGTGGATCGGCGTGGCCCGGGGCCTCGCCCACTTCCAGGGCGACCAGAGCGCCTTCCGGAGCTGGCTGTTCACCATCGCGCGCCGCCGCCTGATCGAGTTCCGGCGCCGCAACACCCGCCGCCGCACCGATGCCGTCGCCTCCGACCGGCTCGACGACGTCGACCTCCGGAACCGGCTCGACCCGGAGGTCGACGTGCTCGACCGCCTGACCGCGCAGAGCGCCGTCGACGAGATGGTCGCCGGGCTGCCCCGCGACCAGGCCGAGGCGGTGCTGCTGCGGGTGGTCGGCGGGCTGCCGGTGGCCGAGGTCGCCCGGCTGATGGAGCGCAGCCCCGGCCACGTGCGCGTGCTGTGCCACCGCGCCCTGCGGAAGCTGGCCGAGCGCTACGGACCCGAGGTGCGGACGGCATGAGGGCCTCCTGGGACGAGCTGTGGGTCGACATGCTCCAGTTCGACCACGCCCTCGCGGATCGGGTGTGGGACGGCACGCTCGACGACCCCGACATGCCCGAGTGGTACGCCGAGCTGCGGGCGGCGATCCTGCGGGCCCGGGGGCCGGCCGAGCCCGACGAGGTGGCCGACGAGCGGGAGGTCGTGGCGGCCATGCAGCGCGCCGCGCGTGGCCGGCCCGTCGGGCGGGTGCCCCGCCGGCGCCGGCTCCGGACGATGGCGCGCCTGGCGGGCGTGAAGGCGGCGGCCGCCACGACCAGCGCGACGCTCGTCGGGGTGGCTGCGGCGACGACCGGGTTCGTCGCGGTGATGGCGCCCGCCATCGACCGTCACGTCGTGCCGATGGTGGAGCGGTCCCTGCTCCCGACCGTCAACGCGCCGCTGACGGTGGTGATCGAGGACGAGGACGACGCCCTGGATGCCGTCACGGTGACCCCGTGCCCCGCCCCCGGGTGCGTGATCGACGACGAGCGCCCGGTCGGGCCGCGCCCCGACGACGCCGCCCCGCCGGCTCCTGCGCCGGCCCCGGCGCCCGCCATGACGACGCCGCCGGCCGCCACGACGACGACGGTCCCGCCGGCCCCCGCCGAGGCGCCGGCGACGAGCGCCGACCCCGCCCTCGAGACCACCGAGGCCCTGCCCACGCCCGCCGAGCCGGCACCGGCCACGCCCGCGCCGACGGTGCCCGTCGAGCCGGCGCCGGTCGAGCCCGCCCCCGTCGCGCCGGCGCCCACGGACCCGGCGCCGCCGGCGGAGCCGGCACCCGTCGAGACGACCTCCGGCCCCGGCGACGCCCCGGTCACGCCCACCGACCCGGGCGCCGCCGACCCGCCGGCCGGCTCGGACGGTGCGCCCTCCGACCCCGTCACGGCGCCGGACGATCCCGGGCCGGCGCCCGACGAGCCACCGACCGGCGAGCCGGTGGCGGAGGACGGCGAGGCGCCGGGTGCCCCCGACGGCGGCCAGCCGGCCGACGGTGACGTCGGCCCGCCCGCCGACCCGGCGACGGCCGGGCCGACGACGGTGGACGGGCCGGTCGAGGGCTCGACGCAGGCCTGACCCGCCCGGCGGCGGCCGGTGCGCGCCGCCCCGGTCCCGTGGTGCACAATCGGGGCCCCACGTGGTGTCGGCCGTGGCGGCGGAGTGTTCGGGGGGAGTGCTCATGACCTCTGCGGATGACGGCGAGCCCAGGGAGCCGGGCGTCCCGGACGAGCGCCTCCAGCGGGTCTTCGACCG
>PKRH01000083.1 GCA_017577565.1 Thermoanaerobacterales bacterium | reverse complement strand
GGCGGCGGCCCGGCCGACTGGGCGCCCCCCGCCCCGCCCGGTGGGCCGGCGGGCGGCTGGGGCGCGCCGGACCCCGGCGGCTGGCCCCCGCCCGCGCCCGGTCCGGGGCCGGTCTGGGACGACCCCGCCGCCAACCGGGCCCCGGCCGGCGACCCGTGGTCGTCGCCGGACGGCACCTGGTCCGGGACCGACACCCACGCCCCGGCCGCCGGCGACGGGGGCGGCCGGGCCTCGGACCTGCCGGCGGTCGACCCCGAGACCGGCCTGTGGACCGCGCGCTTCCTGCGCGACCGGCTGAGCGCCGAGCGGGCCCGGAGCCGGCGGACCGGCCAGCAGTTCTCGCTGGTCCTGGTCCAGGTGCCGGACGGCCCGCTGGCCCAGCTCCCGTACCGGCGGCAGGTCGCGCTGCTGCGCGAGCTCGGCTACCAGTTCGTGGCCGGCGGCATCGTCGACCACCTCGTCCACGTCCCCGACCAGACGCAGCACTGGTTCGCCGTCGTGCTGCCCGACACCGACCGGGCCGGCGCCCAGGTGCTCGAGCGGCGCCTGCGCCTCGGCATCGGCGGCTACCTGTCGAGCCGGGGCCTGCCGCTGCGGCACCTCGAGAGCGCCTCGCTGACCGCCCCGGACGACGACCCGGCGATGGCCCAGATCTGGGACGCGCTCATCGGCCCGGACGGCGACGACGGCGAGCCGGGGTGGTAGGGGCGCGCCGCACCCCGCCCCGGGCGGCTAGTGTCGGCCCGGGATCACACGCCTGTGATTCACCCGCGGATGCGGGCCGGTCTCGTGCGTTCCGGGAGGGAGCCGTCAGGGTGACCGGTCGAGGCAGCTTCACCCACCTCCACGTCCACACCGAGTACTCGATGCTCGACGGCGCCGCCCGCATCGGCGACGTCGTGGGCGCGGCCGTGGCCGACGGTCAGCCGGCGCTCGGCATCACCGACCACGGCAACATGTACGGCATCCTCGACTTCTACAAGGAGTGCCGGAAGCAGGGCATCAAGCCCATCCTCGGCACCGAGGCCTACATGGCCCACGACTCCCGCTTCGAGCGGCCGACGCGGCGGGGGCGGATCGACGACTCGGGGGGCGACGCCGAGGGCGGCAAGAAGCTCTACTACCACCTCACCCTGCTGGCCGAGAACAACACCGGCTACCGGAACCTCATCCAGCTCGCCAGCCGGGCCTTCATGGAGGGCTACTACTACAAGCCCCGGGTCGACTGGGAGATCCTGGCCGACCACAGCGAGGGCCTCATCGCCACCACCGGCTGCCTGGGCGGCCACGTCCTCCAGGCGCTGCTGCGGGGCGACGTCGAGGGCGCCACCGAGAAGGCGGCCCGCCTGCAGGACATCTTCGGCAAGGACAACCTGTTCATCGAGCTGCAGGACCACGGCATCCCCGAGCAGCGCAAGACCAACCCGCAGCTCGTCGAGATCGCCCGCCGCATCGGCGCCCCGCTGCTCGCCACCAACGACAGCCACTACGTCCGGCGCAGCGACGCCGTCGCCCACGACGCCCTGCTCTGCGTGCAGACGGGGTCGCTGATGAGCGACCCCGACCGCTTCAAGTTCCACGGCGACGAGCACTTCCTGAAGTCGGCGGCCGAGATGCGGGCGCTGTTCGCCGAGCTGCCCGAGGCCTGCGACAACACGCTGTGGGTCGCCGAGCGCTGCGACGTCGAGATCGCCTTCGGCAAGCCCCAGCTGCCGAAGTTCCCGCTCCCCGAGGGCTTCGACTCCGACGTCGAGTACCTCCGCCACCTGACCTTCGAGGGGGCGAAGCAGCGCTGGGGCGACCCGCTGCCCGACAAGGTCGTCGAGCGCCTGGCCTACGAGCTGAAGGTCATCGAGGACATGGGCTTCAGCTCGTACTTCCTCATCGTCTGGGACCTCATCGACCACGCCCGGCGCTCGGGCATCCGGGTGGGGCCGGGCCGGGGCAGCGCGGCCGGCTGCGCCGTCGCCTACTGCCTGCGCATCACCGACCTCGACCCCATCCGCTACGACCTGCTGTTCGAGCGCTTCCTCAACCCGTCGCGGGTGTCGATGCCCGACATCGACATGGACTTCGACTCCCGCTACCGGGACGAGATGATCCGGTACGCGGCCGAGCGCTACGGCCGCGACCACGTCGCCCAGATCATCACGTTCTCGACGATCAAGGCCCGGGCCGCGGTGCGCGACGCCGCCCGGGTGCTCGGCTACCCGTACGCGGTCGGCGACAAGGTGGCCAAGGCCATGCCGCCGCTGATCATGGGCCGGGACACCCCGTTGTACGCCTGCCTCGAGCCGCACCCCAAGTACGAGGACGGCTACAAGATGGCGGCCGAGCTGCGGGAGATGTACGAGTCCGACCCGGACGTCCGCAAGGTCGTCGACGTCGCCCGGGGGCTCGAGGGCCTGCGCCGCCAGGACGGCATCCACGCCGCCGCCGTGGTCATCACCCGGGACCCGCTGACCGAGTACCTCCCCATCCAGCGCAAGCCGGAGAACGGCCAGGCGCCGGAGGAGGCGCCGGTCGTCACCCAGTACGAGATGCACGGCGTCGAGGAGCTGGGCCTCCTCAAGATGGACTTCCTCGGCCTGCGCAACCTCGACGTCATCACCGACACGCTCGAGCTCATCAAGCAGACCCGCGGCATCGAGGTCGACATCGACCGGGTGCCGCTCGACGACGAGAAGACGTTCGAGCTGCTGCGCCGGGGCGACTCCATCGGCGTGTTCCAGCTCGAGGGCGGGCCCATGCGGGCGCTCATGCGCTCGCTGGCGCCCACCTGCTTCGAGGACGTCGCCGCGCTCGTGGCCCTCTACCGGCCGGGGCCGATGGCGGCGAACATGCACAACGACTACGCGGACCGCAAGAACGGCCGGAAGCCGGTCGAGTACCTCCACCCCGACGCGGAGGAGGTGCTGGGCGACACCTACGGGCTCATGATCTACCAGGAGTCCATGATGCGGATCGCCCAGAAGTTCGCCGGCTACTCCCTGGCCGAGGCGGACAACCTGCGCAAGGCGTGCGGCAAGAAGGTCCGCGAGCTCATCGCCAAGGAGCGGGAGAAGTTCATCGCCGGCTGCGAGCGCACCGGCTACGGCGCCGAGCTCGGCAAGAAGTGGTTCGACATCATCGAGCCGTTCGCCGACTACGCCTTCAACAAGAGCCACGCCTACGGCTACGGCTTCGTCTCGTACCAGACCGCCTACCTGAAGGCGAACTACCCGGCCGAGTACCTGGCGGCGCTCCTCACCAGCGTCAAGACCAACCTCGAGAAGGCCGCCGTCTACCTGGCGGAGTGCCGGGCCATGGGCATCGCGGTCCAGGTGCCCGACATCAACCGCTCGGACTCCGACTTCACGCCGGTCGTCACCGTCGGCGAGGACGGCCGCGAGGAGCGGACGATCATCTTCGGGCTGTCCGCGGTGCGCAACGTCGGCGAGGGCCTGGTCGCGCAGATCATCGCCGAGCGCGAGGCCAACGGGCCCTTCCGCGACTTCCACGACTTCTGCCAGCGGGTCGACACCTCGGTGCTCAACAAGCGCACGGTCGAGTCGCTCATCAAGGCCGGCGCCTTCGACGGCCTCGGCCACCCCCGCAAGGGCCTGCTGACGGTCTTCGAGCAGATCGTCGACCAGACGCTCGCCCGCCGGCGGGAGCGCGACATGGGGATCATGACCCTCTTCGGCGGGGCCGAGGACGAGCCGGGCGACGACTTCGAGCGCATCGAGATCCCCGACCTCGAGTTCGACAAGCGCGAGCGCCTGGCCTTCGAGAAGGAGATGCTCGGCCTCTACGTGAGCGACCACCCGCTGCTCGGGGCCGAGGGGGCGCTGGCCCGGCGGACCGACGTCGCCATCGACGAGCTGGACGGCGTCGAGGACGGGGCGGTCCGCAGCGTCGGCGGCGTCGTCACCGGCCTGCAGCGGAAGTGGACCCGCAAGGGCGACCTCATGGCCGTGTTCACGCTCGAGGACCTGCGCTCGTCGGTCGAGGTCATGGTGTTCCCCCGGACCATGAAGGAGGAGGGCCACAAGCTCGCCGACGACGCGGTCGTCGTGGTCAAGGGCCGGGTCGACAAGCGGGACGACGCCCCCAAGCTCGTCGCCCAGAGCATCGAGCTCGTCGACGTGGGGGAGGGCGACGCCGAGCCGCTGCGGGTGCGGGTGCCACCCCAGCTGCTGTCCCGCTCGACCGTCGCCAGCCTGAAGCAGATCCTGGCCGACCACCCGGGCGAGTCGCCGGTCATGCTCCACCTGGGCGACGACACGGTCGTCCGGCTGCCCGACCGGTGGAAGGTGGACACCTCGAACGGCCTGATCGGCCAGCTCCGCGTCGTGCTGGGGCCGAGCGCCATCGTCGCCTGACGGGGCGCGCGCCGCGCGCGTGTTCGGCGACCCGAGTTGCACTCGTCGCCGGGGTTGACTGGACTAGTACGACGTTGTCCGTCTTGGAACGGGGGCTTTGCAGGAGATGTCGATCGCTGTTGAGACGAAGGACTGCACGGCGCTGAGCGACGCAGAGCTCGCCGAGATGGCGGACATCTGCGCCGAGGGCTCCTCGCTCCACGAGATCGGCGACATCTCCAAGCAGGCCGAGTCCTGGGTGCTCATCACCCAGGCCCGGGAGGACGGCAAGCTCAAGGGCTTCGCGTTCTGCACGCTCGAGCGCATCGGCGGCACGCCCTGCGTCCTCATCGGGCTGGCGTCGGTGCGGCGCATCGCCAAGCGCGACACCGTGCTGCGGGGCCTGGTGCAGGACATGCTGCGGCGGGCGGTGCTCGCCTTCCCCGACGAGGACGTGCTGGTCGCGGCCCGGTTCAACCAGCCGGGCGGGTTCGAGGCGTTCCGGTCGCTCCACGACGTCGTGCCCCGGGCCGGCCACAAGCCGACCGGCGAGGAGCGCGCCTGGGGCACCCGCCTGGCCAAGCGGTACGGCATCGAGCAGAAGGCCTACGACCAGCGGGCCTTCCTGGCCAAGGGCGACGGCAGCGGCCCCGCCCCGGTGCTCGACCACGAGTCCCTGCACCCCGACCAGCTCGACCCGGAGCTCGTCGAGTGGTTCGAGCCCCTGCACCCGGCCAAGGGCGACAGCCTGATCGGCTTCGGCTGGGCGATGGAGGAGGACCTGCGCAAGCTCGCCTGACCCGCCCGGCCCCGCCGGGCGCGCGCTGAGGTGCAGCTGCCGGACGCCATCCGCGCCCGGCGGATGGTGCGCGCCTTCGCGCCCCGGCCGGTGCCGCCCGAGCTGGTCGACCGCCTCCTCGACCTGGCGACCCGGGCCCCCTCCGCGGGCAACACGCGGCCGTGGGCGTTCGTCGTCCTGGAGGGCGACGAGACCCGCCGGCTGTGGGACGTGACGCTGCCGGACGAGCGCCGGGCCCGCTTCCGGTGGCGGTCGCTCCTCGACGCGCCGGTCGTCGTCGTGCCGCTCGTCGAACCGGGGGCCTACGTGCGCCGGTACGCCGAGCCCGACAAGGAGGGGACGGGGCTGGGCGCGGGCACCGAGGCCTGGCCGGTGCCGTACTGGTGGGTGGACGGGGGCATGGCCGTGCACGGCCTGCTGCTCGCCGCCGTCGACGCCGGGCTGGGCGCGCTGTTCTTCGGCCTGTTCGAGCACGAGCGGGCCGTGCTCGACGCCCTCGGCGTGCCCGAGGGGTGGCGGGCGCTCGGTGCGGTCGCGCTCGGCTGGCCGGCGCCCGACGAGCCGGGGCGGTCGGCCGGCCGGCCCCGGCCGCCGCTCGACGCGGTCGTCCACCGGGGGCGCTGGCGCCCCGCCGGACCCCGGCAGCCCTGACGCGCCGTCAGATACCGTCGGCGCCGTGGAGCTGCAGTCGGCGATCGATCTGGAGAGGACGACCAACGAGCGGGTGGTGCTGCGGTGCCGCCCGGAGGGGCTGCTCGACGAGAACGACGTCGAGCACCAGGTGGGCGTGCCGCTGCCCGAGCTGGCCGACGGCCAGGCGCTGGTCGAGGTCGAGTGGCTGGGGGTCGACGCCACGGTCCGCACCTGGCTGTCCAAGGCCGAGGGCTACCTGCCCGCGGTCGCCATCGGCGAGCCGGTGCGGGCGAGCGGCATCGGCCGGGTGGTGGCGACCCGGGCCGAGGGCCTGCCGCTCGGCCACCGGGTGTACGGGCTGCCGGGCTGGCAGCGCTACGGCGTCGTCGAGGAGGGCCCGCTCGCCACCGACCTCGGCCCCGAGGTCGACGCGCCGGCGCTGCTGGCCGTCCTCGGCGCCACCGGGCTGACGGCGTACGTCGGCATCGTCGACGTCGGCCGGGTCGAGGAGGGCGACACGGTCGTCGTGTCGGCGGCGGCCGGCGCCACCGGGTCGATCGCGGCCCAGATCGCCAAGCTGCGGGGCGCGCGGGTGGTCGGCATCTGCGGCGGACCCGAGAAGGTGCGCTGGCTGCTCGAGGACCTCGGCCTCGACGCCGCCATCGACCGCCGGTCCGAGGACGTCCACGCCCGCCTCGGCGAGCTGTGCCCCGAGGGCGTCGACGTCTACTTCGACAACGTCGGCGGGCCGATCCTCGACGCGGTGCTCGACCACCTGGCCCTGCGGGCCCGGGTCGTGCTGTGCGGCGCCATCTCGGTCTACAACGAGAGCCACCGCCCGCCGGGGCCGTCGAACTACTTCCAGCTCATCAACAAGCGGGCCCGGATGGAGGGCTTCCTGTCCCTCGACCACTGGGACCGGTTCGGCGAGGTCGCCGAGGTGCTGGGCCGCTGGCTGGCCGAGGGGAAGCTCACCTACCGGCTCGACGTCCACGAGGGCCTCGGCTCCGCGGTGGGGGCGCTCAACGCGCTGTTCACCGGGGCCAACACCGGCAAGATCGTCATCAGGCTGTGACGCCGGGCACATGCCTTGACTTGAAGCGCACTTCAACTCGTAGCGTCCGCCGGCATGTCGACCACGGACGTCCTCCCCCTCCACGCCGACCCCCACGTCCACGCCCGCCGGTGGCGCACCCTCGGCGTCCTCTGCCTGAGCCTGACGATCGTCATGATCGCCAACCTCAGCCTGAACCTGGCCCTGCCGTCGATCGCCCGCGACCTGGAGGCCGGCACCGGCGAGCTGCAGTGGATGGTCGACGCCTACGCCCTCGTGTTCGCCGGGCTGCTGTTCAGCGCCGGGACGCTGGGCGACCGCTACGGCCGCAAGGGCGCGCTGCAGGTCGGCCTCGTGCTCTTCCTCGTCGGGTCGGGCATCGCGCTGCTGGCCCAGACGGCCGCCGTCGTCGTCGTGGCCCGGGTGGTCATGGGCGTGGCGGCGGCGTTCGTCATGCCCTCGACCCTCTCGATCATCAGCAACGTGTTCGCCCCCGAGGAGCGGAGCCGGGCCATCGCCGTGTGGGCGGGCGTCGCGGCGGGCGGGGCGGCGCTCGGGCCGGTCGCCTCGGGCCTGCTGCTGGAGCACTTCTGGTGGGGCTCGGTGTTCCTGCTCAACGTGCCCCTCGCCCTCGCCGCGCTGGTCGCCGGGCGGTGGCTGGTGCCGACCTCCCGCGACCCCGAGCAGCGGCCGGTCGACGTGCCCGGCGCGCTGCTGTCGATCGTCGGCGTCGGGGCGCTGGTGTACGCCATCATCGAGGCCCCCGAGGTGGGGTGGGCCGCCCGCGAGACGCTCGCCGGCCTGGCGGTGGCGGTCGCCGGCCTCGGTCTGTTCGTCTGGCGGGAGCTGACCGCCCGCCACCCCATGCTCGACCTGGCGCTGTTCCGGGACCGCCGCTTCGGCGTCGCCACCGCCGGCATCGGCCTCACCTACTTCACGCTGTTCGGCTCGTTCTTCCTCACCGCCCAGTTCCTCCAGCTGGTGCTCGGGCTGTCGCCCTTCGAGGCCGGGCTCGTCCAGATGCCGGTGTCGCTGACGATGCTCGTCGTGGCGCCCCAGGTGCCCCGGTTCGTCGACCGCTACGGCCCCCGCGCGGTCATCGCCACCGGCCTGCTGCTGGTGGCGATGGGCATGGCGGTCGTCACCCGCTTCGACGAGGGCACGCCGGCGGTGGTGGCGGCGGTGGCCTTCGTGCCCACGGCCGTCGGCATCGGGGCGACCGGGGCGCCGCTGACCGCGCTGATGATGGCCGCCGTCCCGCCGGCCCGGGCGGGGATGGGCTCGGCCATGAACAACGCCAGCCGCGAGGTCGGCGGCGCCCTGGGCGTGGCCATCTTGGGGACCGTGCTCAGCGCCCGTTACGGCGCCGCCCTGGCCCCGGCGCTGGCCGGGCTGCCGGCCGACGGCGCGGCGGCCGCCGACGGCGGGCTGGCCGGCGCCCTCGACGTCGCCCGCGACCTGCCGGCCGCCGCGGGCGCCCGCCTGGCCGACGCGGCCCGGGCGGCGTTCGTCGACGGCTTCACGACGGCCGCCGGCGCGGCGGCCGTGCTCGGCGTCGCCGTGGCGGCGGGGGCGTGGCTGCTGCTGCCCCGGCGGGAGGAGGCGGCGCCGGGCGACGAGACCGGTGCCGGCACGGTCGCGGACGAGGTCGAGGCCCTCGACGTGCTCGGGCTGGACGACGCCGACGGCGACGGCGACGTCGGGGTGGTCGGCGCGGGCCTCAGCGACTGACGACGCCCGCCCCGGCGAGCTGGCCGGCCAACGTGCCGGGATCGGTGGCCGGCAGCTGGCAGGCGTAGTCCCGGCAGACGTGGGCGGCGCCGTCGGCCCGCCCCGCCCACAGCGGCGAGTCGTAGCGCTCGCCCCAGGCGAGCACCGCCCCGGGCAGGAAGGAGCGCTGGACGACCGCCACCAGGTCGGGGCGGTCGCCGGTGACGACGACCTCGTCGATGCCGTGCACGGCCAGGTCGAGGGCGACCAGGAGGTGGCCGAAGGCGGTGGGGTGGCGGGCGGCGAGCGGCCCGGTCAGCCGGAGGATCCGGTCGGCGTGGTCGCGGTAGCGGTCCTCGCCGGTGAGCGCGGCCAGCCGCAGCAGCGCCACGGCGGCCAGGCTGTTGGCGCTCGGCGTCGCGTCGTCCATGAGGTCCTTGGTGCGGACGACGAGCTGCTCGGCGTCGCGGCCGGTCGTGAACAGGCCGCCCCGCTCCTCGTCCCAGAACAGGTCGAGCAGCGCGTCGGCGGTGGCCCGGGCCTCGGCGATCCACCGTGCCTGTCCCGTGGCCTCGGCCAGGCGGACGAAGGCGTCGACGAGCGCCGCGTGGTCGGCGGCGAAGGCCAGGTGGCGGGCGCCGCCGTCGGCCTGCCACGACCGCAGCCAGCGGCCGTCGTCGCGCCGCAGCGCCCGCAGCAGGAACTCGCCGTTGGCGACGGCGGCCGCCAGCCAGTCGTCGCGCCCGGTGGCGGCCGCCGCCTCGGCCAGCGTCGCCAGCATGAGCGCGTTCCACTCGGTGAGCACCTTGTCGTCGAGCCCGGGCCGCACGCGCCGCTCGCGGGCCGCGAACAGCCGCCGCCGGGCCTCCTCGACGTGGTCGGGCCGGGCCAGCGCGCCCCGGGCGTGGGTCCGGTTCAGGATCGTCCGGCCGCCCTCGACGTTGCCCTCCGGGGTGACGCCGTAGAAGTCCATGACCTCGGCGGCCAGCCGCTCGTCGCCGACCGCGGCGGCGACCTCCTCGGGCGTCCAGACGTAGAACCGCCCCTCCTCGCCCTCGCTGTCGGCGTCCTCGGCCGAGTGGAACCCGCCGTCGGGGTGGCGCAGGTCCCGCAGGACGTAGCCGATCGTCTCGTCGACGACCTGCCGGTAGCGCTCGTGGCCGAGGACCTGCCAGGCGTGCAGGTAGGTGCGGGCCAGCAGGGCCTGGTCGTAGAGCATCTTCTCGAAGTGGGGCACGAGCCAGGCCCGGTCGACGGCGTAGCGGGCGAACCCGCCGCCGAGGTGGTCGTAGATGCCGCCCGAGGCCATGGCGTCGAGCGAGGTCTCGACGACGGCCCGGACGCCGGCCTCGTCGCCGTCGGGCACGCCCCGGGCCAGCGCCCGCACGAGCAGCGCCAGCGACGTGGCCTGGGGGAACTTGGGGGCGCCGCCGAAGCCGCCGTGGACGGGGTCGTGCTGCGCCGTGAGCTCGGCCACCGCCCCGGCGAGCGCGTCGGCGCCCGGCACGGCCTCGGCCGGCTCGAGCAGCGCGGCCCGGCCGAGGGCGCCGTGGAGCTGGCCGGCCTGGGCCTCGACGTCGGCCCGGCGGGTGCGCCACAGCTCGCCGATCCGCCGGCACAGGTCGGGGAAGGCGATCATCCCGCCCCGGGGGGTGGACGGGAAGTAGGTGCCGCCGAAGAACGGCCGGCCGTCGGGGGTGAGGAACACGGTCATCGGCCACCCGCCCTGGCCGGTCAGTGCCTGGACGGCCTCCATGTAGACGTCGTCGACGTCGGGCCGCTCCTCCCGGTCGACCTTGACGTTGACGAACAGCTCGTTCATCAGCGCGGCGATGCCCGGGTCCTCGAACGACTCGTGGGCCATGACGTGGCACCAGTGGCAGGACGAGTAGCCGACCGACAGGAGGATCGGCTTGTCCTCGGCCCGGGCCCGCTCGAAGGCCTCCGGCCCCCACGGGTACCAGTCCACCGGGTTGTCGGCGTGCTGGCGGAGGTAGGGGCTGGTCTCGTGGGCGAGCCGGTTCACGCCCCCACGCTAGGTGCCGGCGGGCCCGGCGCCGACCCGCGGCGCCGCCGGGTGCGGCGTCGCCGTTACCTCGCAGGTCATCGGCACGCGCCCCCGGCGGCGGGATGATCGGGCCATGACCGCCACCGACGCCACCACCCTGCTCCACACCATGCCCCTCTGCGAGGCGCTCGGCATGCGGGCGCCCGTCGCCCGCCCGGACGAGGTCGTCGTCGAGCTCGACCACGCGCCCGGCCTGTGCACGGTCGGCGGCGTGCTGCACGGCGGCGTGGTCATGGCGCTGGCCGACTCCGCCGGCGGCGCCTGCGCCTGGCTCAACCTGCCCCCCGGCGCCGAGACGACGACCGTCGAGTCGAAGACCAACTTCCTCGGCGCCGTGCGCTCGGGGACGGTCACCGCCACGGCCCGCCCGCTGCACGTCGGCTCGTCCACGATCGTCGTCGAGACGACCGTCGCCGACGCCGCCGGGCGGCCGGTGGCCAAGGTGACCCAGACGCAGCTGGTGGTCCGCCCCCGTGGCGGCGCCTGACCGCCAGGTGCGCCGGTCGGGGGGCGTTCGTTAGCGTCCCCCGCCATGCAGCTGAGCCTGGAGGGAAAGGTCGCGCTGGTCACCGGCGCCAGCCGGGGCATCGGCAAGGCGATCGCCGCCACCTACGCGGCGGCCGGGGCGTCGGTGATGATCTCGTCGCGCAAGCAGGACGCGCTCGAGGCCGCCGCGGCCGAGATCGGCGCCGCCGGGGGCGAGGTCGCGGTGTTCGCCGCCCACGCCGGCGAGCCCGACCAGATCGCCGCCTGCGTCGCCGCCACCGTCGAGCGCTTCGGGCGTGTCGACATCCTGGTGAACAACGCCGCCACCAACCCCTACATGGGCCGGGCCATCGACATCGACCTGCCCCGGTTCGACAAGACCTGGCAGGTCAACTACCGGGGGCCGGTCCTGTGGTGCCAGGAGGTGTGGCGGGCCTCGATGGCCGAGCACGGCGGGGCGATCATCAACATGGCCTCGATCGGCGGGCTGTCGGTCGAGCGCGGCATCGGCCACTACAACGTGACCAAGGCGGCGCTCATCCACCTGACCCGGACGCTGGCCGCCGACCTGGCCCCCGGGGTCCGGGTCAACGCCATCGCCCCGGGCCTGGTGAAGACCGACATGGCCCGGGCGCTGTGGGAGCCGGCCGAGGAGCAGATCGCCGCCCGCATGCCGCTGCGGCGGCTGGGCGAGCCGCAGGACATCGCCAACGCGGCGCTGTTCCTGGCCAGCGACCTGGCCTCGTGGATCACGGGGGAGACGCTCGTGGTCGACGGCGGGGCGCTGCTCGGCGCCGCGCTCGGCTGAGCTATTGACTGTCGCGTCAGTCAGTCTATAGTTCCCTCTCGACGAGGCTCCCGAGGGGCCGCCCGCCGACGGCGCCGGGCGGGGCGGGGGGACGTGTCCGCCGGGGAGCCACCGACAGAGGGGGAATGCGACACATGTCCACGTCCATCGCGCGCGTGCGCACACGGCTCGGCGCGCTCCTCGCCGGGGTGATCGTCGCCGGCTCCACCGTCATCGGTGCGGCGCCGGCCGGCGCCCAGGAGAACCCGTACGAGCGAGGGCCCGATCCCACCGAGTCGAGCATCGAGGCCGTCCGCGGGCCGTTCGCCGTGGCCCAGACGACGGTGTCGAGGCTCCAGGCCGACGGCTTCGGCGGCGGGACCATCTACTACCCGACCGACACGAGCCAGGGCACCTTCGGTGCGGTGGCGATCTCGCCGGGGTTCACGGCGGGCCAGGAGAGCATCGCCTGGCTCGGCCCCCGCATCGCGTCGCAGGGCTTCGTGGTGATCACGATCGACACGATCACGCGCCTCGACCAGCCCGACAGCCGGGGTCGCCAGCTGCAGGCCGCGCTCGACCACCTGCGCACCAACAGCGTCGTGCGCAACCGGATCGACCCGAACCGGATGGCGGTCATGGGCCACTCGATGGGCGGCGGCGGGGCGCTGTCCGCCGCGGCGAACAACACGAGCCTCGAGGCCGCCATCCCGCTGCAGGGCTGGCACACCCGGAAGAACTGGTCGAGCGTGCGGACGCCGACCCTGGTGGTCGGGGCCCAGCTCGACACCATCGCGCCGGTGAGCTCGCACTCGGAGGCCTTCTACAACAGCCTGCCGAGCGACCTCGACAAGGCGTACATGGAGCTCCGCGGGGCCAGCCACTTCGTGTCGAACACGCCCGACACGACGACCGCGAAGTACAGCATCGCCTGGCTCAAGCGGTTCGTCGACAACGACCTCCGCTACGAGCAGTTCCTCTGCCCGGCGCCGGACGACTTCGCCATCTCCGAGTACCGGGACACCTGCCCGCACAGCGGCAGCGGCGGTGGCACCACCCCGCCGCCCGAGGACGACTGCCCGTGGTGGGCCTGGTGGTGCTGACGACCTCGTAGGGGCACCCACCCGTCGCTGCGCCCGGGGGCCTCACCCCGGGCGCAGCCGCGCCCGGGCGACCTTGCCCGAGGCGGTGCGGGGGAGGGTGTCGAGGAGGCGCAGGGCCCGGGGCGCCGCGTAGGCCGGCAGCTCACCCCGCACCGCGTCCCGCAGCTCGCCCAGCGTCGGCGGGGCCGCCGGGTCGGCCGGCACGACGAGGGCCACGACCCGCTGGCCCCACTCGGGGTCGGGCTCGCCGGTCACCGCCACCTCCCGCACGGAGGGCAGGCGCTCCAGCACCCGCTCCACCGCGGTGGGCCAGACGTTCTCGCCGCCGGTGACGATCATGTCGCCCCGGCGCCCGAACACCCGCAGGCGGCCGGTCGCCGGGTCCCAGGTCCCCATGTCGCCGGTGGGCAGCCAGCCGTCGGCGGTCTTCGGGTCGGTGCCGTCGCGGTAGCAGCGCAGCAGCATCGGGCCCCGCAGGTGGATCTCGCCGTCGACGACCCGGACCTCGACGCCGTCCAGCGGCCGGCCGTCGTAGACGACGCCGCTGCCGGTCTCGGTCATGCCGTAGGTCGTCACCGCGTTGGGCGGCAGCTCGTCGGGCATCGCCGACCCGCCGAGCAGCACGGTCCGGAACCCGCTCGGGTCGATGCGGCGCAGTGCCGTCGGCACGAGCGAGACCAGCGTGCAGCCGGCGGCGGCCGCGGCCTCGACGGCCCCGGCGTCGAAGCCGTCGTGCACGGTCAGGGGCGTGCCGGTGAGCAGCGCCCGGGTGACCACGGAGAGGCCGCCGACGTGGGCGAGCGGCAGGCAGGCGAGCCAGCGGTCGGCACCCGGGTCGACGCCGAGGCGGGCGCTCGTCGCCCGGGCCGAGGCGGCGACGGCGTCGTGGGTGAGCACGACCGCCTTGGGGTCGCCGGTCGTCCCGCTGGTGGCGACGACCAGCGCATCGCCCTCCGCCACCGGCTCCTCGGGGCGGGCCGCGGCCAGCACCCGCTCGCGGGCCGGGCCGGGGAGGCGGGGGTCGAGGGGCAGGACCGCGTCGCCCTCGTCCCAGGCGCGGCGCAGCCGGTCGACGAACGCCGGGGTGCCCCGGGCCTCGACGACGACGAGCCGGCGCACCGCCTCAGCCCACCACGGTGACCGGGTCGCCCGTGCGGACGGTGCCGGTGCGCACGACGTCCGCGTAGACGCCCACGTTCTGGTCGAGGTCGCGCACGATGTGGCGCAGTATGGCCCGGTCCTCGGGCACCTCGGCGTCGATCTCCCGGGTCACCATGACGCAGCGGGGGCACGGCGTGCGGACCTCGACCTCCACGGAGCCGATCCGCAGCCGGCGGCCCACCCAGCCCATCTCGGGGTGGCCGGGGGCGTCGCCGGTGTCGACGAGCACGCTGGGCCGGAAGCGGCGCACGTCGACGACGCTGCCCGGCAGCGCCTCCCGCAGCGACCGCAGCGCCGAGGTCGTCATGAGCATGAGCGGGTAGGCGTCGTGGTAGGTGCCCGGCGGCGACTCGTACTCGAGGATCTCGGGCGGGAGGGCCGTGAGGTCGGGCAGCGGCTCGTCCTCGGTGCGCCCGAAGATCGAGCGCAGCTCCTCCATCAGGTCGTCGTGGTAGGGGGCGCCCCGCCGGTAGTGCTCCCGGTCCTCCGCCGGCCGCAGCGGCTCGAGCGTGACCTCGTGGTCGATGGCGGCCGAGACCAGCCGGGCGGCGTCGGGGTCGTCGGCCCGCACCTCGGTGCCGTCGGGCAGGGTGATGACGACCGGGCCGCCGGGGCCCTCGGGCGCCCGGGCGGCGAGGCGCATGAGCCCGCCCAGCACCTTGGCGCCCCGGATGCCGCCCCGCACCTGGTCGCGTACCGCCCAGACCCGATCGCCCACGATGCCGGTGGGGCCGACGTCGGCCGCCTCGACCCGCTCGCCGATCATCGACTTCACGGGGTACCGCCAGATCTGGTCGACGTGCATCGGGACTGTGTAGCCCGTCGCCGGGGCCCCGGGCACGGCGGGGCCGGCGGCCGGGGCGCGCCGGGACCGGTCCCGCCGGGCCTGACGCCCGTCCCGCCGCCGTGCCAACCTCCCGGGGTGACCGATCGCCTGGAGGACGCGCCGCCGTCGTGGCGCGACTGGATCGACGGGGCCCGCCCCCGCACGCTGCCGGCGGCGGTCGTGCCGGTGCTCGTGGGCACCGCCTGCGCCGCCGGCCGCACCGACGTCGTGGCCTGGCGGGCCCTGGCCGCCGGGGTCGTGGCGCTGGCCCTGCAGGTCGGCACCAACTACGCCAACGACTACAGCGACGGCGTGCGGGGCACCGACAGCGGCGAGCGCCGCGTCGGCCCGGTGCGCCTCGTCGGCTCGGGCCGGCGCCCGCCGGGCGCGGTGAAGCGGGCGGCGCTCGCCGCCTTCGGCGTGGCGGCCGCGGCCGGCCTGGCGCTGGTCGCGGCCGTGGGCGTGGAGCTGCTCGTCGTCGGGGCGGCCGCGCTGGCCGCCGGGTGGTTCTACACCGGCGGCCCGCACCCCTACGGCTACCTCGGCCTCGGCGAGGTGTTCGTCTTCGCCTTCTTCGGTGTCGTCGCCACGGCCGGGTCGGCCTACGTGCAGGAGGAGGCGCTGTCGGGGCTGGCGCTGGGGGCCAGCGTGCCGGTCGGCCTGCTGGCCACCGCCCTGCTCGTCGTCAACAACCTGCGGGACATCCCGGGCGACACGGCATCCGGCAAGCGGACCCTGGCCGTCCGCATGGGCGACCGGCGCACCCGGGCCCTCTACGTGGCGCTGGTGGTCGGCGCGCTGGCGGCCGTGCCGCTCGTCGCCGTGCTGGGGGACCGCCCGTGGGCGGCCGTCGCGCTGGCCGCCGCGCCGGTGGCGGCCCGGCCGGTCGCCGCGGTGCGCTCGGGCGCCGCCGGGCCCGACCTCATCCCCGTCCTGGGGGCGACGGGGCGGCTCCAGCTCGCCCTCGGGGGGCTGTTCGCCGCCGGCCTGTGGCTCTCCGCCTGACCGGCGGCCCGGCCGCGCCCGGTCAGGGGGCCGGGGCCCCGAGCCCGGTGGCGGCCAGCCACCCCCGCACGAGCGCCACGACCTCGGCCGGCCGCTCGAGGTGCGCGCTGTGGCCGGCGCCCGGCACCAGCGCGGCCCGGGCGTTCGGCCCGATCGCCGCGGCCGTGCGGGTGGCGATGGCCGCGTACTTCTCGTCCTCGGCGCCGGCGACGACGAGCACGGGCACGTCGATCGCCCCCAGCCGGTCCCACAGCGGCGCCTGGGCCCCGGGGCCGGCCAGCTCGAGGCTGGGGGCCAGCCCCCCGGCGGGGGGTCGGGGGGGGCGGCCCCCGGAACGGGGCCAGGGGGCTTTTTATAACAAT
>PKRH01000082.1 GCA_017577565.1 Thermoanaerobacterales bacterium | reverse complement strand
GTCCACGACTGGGCCTCGGACCCGAGCGGCCGGCCGGCGATCGGGTCGGCGTACTCGCTGCAGCCGGTCTCCCGCAGCTGGGCGATCGCCGCCGCCCGCAGCCGCTCGGCGGCGGCGTGCCAGCCCTGGCGGTCGAGCGCCCACCACAGCAGCCAGGTCACGACCGGCCAGGTCGGGCCCCGCCAGTACGACCGGGGGTCGAAGGCGGGGTCGTCCACCGCCGTGGTCGGGGGCACCGCCCACCGCAGGCCGGGCGCCCCGGCGTAGCCGGGGCCGGTCAGCCGGTCGACGAGGGCCCGGGCCCGGTCGGGGTCGCAGCCGGCGATCAGCGGGGCGAAGCCGGCGATCGTGTCCGCCCGCACGGCGCGGTCGTGGACGAGGTCGCGGTCGAGCGCGGCGCAGCGGTCGGGGTCCCAGCAGGCGTCGAGGCCGCGCCGGGCGAGGGCGGCGTCGGCCCGGTGCCCGTCCGCCGCCTCCGGGTGGCCGGCGACGACGGCCAGGTCGGCCAGCACCTCGTCCGCCGCCGCGAGCACGGCCGTGAACAGCACGTCGGCCATGCGGAACGGGTGGTGGCGGTGGGCGGCGGCCTGGTCGTAGCCGAGGTCCGCGAGCGACCGCACCAGCGCCCGGTAGCGGCGGTAGTCGGTGTCGGTCGGCCGCTCGCCGGCGTCGGCGACGTGCGCCAGGTCGGGGCGGGGCCCGGCCGGCCCGTCGTCCGGCGCCACGGCGGCGAGGGCCTCGTCCCACCGGGGCGAGTTGTCGAGGCCGCTCTCCCAGGGGTGGAAGATCGTGACCAGCCCCGTGCCCTCGGGGTCGCGGGCGGTGTGCAGCCAGCGGTGCCAGCGGGCGAGCCGGGGGTAGAGCGCGGCGATCGCGCGGTCGACCCGCGCCAGCGAGCCGTCGTCGCGCCCGGCGGCGACCTCCCGCACCCGGCCCAGCGCGAGGGCGTGCACCGGCGGCTGGCAGATGCCGCTCGTCGCCACGCCCGGCGGGGACAGGCCGGCCGTGGCCCACCGACCCGGACCCGGCTCGTACGCACCTGGCGGGACGGTGGGGTCGTAGACGATGTGGGGGACCATCCCGGTCGACCACTGGCCCCGCAGGAGCGAGCGCAGCTCGGCCAGCGCCCGGTCGGGGTCGAGGTGGGCCCAGCCGATGGCGACGACGGCCGCGTCCCAGCTCCACTGGTGGGGGTACAGGCGCGGGGCCGGGCGCGTCCAGGTCCCCCGATCGTTGCCGCGGAGGACGGCGATCGCCTCACCCAGCAGCCTGTCCACCGCCCTCGGAGGCTAGGGGTCGAGGTCGCCGGGGCCCAAACCGGGCCCGGGCCCGCCGCCCGCCGCGCCTCAGCGGGCGACGAAGTACTTGGCCTGCGGGTGGTGGCAGATGAGCGCCGAGGTCGTCTGCTCGGGCTGGTACTGGTAGCCGGTCTCCTCGCTGCACTCGAGGCCGATGCGCCGGCCGTCGAGCAGCTCCAGCACCGTGACGTTGTCCTCCAGGTCGGGGCAGGCGGGGTAGCCCCACGAGTAGCGGCCGCCCCGGTACTGCTGCCGGAAGAGGCCGGCGAGCGTGGGACCGTCCTCGTGGGCGAAGCCCCACTCCTCGCGGATGCGCCGGTGCCAGTACTCGGCCAGCGCCTCGGCCATCTCGACGCCGAGCCCGTGGAGCAGCAGGTACTCGCGGTAGCGGTCGTCGGCGAAGAGCTTGGCCGTCCGCTCCGACACCGCCGGGCCGATGGTCACGATGTGGAAGGCGGCGTAGTCGACCTCGTCGCCGTCGATCGGCCGGAAGAAGTCGGCGATGCAGTAGTAGGGCGGCTTCGTCTGGCGCGGGAAGCGGAAGCGGACCCGCTCCGTCGTGCGCGACTCGTCGGTCCAGATGACGAGCTCGTCCCCGTCGCCGTTGGCGGGGAAGTAGCCGTAGACGACCTGGGGCACGAGGAGCCCCTCGGCCTTCGCCTTGGCCAGCTCGTCGCGCAGGATCGGCCGGATGCGGGCCTTGAACTCCTCGTCGCTCTCGCCGCCCTCGGGCCGGAACTGCCACTGGTTGCGGAAGAGCGCGGTCTCGTTGAGGTAGCCCGCGATCTCGTCGATGGGCAGGCCCTTGACCACCCGCGACCCGAGGAACGGCGGGCGGGGCACCTCGTTGTCGGTGACGACCTCGGGCGAGCGGGCCGGCAGCTCGATCGGCTCGTCGCCCTTCTCGGCCAGGCCGAGCGACGCCCGGGACGGCACCCGCGAGTCGGAGGGCACCCGGCCCCAGTCGGGGTCGTCGGGCTCCTCGCCCCGCTTGATGGCGCCGAGCCGGTCCATGACGTGCAGGCCCTCGAAGGCGTCCTTGCCGTAGAAGACGCGCCCCTCGTAGACCTCGCGCAGGTCGCGCTCGACGTAGCTGCGGGTGAGCGCGGCGCCGCCCAGCAGCACCGGGATGTGGCTGAGCTCGCGCCGGTTCAGCTCCTCCAGGTTGTCGCGCATGACGAGCGTCGACTTGACCAGGAGGCCGGACATGCCGATGGCGTCGGCGCCGACCTCGAGCGCCTTGTCGATCATCTCGCCGATGCCGACCTTGATGCCGAGGTTGTGCACCTCGTAGCCGTTGTTGGTGAGGATGATGTCGACGAGGTTCTTGCCGATGTCGTGCACGTCGCCCTTCACGGTGGCGAGCACGATGCGGCCCTTGCCGGCGCCCGCGTCGGTGCTCTCCATGTGGGGCTCGAGGTGCGCGACCGCGGCCTTCATGGTCTCGGCCGACTGGAGCACGAACGGCAGCTGCATCTGGCCGGACCCGAACAGGTCGCCGACGACCTTCATGCCGTCGAGCAGGATCTCGTTGATGATCGACAGCGGGTCGTGGCCCTCGGCCATGGCCTCGTCGAGGTCGTCGGTCAGGCCGTCCCGGTCGCCGTCGATGATGCGCTGGCGCAGGCGCTTCTCGACCGGCCAGTCGGAGCGGTCCTCCTTCTCGGCCTTGGCCACCGTGACGTCGGCGAACACCTCGAGCAGCGCGGCGAGCGGGTCGTAGCCGGTCTCGGGGTCGCGGCGGTCGTAGATGAGGTCGCGGCAGACCTTCAGCTGGTCCTCGGGGATCCGGCTGACCGGCATGATCCGGCCGGCGTGGACGATCGCCGAGTCGAGGCCGGCCTCGATCGCCTCGTAGAGGAAGACCGAGTTGAGGACGTGGCGGGCGGCCGGCGACAGGCCGAAGCTGACGTTGGAGACGCCGAGCGTCGTGAAGACGCCGGGCAGCTCGGCCTTGATGCGGCGGATGGCCTCGAGCGTCGCCATGGCGTCGCCCCGCAGGTCCTCGTCGCCGGTGGAGAGCGGGAAGGTCAGCGGGTCGAAGATCAGCGAGCTCGGGTCGAGGCCGTAGCGGTTCGTGGCCAGGTCGAAGATCCGGTGGGCCACCCGCATCTTCCACTCGACGTCGCGGGCCTGGCCCTCCTCGTCGATGAGCATGCAGATGACCGCCGCCCCGTGCTCGCGGGCCAGCGTGCACACCCGGTCGAAGCGGCTGCCCGGGCCGTCGCCGTCCTCGAGGTTGGCGGAGTTGAGGATGGCCCGGCCACCCAGGTGCCGGAGGCCGGCCTCGAGCACCTGGGGCTCGGTCGAGTCGAGCACGAGCGGCACCGTGACCTGGGTGGCGAACCGGCTGACCAGCTCCTCCATGTCGGCGGTGCCGTCGCGGCCGACGTAGTCGACGCAGACGTCGAGGACGTGGGCGCCCTCGCGCTCCTGCTCGCGGGCGATGCGGACGCAGCCGTCCCAGTCGCCCGCCAGCATCGTGTCGCGGAACTTCTTCGAGCCGTTGGCGTTCGTGCGCTCGCCGATGATCAGGAAGCTGGCGTCCTGCCGGAACGGCACGAACGAGAACATCGAGGTCGCGCCCGGCTCGGGGCGGGGGTCGCGCCGGGCCGGCGTGAGGTCCTTGGCCACCTCGGCGAGCCGGCGGATGTGCTCCGGCGTCGACCCGCAGCAGCCGCCGACGACCTGGACGCCCAGCTCGGTGACGAACCGGGTCTGGTACTCGACGAGCTCCTCGGGGTCGAGGTCGTAGTGCATCTTGCCGTCGACGACCGACGGCAGGCCCATGTTGGGCAGGCACGAGACCGGCATCGGCGCGTTGGCCGACAGGTGGCGGAGGTGCTCGTGCATCTCCGCCGGGCCGGTGGCGCAGTTGAGGCCGACGACGTCCGGCTTCAGCGGGGCGATGGCGCCGAGCGCGGCGGCGATCTCGGTGCCGAGCAGCATCGTCCCCGTCTGCTCCATGGTGACCTGCACCTGGAGCGGGACCTCCCGCCCGACGGCGGCCATGGCCCGGCGGGCGCCGATGACCGCGGCCTTGACGGCCAGCAGGTCGAAGTGGGTCTCGGTGATGAGGAGGTCGACCCCGCCCTCCAACAGGCCCCGGGCCATCACCTCGTAGGCGTCGCGCAGCTCGACGAAGGACACCTGCCCGAGGGACGGCGACTTCGTGCCGGGGCCCATCGACCCGGCCACGAGCCCGCCGTAGCCGTCGGCCACCTCGCGGGCGACCCGGGCCGAGGCCAGGCAGATCTCGTGGGCCCGCTCGGGGATGCCGTACTCGCCGAGCGGGATGGCGAAGGCGCCGAAGCTGTTGGTCTCGACGACGTCGCAGCCGGCCCGGAAGAACGACTCGTGCAGCTCGGCGATGACGTCGGGCCGGGTGACGGACAGGATGTCGGTGCAGCCCTCGAACTGGGGGCCGCCGAAGTCGTCGGCGGTGAGGCCCAGCTCCTGGAGGTTGGTGCCGGTCGCGCCGTCGAAGACGACGACCCGCTCGTCGAGGAGGTCCAGGAAGCGGCTGCGCATATGGGTCCGCAATCTATCGACCTGCGCCGGCGGGGAGGAGGCCGGACGGGCCCGGGCGCGCGCCGCCGGGTGATGGCGCACGCCGCGGCGGGGTAGGGGAGCGGGCGTGGCCCTGTGGATCGGGACGTCGGGGTGGCAGTACCGCGACTGGCGGGGCGTGCTCTACCCCGAGGGGCTGCCCCAGCGCCGCTGGCTCGAGCGCTACGCCGAGGAGTTCGCCACGGTCGAGGTGAACAACGCCTTCTACCGGCTGCCCGAGCGGTCGGTGTTCGAGCGGTGGCGCCGGCAGACCCCGCCCGGCTTCGTCGTGGCGGTGAAGGCGAGCCGCTACCTCACCCACGTCCGGCGGCTCGCCGACCCGGCCGAGCCGGTCGCCCGCCTCGTCGAGCGGGCCGAGGCGCTGGGCCCCCGCCTCGGCCCCTTCCTGCTGCAGCTGCCCCCGACGCTGCGGGCCGACCCGGACCGCCTGGACGCCTGCCTGCGGGCCTTCCCGTCGGGTGCCCGGGTGGCGGTCGAGCCCCGCCACCCGTCGTGGGCGGTCGACGAGGTGCGGGCCGTGCTCGAGCGCCGGGGCGCGGCCCTGTGCTGGGCCGACCGCGACGGGCGACCGGTGACGCCGCTGTGGCGCACGGCGGGCTGGGGCTACGTGCGCCTGCACCACGGCACCGCCGCGCCCCGGCCGTCCTACGGCCGCGGCGCGCTGGCCTCGTGGCTCGACCGGGTCGACGACGCCTGGCCGGGGGCCCGCCGGGCCGACGTCTTCGTCTACCTCAACAACGACCCGGGCGGGGCCGCGGTGCGCAACGCCCGCACCCTCGTGCGCATGGCCGCCCGGCGGGGCCTGTCGTCGCCAGCGCGGCCGCGACGGTCCGCGGCCGCGGGCTAGCGTTCCCGCCATCGACCTGATCGACGTCGCAGTCGCCGCCGGTCCACTGGTCGTCGCCGCGCTGGGCCTGTCGCTCGTCGACCGGCTCGTCGGGGACGCCGCCGCCGGCGCCCTGCGGTGGGCCCGACGGCTGCAGCCCGCGGGGGCGCTCGCCGCGCTCGGCTCGCTGGTCGTCGCGGAGGGGGCGACCGCCGGGGCGCTCGCGGGCGTGTGGGCGGCGGTCTGCCTGTGCGCCGCCGTGGCCGGGGCCCGGGTCGCGAGCCGGCGCTGGCGGCACGCGCTGGCGCTCCCCGGGCTCGGCGCCCTGACGCTCGCCGCCGGCCTGGGCTACCTGGCGGTCGGCGGCGCCTGGCTGGTGGTCAGCCGGCTCGACCTGCACCCGTTCGGGCTGTCGACCGACCTCGTGCGCCTGACCGTCGTGCACTTCCACTTCGCCGCCTTCGGCCTGCCGGTCCTCGGCGCCGCCGCGCTGGCGGCGGTCGACTGGCTGGCCAGCCGCCTGGCGCTCGTCTCCGGCTGTACCACGTCGGTGGCCGGCCCGCCGCTCGTCGCCGCGGGGTTCGCGCTCGACTCGTCGCTGCTGCTCGTCCTGGGGGCGCTGGTCGTGACCTACGCCGCCTGGGCCGTCGCCTTCGGCACGTTCCTGCTGGCCACCTCGACCTCGGCGCTCGACCTCGACACGCCGGGGCGCCGGGGCGGGCTCCCGCCCGGGCCGGCCGCCCCGCCGCGCCGCCCGGGGCGGGCCCGGGCCGTGGGCAAGGCCCTGCTCGTCGGGTCCGCGCTGTCGCCGATCATCCCCATGCTCCTCGCCGTCGAGTGGGCGGTCGCCCGCGGCACCGGACTGCCCTCGCTGAGCCTGCACGCCATGGCCAGCACCCACGGCGTGCTGAACGGCGTCGGGTTCGTCGTCGCCGGGATGGTGGGGTGGCTGCTCGTCGGCGTGCCCCTGCAGCGCCCGGCCGCGCCCGCGGTGACCGGGACGGGCTGAGGCCGGCGGGCCCGCAGCGACCGCACCCGTCGCCCGGCGGAACGTGCGTGCGCGGGGCCCGGGGAGCGGCGAGGCTGGCGGCGTGGAGGACGTCCTCGCCCAGCTCGACGCCCACGTCGCCCGCGACCCCCGCGAGGCCGCCGACCTGGCGGTCGCCCGGGCCGTGGCCGCCGGGCCCGACCCGTGGTCCCGCGCCGCGCCCCGCCACGTCACGGGGTCGGCGGTCGTCGTCCACCCGCCGACCGGCCGGGTGCTGCTGCGGTGGCACGAGCGGATGGCGGCCTGGCTGCACGTCGGTGGCCACGTCGACCCGTCCGACGCCGGCCCGCTGGCGGCGGCCCGGCGCGAGGGGCGGGAGGAGACCGGCCTCGACGATCTCGCCGGCTGGCCCGACCCCGACCGGCCGCCCCTCGTCCACGTGGCGGTCGTCCCGGTCCCGGCGGGCCGGGGCGAGCCGGCCCACGAGCACGTCGACCTGCGCTACCTGCTCGCCACCGAGCGGCCGGAGCGGGCCGTGCCGGAGCGGCCGACGGCGCCGCTGCGGTGGCTGCCGGTGGCCGAGGCCCTGGAGGCGGTGGGCGAGGACAACCTGCGGGTGGCGCTGGTGCGGGTGGCCGCGCTGCTGGGCGGGGACGGGGCGCCCCGGTAGGGTCGCCGGCGTGACGCGCCTGTACACCGGCAGGGGGGACGACGGCACGACCGGCCTGCTCTTCGGCGGCCGGGTGCCCAAGGACTCGGCCCACCCCCGCGCGCTGGGGGCGGTCGACGAGGCCCAGGCCGCCATCGGCGTCGCCCGCTCGCACTGCGAGCGGGACGGCGAGCTCGACCGGCAGCTCACCCACGTGTGCCGTGACCTGTGGGTGCTGATGGCCGAGCTGGCCACCGCGCCCGAGCACCGCGACCGGCTGGTGGACGGCCAGACCAGGGTGACGGCCGAGATGGTCGAGGCGGTCGCGGCGATGGTCGACGACCTGGGCCGGCGCTTCGAGCCCCCGGCGCAGTTCGTCGTCCCCGGCCAGACGCCGCTCGCCGCCCACCTCGACCTCGCCCGCACGGTCGTCCGCCGGGCCGAGCGCGAGGCGGTGGCGGCGACGGTCGAGGGCTCACAGGTCGTGCCGTACCTCAACCGGCTCTCGTCGCTGCTCTGGGTCCAGGCCCGCTGGGTCGAGGGCGAGCACCTGCTCTCCCGGGAGGTCCCGCCCGACCTCTGACGCGGGCGGCGGTGGCCGCCGGGGCAGGGCGAGGGCGGGCACGAGGGCGGCGAGCGCCAGCCCGACCGACCACCCGAAGGCCGTGCGGAAGGCGCCGGCGACCTCCGCCGGGGCGTCCCCGCCGGCGGCCGCGAGCCCGCGCTGGAGGACGACGGCCATCGCCGCCGTGCCGAACGAGGCGCCGATCCGCTGGACGACGTGCAGCAGGCTCGTGGCCCGGGGCACCGCCGGCTCGGGCACGTCGCGGTAGGCGCCGCCGAGCACGGCCACGCCGGCTGCGCCCAGCCCGGCGCCCCGCACGGCCGACGCCGCCGCGAGCCAGGCGAGCGGCGTCTCGGGCCCGGCGGCCCGGAACGGCAACGTCGCCAGGGCGACGAGGGCGGTGCCGGCCAGGGCGACCGGCCGCGCCCCGACCCGGTCGGTGGCCCGGCCGGCCACCCACAGCCCGACCATGGTGCCGAGGCCCTGGGGCGCGAGCAGCCAGCCGACGGCGTCGGGGGTGGCGCCGTGGACCCGCTCGTAGAAGAGCGGGAGCACGAGCAGCGGTCCGTAGAGCGACACGCCGAAGAGGAACAGCGACGCGGTGGCCGCGCCGAACCGGCCGACCCGCAGGAGGCGGACGTCGAGCAGCGCCCGCTCCCGCCGGCGGCGGGCGTGGAGGACGAAGCCGGCGAGCAGCGCCGCGCCGGTGGCGGTGGCGGCGACGACGGGGGCGTCGGCCGGGTCGGCCGAGCGGCCGGCGGCGGCCAGGCCGGCCAGGAGCGCGGCGAGCCCGGGGGCGGCCAGGGCCAGGCCGGGCAGGTCGAGTCGGGTGGGCACCCGGCGCCCGGTGTCGGGCAGGTGCCGGTGGGCGGCGACGAGGGCCACCGCGACGACCGGCACGTTGACGAGGAACAGCCACCGCCACCCCAGCGAGGAGAGCACGGCGCCGCCGACGACCGGCCCGACGACGGGGGCGAGCTGGCCGGGGATGCCGACCACCGCCATGACCCGGCCGACGCGGGCCGGCCCGGCCGCGCCGGCGAGGATGGCCTGCACGAGCGGCAGGACGAGCCCGGCGCCGAGGCCCTTCAGCACCCGGAAGGCGATCAGGCTCTCGACCGACCAGGCGGCCCCGCACAGCAGCGACCCGACGAGGAAGCACCACAGCGCCGCCAGCCACGTCCGGCGGGCGCCGAGGCGGTCGACGAGCCAGCCCATGGCCGGGATGGCGACCGCCATGGCCAGGAGGTAGCCGGTGCTGACCCACTGGACGGTCGCCACCGGGGCGCCCATCTCGTCGGACAGGCGGGGGAGGGCGACGCTGACCACGGTCGTGTCGAGGAGGGCGGCGACCGCCCCGACGAGCAGGACGGCGGCGAGGGTCACCAGCTCGCGGTCGAGCCGGTCGTCGGCGGTGGTCTTCGTTGGCATGCCAACATCACTAGCGGAGAGATGTTGGCATGCCAACATCTCATCGGCTACGGTCCCGGGCGTGGCCTCCGAGCGGCCCGGACGGCGACGACGGTTCCGCCACCTCGGCACGCACATCGAGGGCGCGCCGGTCGGGTCGCTGCTGCTCCAGGTCGTGCGGGCCCACGCCCAGCTCGGCACCCGGCTGCTCCGCCGCGAGGGCGTCGTCCCGCCCCAGGAGATCGTGCTCCTCCACCTCGACGAGCAGGGCCCGGTGGCCCAGGCCGACCTCGTCCACTACCTGGGCCGGGACCGCTCGACGGTCACCAACACGCTGCAGGCGATGGAGCGGGCCGGACTGATCGAGCGCACGCCGTCGCCCACCGACCGGCGCGCCATGGTGGTGGGGCTCACCGAGGAGGGCCGGCGGCGGATCCCCGGGGCCCGGGCGGCGTGGCACCGGCTCGAGGAGGTCACCACCCGGGGCCTGACCGACGCGCAGCGGTCGGCGCTGCTGCGCGCCCTCACCGTGGTGCGCGACGAGCTCGACCGGGCGCTGGCCGAGGACCTCGCCGAGGACCCCGACGGCGGCCCCGGCGGTCGCCACCCCTAGTGTGCAGGGCATGTCGATCGCCATCGAGCTGACCTCCACCCTGCCCGAACCCGGCGCCGGCGGTGCCGCCCGCCCGGTCGACGCCGTCGGCGTCGGCGTCTTCGCCGACCGCCTCGACGACGCCCTCCCCGACGGCGTCGACCGGGCCTTCGTCGAGGCCCAGGAGTTCGAGGGCCGGCCGGGGCAGACCTGCACGGTCCCGGGCGCCGGCGGCCGGGTCGTCGTCCTGCTCGGGCTGGGCCCCGAGGACGAGGTCGAGGTCCGCACCTACCGCCGGGCGGCCGCGGCCTTCGCCCGGGCCGCGCACAAGCAGACCCACCTGGCCATCGACGTGCTGGGCTCGCTGCCCGACCGCCTCGACCCCGCCGCCGTCGCCCAGGCGCTGGCCGAGGGCGTCATGCTCGGCTCCTACCGCTACACCGCGCTGAAGTCCGACCCCGAGCCCAGCCACATCGAGTCGCTGACCGTCCTCGGCGAGGGGGACGCCCACACGCTGGCCGCCATCGACCGGGGACGGGCCGTCGGCGAGGCGGTCCGGCTGGCCCGCGACCTCGTCAACCAGCCGGGCGGGTCGCTGACCCCCGCCGCCTTCGCGGCCCGGGCGCAGGAGCTGGCCCGGCTGAAGGGGTTCGACGTCGAGGTGCTCGACCGGGCCGCCATCGAGCGGGAGAAGCTCGGCGGCCTGCTCGGCGTCAACCGCGGCTCGACCGAGGAGCCCCGGTTCCTCCTCCTGTCGTGGGACCCGGGCGGCGAGCCGCGGGGCACGGTCGCCCTGGTGGGCAAGGGCATCACCTTCGACTCGGGCGGCCTGTCCCTCAAGCCCAGCGACTCGATGGTCGGCATGAAGGGCGACATGGCCGGCGCCGCCGCCGTGCTCGCCACCTTCACCGCCCTCGACGCGGTCCAGCCGCCCGTGCGGGTGCGGGGCTACCTGCCGCTGACCGACAACATGCCGGGCGGCAACGCCACCCGGGTGGGCGACGTGCTGCGGATCCGCAACGGCACGACCGTCGAGGTGCTCAACACCGACGCCGAGGGCCGGCTCGTGCTGGCGGACGCGTTGGCGCTGGCCAGCGAGGGCGAGCCGGACGCCATCGTCGACCTGGCGACGCTCACCGGCGCGTGCATGGTGGCGCTCGGCCGCAAGATCGCCGGGCTGATGGGCAACCACGACGGCTTCGTCGAGGCGGTGCGGGCCGCCGCCGACGCCGAGGGCGAGCCGGTCTGGCCCCTGCCGCTGCCGGACGAGATGCGCAAGGCGCTCGACTCCGAGGTCGCCGACCTGAAGAACGTCGGCAACGACCGCTACGGCGGCGCGCTGCTGGCCGGCGTGTTCCTGCGGGAGTTCGTCGGCGACGGCATCCCGTGGGCGCACCTGGACATCGCGGGGCCGGCCGAGGCCACCGAGGACGAGCCGGAGACCCGCAAGGGCGGCACCGGCTTCGGCGTCCGCACCCTGCTGCGCCTGCTGTCGACCTTCACCCCGCCCGACCGGGCCGCGGTGGCGTCCCGGCGCTGACGGACGGGTCAGGACCCGACGTCGCGGCGCTCGACGGCGGCCAGGCCGGCCGCCGCCAGCGCCGCGGCGAGGGCGGTCAGCACGCCGAGCGGCAGCCAGGTGACCTCGTCGGCCGGCAGGCGGGGCACGTGCTCGAAGGGGGAGAGGTCGCGCGCCCAGCGCGGGAGGTCGAGCAGCTCGCCGAAGAAGGCGACGAGGACGCACCACCCGACGAGCGCCCAGGCCAGGCCGGTCGCCCGCGGCGCGGCGCCGACCAGCAGCGCGCCGAGGCCGGCGAGCACCCAGAGCGCCGGCAGGTGGGCGAGCGCGCCGCCGGTCAGGCGCCACACCTGCCCGGCGTCGCCCGACGCGACCGCGTCGGTCAGGCCCATCGCCAGCCCGCCCGCGCCGACGACGATCGCGCTGCCGCCGGCGGCGACCGCGAGGTGCGAGCCCAGCCAGGCGCGCCGCCCCAGCGCGGTGGCGAGCAGCGGCTCCGCCCGCCCGGCGGACTCCTCGCCGCGGGGCCGGAGCGCGGACGCGACCGTGAACCCGGCGGTGATGACCGCCACCATGAGCAGCGCGGTCGCGAAGAACGAGTCGACGAGGTCGCCGCCGGCCTGGGTGACGATCTCGGCCATCCCCTCGCTGTCGCCGATCAGGTCCTCGACGTCGCCGCCGAGCGAGCCGTAGGCGACGCCGGTGATCGCGAGGCCCACCGCCCACCACAGCACGCTCGCCCGCTGGAGGCGGACGGCGAGGCCCCAGGGGCGGGTCAGCCAGCGGGCGGCGCGGGGCGGGCCGGCGCGCTCGGCCAGCATGCCGCTGCCGAGGTCGCGGCGGTCGAGCAGCTGGAGGGCCAGGGCGGTGAGCAGGCCGGCGGTGCCGAGCAGCAGCGCGAGCGGCCACCAGCGCTCGCCGGCGTAGGGCCGCACCTGTTGCGCCCACCCCATCGGCGAGGCCCACGACAGGCGGCCGTCGCCGACGTCGCCGACCGCCCGCACCAGGTACGACAGGCCGAGGACGGCGCCGGCGAGGCCGTAGGCGGTGCGGGCGTGGGCGCTCAGCTGCGCGGTCACCGCGGTGGTGGCCGCCATCACGACGCCGAAGGCGGCCATGGCCAGGCCGTAGGCGACCGACCCGGCCACCGGGAGCCCGAGGGCGAGCATCGACGCGGTGATCAGCGCACCGGCGACGGCCAGGGCACCCGTCGCCAGGAGCAGGGCCGCGACGACGGGGGCGTGGCGGCCGACCACCGCCGCCCGCAGCAGCTCGGTGCGCTCGGCCTCCTCGTCCACCCGGGTGTGACGGCCCACGAGGAACATGCCCATGAGGCCGACGAGGGCGTAGCCGAAGGCCCCGATGTTGAACACGGCGGCACCGCCCAGCGTGTCGATCGCGTAGGTGGGGCCCTGCAGGGCGATGACCGCCGCGTTGTCGTACAGCGGCTCGGCCAGCTCCCGCAGGTCCTCCTCGGTGGGGTAGAGGCCCTCGATGCTGGCCGCCGAGCTGTAGACCAGCACCGCCACCCCGGCGGTCCACAGCGCCACCCGCACCCGACTCGTGCGCAGCGCCAGGCGGGCGAGCCGTGCCGTCCCCGCCAGGCGGTCGGCGGCGGGCCGGTGGGTCACGGGTGCCGCGGGCGGCCGGGTGTCGACCGCGGTCACCGCCCGCCCCGCTCGCCGTCGGACCGGGCGCCGTCGGCGTCGGCCCTCTCGAGCACGGCCAGCTCGTCGCCGTAGTGGCGCAGGAACAGCTCCTCCAGCGTGGGCGGCCGGCTGACCAGGCTGCGGACCCCCAACCCGGCGAGGCCGCGCACGACCTCGTCGAGGCGGGCGGTGTCCACGTCGAAGGTCGCCCGGTGGCCGTCCACCCGCAGGTTGTGGACGCCGGCCATGGCCCCCACGGCGTCGGGCGTCCGCTCGGTCTCGACGGTGATCGTCGTGCGGGTGAGGTGGCGCAGCTCGGCCAGGGTGCCGCTCTCGACCGTGCGCCCCTGCCGGATGATGCTCACCCGGTCGGCCAGGGCCTCGACCTGGGCGAGGATGTGGCTGGACAGCAGCACGGTGCGGCCCTCGCCCGTGATCTCCCGGATCGTGTCCTGGAACACCGCCTCCATCAGCGGGTCGAGCCCGGCGGTCGGCTCGTCGAGAAGGAGGAGCTCGACGTCCGAGGCCAGCGCCGCCACCAGCGCGACCTTCTGTCGGTTGCCCTTCGAGTAGGTGCGGCCCTTCTTGCGGGGGTCGAGGTCGAAGCGCTCGATCAGCTCGTCCCGCCGGCGGGGGTCGACCCCGCCCCGCAGGTCGGCCAGCAGGTCGATGACCTCGCCGCCCGTGAGGTTGGGCCACAGGTTGACGTCGCCGGGCACGTAGGCGAGCCGGCGGTGGAGCTCGACGGCGTCGCGCCAGGGGTCGCCGCCCAGCAGCGTGACCCGCCCGGCGTCGGGTCGCAGCAGCCCCAGCAGGATGCGGATGGTCGTCGACTTGCCGGCGCCGTTGGGCCCGAGGAAGCCGTGGACCTCGCCGGCCCGGACCTCGAGGTCGAGGCCGTCGAGGGCCCGGACGTGGCCGAAGGTCTTGACCAGGCCCTCGACCGAGATCGCGGTCGCCATGGCCCCGACACTACGACGCCGGCGGCCGCCCCACGCGAGCCACCCCGGCAGCCGTCAGACCAGGCCGCGGGCCTCCTCCAGGAACTCGTCGAGCACGCCGTCGCCCACTCGCACCGGGCCCTCGGGCCGGGTCTCGCCGGGGATGGTGCGGATGGCCGACGCCTGCTCGACCAGGCCCGCGGCGGTGGCGAAGGCGGCGTCGGCGGCCGCGGCGTCGCCGTCCACACCGGCCGCCAGGCCGTCGAGGGTCGTCACCAGGGCCTGTCCCCACAGCGCGGTGGCGTCGAGCCACGGTCCGCAGTCGGCGACGAAGGCGGGGTCGGTCACGCCGGCCCGGATGACCTCGGGGGCGGCGGCGATGCGCTCGGCGTGGGGGCGCAGCCCGTCGATCGCCCCCCGCCGGTCGCCGGACGCCCACGCGGACCGGAACTCGTCGAGGAGCGCGGCGAGGCGGGGCGCCTGGGGCTGGGAGACCGCGCCCGACACCAGCGAGGTCGGCGCCAGGTTCTGGAGGTCGAAGAAGGCCAGCAGCGCCTCGACCGTGCCCGGGTCGCCGCCGGCGAGGTGCTCGGCCGCCGCCCGGTGGGCCCGGGCGGGGTCGTAGGCCTCGTCGTTCCAGGTGAAGTCGGCGGCCCCGACGAGCTGCACCTTGCTGGCGGCCGCCTGGTTCATGGGGTTGAGGACGATGCCGGTGACGTGCGCCGACAGCCCGGGCTCGCGCCGGTCGTAGGGGGCGAGGACGAGCCGGCCCTCGGTGGCCGGGTAGTCGTTGACCGGCGTGTTGTCCCACACGAAGACCGGCCGGCCGTAGGTCGCCGCCGCGGCGGCCGCGTCGTCGACCGTGATCTCCTCGGGCACGACGAAGCGGCCGGTCCACATGACCTCGACGCGGGGGTCCAGCTCCTCCCGCAGCACCTGCCGGTAGGGCGTGTCGTCGGTGCCCCGGTAGTCGGTCGGGACCATCTGCAGCGGCTCGACCCCGGGTGAGGCGTCGACGAACGCCTCCTGCACGTGGTTCAGCAGGTCGGCCTGGGCCCGGGCGGCCGCGGCCGTCGACGGCCCGCCGTAGGCCGCCCGGTCGGCCTCGCAGTGCCAGGTCTCGGGGTCGATGTCGTCGAGGGCGATCGAGAACGACCGGACGCCGAGCTCGTGGACCGCCCGGAGCTTGGCGACGAGCGCCTCCCGGTCGCCGGCGTCGGAGTAGCAGATCGACACGCCGGGCGAGACCGCGAACGTGAACCGCACGTGGTTGGCGTCGGCGGCCTCGACGAGCCGCTGCAGCTCGGCGAGCCGGTCGGCGGGGTAGGGCTCGCGCCAGCGGTCGCGGTGGTAGGGGTCGTCCTTGGGGGCGTAGACGTAGGTGTTGAGCTTGAAGCGGCCGTGGAAGGCGAGGAGGTCGAGGCGCTCCTCCGTCGTCCACGGGCTGCCGTAGAAGCCCTCGACGCTGCCCCGGTGGCGCATGGCCGGGTGGTCGATCACGCCGACGCCGGCCACCGCGCCGTCGGCGACGAGCTGGCGCAGGGTCTGGGCGGCGTAGAACGTGCCGGCGGCGTCGGCGCCGGCGAGGGCGATCGTGCCGGTCCCGTCGGACCGCCCGTAGGCGGCGAGCGCGTAGCCCTCGGCCGGCAGCTCGGCGGGCACCTCCAGCCGGGCGCCGGCCAGCGCCTCGGCGAGCGGCTCGTCGTCGACGCCCCCGACGAGCACGGTGAGCGCCGGCCGGTCGTCGCCCCGGGCCTCGTCGGCGGCCCCCTCGGCGTCCTCGACGGCGACGTCGGTGGCGCCCGCGGCCGTCAGCGCCTCGGTGACCGCGGCGAGGGTGGCGTCGTCGACGCCGGGGGAGGGGCGCACCGCGACCTGCGGGGGCACGGGGACGTCCGGGCCGAGCCAGCGCATGGTGCGGGGCGTCGGGGTGACGACCGGCAGCGGGTCGTCCCGGTCGGCGAGGTCGGCCTCGGTGTCGTCGGGGGTCACGGCGTCCTCCGGGGCGTCCTCGGGCGCGGCGGCGTCGCCGCCGGAGCAGGCGGCCACCAGGCAGGCGACCGCGGTCGCGAGCGCGGCGAGCCGGCGGGCGGGGCGTCGCGGGCGGTCGGGGCGGGGCGGCGTCATGGCTCGGGCGAAGCTACGACGTCCGCCCCGCCCCGCGTGAACCCGGCCGGTCGGGCCCGGAACCGGCCGGATCCCGCCCAGGCGGCCGGGCCCCCGGCCGGCCCGGCGGGGCCGGCCTGCGGGGCGGTCGTGCCTGATTCACATCCGACCGTCCAACAGGCGAACTCGGGTAGGACCCGTGGAGGGGGGCGAGAATAAAAAAAAACCACACGAGGACGAAAGTAGAATGATGTA
>PKRH01000081.1 GCA_017577565.1 Thermoanaerobacterales bacterium | reverse complement strand
CCTCGACGTGGCGGGCCTCGTCCATCACCTGGGTGGCGGCGTAGTACTTGGCGTCGATCCAGGGCACGGTCTCGACGATCTTCGCCGTGCAGATCAGGGCGCCCTGCTCGCCGTGCATGAACTGCGACAGCGTCCAGCTGTCCATCTCGATGGACAGCTTGATGAAGTCCTGCTCGCTGAACTTCTCCAGCGGCGTGCCGCTGACGTCGCGCTCCATCTCGGCGAACTGCATGCGCTGCAGCGCCGCGTTCTTCTCGAGGTCGACGTCGGTGTCCCAGGGGAGGTCGGTCTCACCGTTCCACTGGGCGTGCTTGGCCTTCTCGTAGAGCTTGTTCAGCCCCTGCCGCGCGCCCTTCTCGTAGTCCCAGGTGAAGATCGCCTCGGCGTTGTCGGTGACCGTGTGGATCGCCTCGTCGACGTCGGTGTTCGTCACCGACAGGATGGCCTCGAGGTCGTTGACGTCGTCACGGCCGATGATCTCGGCGTTGCTGGCGTACTCGTCGAGAGCCATGTGGATCCCCTCCGTCGGGTACCTGTCGGGCGGCGAGCGGCCGCTGGGTCGATAACAGGCATTATCGACCAGGCCCGCGCGGGACGGAAGGCAAGGTTACGTGACCTTGGTCACACCGTCGCCGGCGGTCGGGGCCTCAGCCCCCCAGCGTCAGCGCCGCGTCCAGGATCGCCTCCTGCTCCTGGACGTGGATGGCGTGCGACCCGGTGGCCGGGCTGCCCGACTCGGGCCGGCTGACCCGGCGCAGCTCGTGGGAGTCGCCGAACAGGTCGGTCAGGCGGCTCTCGACGAACGACCAGGGGCCCATGTTGGCCGGCTCCTCCTGGAGCCAGACGAGCTCCCGGGCGTTGGGGTAGCGGGCGA
The DNA here is from genome assembly GCA_017577565.1 of Thermoanaerobacterales bacterium. Classification (GTDB taxonomy): domain Bacteria; phylum Actinomycetota; class Acidimicrobiia; order Acidimicrobiales; family VFJN01; genus ZC4RG19. Next base: position 15,755 of record PKRH01000081.1, on the reverse strand, counting down.
CGGCCTCGGCGAGCTGCTCGCCGGGCCACGGGTAGAGCTGCTCGACCCGGACCACGGCGACCGGCGCGCCCCGCTTGTCCCGCTCCGCCAGGGCCTCCATCGCCACCTTCCCGCTGGCCAGGACGACGCGGCGCACCGCCGCCGGGTCCTCGACCCGGGGGTCGTCCAGGACCTCGCGGAAGTGCCCCCGCTCGAGCTCGCCGATCGGCGACCGGCTGGCCCGGGCCCGCAGCAGCGACTTCGGCGTGAACACGACCAGCGGCTTGCGGACCTCGCGGCGCATCTGCCGGCGCAGCAGGTGGAAGTACTGGGCCGCCGTGGTGGCGTTGGCGACCTGGATGTTGTCGTCGGCGCAGAGGAGGAGGAACCGCTCGATGCGGGCCGAGCTGTGCTCCGGGCCCTGCCCCTCGTAGCCGTGGGGCAGGAGCATGACCAGGCCCGAGGTCTGGCCCCACTTGTCCTCGGCGGCCACGACGAACTGGTCGATGATGATGCTGGCGCCGTTGGCGAAGTCGCCGAACTGGGCCTCCCAGCAGACCAGCGCGTCCTTGTTGGCCACCGAGTAGCCGTACTCGAAGCCCAGCGCGGCGTACTCCGACAGCAGGGAGTCGTAGATCCAGAACTTCGCCTGGTCGGGGCCGAGGTGCGCGAGCGGCGCCCACTCGCGGCCGGTGACCTGGTCGACCAGCACGGCGTGGCGCTGGCTGAAGGTGCCCCGGCGGGAGTCCTGGCCGGCGAAGCGGATGTCGGTCCCCTCGAGCAGCAGCGACCCGAAGGCCAGGGCCTCGGCGGTCGCCCAGTCGACCTGCCCCTGCTCGCGGACCATCGCGTCCCGGGCCTCCATCTGCTTGAGCAGCTTGGGGTGGACGTGGAAGTCCTCCGGCCACGAGCTCAGCGCGTCGTAGACCCGGTCGAGCACCGCCCGGTCGACGCCGGTCTCGACCGGCGGCAGCACGCCCCGCGGGGGCGGCGGCTCGGCCGCCCGCAGGCTGGACGGCGGCGCCGACTGCCGGGTCTCGTCGAGCGCCTGCTGCAGCTTGGCCCGGAACTCGTCGAGGGCCTCCTCGGCCTCCTCGAGGGTCAGCTGGCCCCGCTTGACCAGCGACTCGGTGAACAGCTTCCGCACCGACCGCCGCTGGTTGATCTTGGCGTACATCAGCGGCTGCGTGTAGCTGGGGTCGTCGGCCTCGTTGTGGCCGTGGCGCCGGTAGCTGACGAGGTCGATGACCACGTCCTTGTGGAACCGCTGCCGGTAGGCGTAGGCCAGCCGCGCCACCCGGACGCAGGCCTCGGGGTCGTCGCCGTTCACGTGGAAGATCGGCGCCTGGACGATCTTGGCCAGGTCGGTGGCGTAGATGCCGGAGCGGGCCGACTCGGGCGTCGTCGTGAACCCGATCTGGTTGTTGACGACGACGTGGATCGTGCCGCCGACGCGGTAGCCCTTGATGTCGCTCATGTTGAGCGTCTCGGCGACCACGCCCTGGCCGGCGAACGCGGCGTCGCCGTGCATCAGGATCGGCAGCACCGAGAAGGCGTCGGGCCGGTTGATCTGGTCCTGCTTCGCCCGGACCATGCCCACGACCACGGGGTCGACCGCCTCGAGGTGGCTGGGGTTGGCGGCCAGCTCGACCGTGATCTGGTTGCCCGACCGGCTCTGGAACTTGCCCACCTGGCCGAGGTGGTACTTGACGTCGCCGGAGCCCTGGACCGCGTCGGGGTCGACCGTGCCCTCGAACTCCTTGAAGATCTGGTCGTAGCTCTTGCCGACGATGTTGGCCAGGACGTTGAGCCGGCCCCGGTGCGGCATGCCCATGACGACGCCGTCGAGGTGGTCGTCGGCGGCCTCCTCCAGGATGGCGTCGAGGATGGGGATGAGGCTCTCGCTGCCCTCGAGGCCGAACCGCTTCTGCCCCACCCACTTGGTGCCGAGGAACCGCTCGAAGGCCTCGGCCGCGTTGAGCCGGCTGAGGATGTGGCGGAGGTCCTCGGTGTCGAGCTCCTGGCGGCTCGGGCGCTCGACCTGCTCCTGGATCCAGCGCTGCTCCTCCAGGTCCTGGATGTGCATGTACTCGATGCCGATGGTGCGGCAGTACGCGTCGCGCAGGATCCGCAGGATCTCGCTGAGCGGCGCCCGGTCCCGGCCGCCCAGGCCGCCGGTCAGGAACTCGCGGTCGAGGTCCCAGATGGTCAGCCCGTAGGTCGCCGGGTCGAGCTCCGGCGCCATCTGCGGTTCCTTCCACCGCAGGGGGTCGAGGTCGGCGATGAGGTGGCCCCGCACCCGGTAGACCCGGATGAGCGTCGCCACCGCCATCTGCTTCTCGAGCGCCGTCTGCTCCCGGACGACGAGCGGGTTGACGTCCTGCCGCCACCGGACGGCCTCGTAGGGCACGCCGAGGCTGGCGAAGATCTCGTCGTAGAAGCCGTCGGCCCCGAGCAGCAGCTCCTCGACCCGCTTGAGGAAGAGGCCCGACTCGGCGCCCTGGATGATCCGGTGGTCGTAGGTCGAGGTGAGCGTGATGGTCTTGGACGCGCCCAGCTCGGCCAGCATCGCCGGGTCGGCGCCCCGCCACTCGGCGGGGAAGTCGATGGCCCCGACGCCGACGATCACGCCCTGGCCCGGCATCAGCCGCGGCACCGACTGCTTGGTGCCGATGGTGCCGGGGTTGGTGAGGGTGACGGTGGCACCGGCGAAGTCGTCGGGGCTGAGCTTGTTGGACCGGACCTTGCGGATCAGCTCCTCGTAGCGGCCCCAGAAGCTGCGGAAGTCGAGCGTGTCCGCGTCCCGGATGACCGGGACGAGCAGGGTGCGGGAGCCGTCGGGCTTCTCGACGTCGACGGCCAGGCCGAGGCCGATGTGCTCGTGGCGGACGATGCGGGGCTTGCCGTCCTCGCCCTTGACGAAGGTGGCGGTCATCTGGGGCACGGTGTCGGCGATGGCCCGGACGACCGCGTAGCCGATGATGTGGGTGAAGCTGACCTTCCCACCCCGGGTGCGTTCCAGGTAGCCGTTGATGACCCGGCGGTTGACCTCGAGCAGCTTGGCCGGCACGTCGCGGAAGCTCGTGGCCGTCGGCACGCCGAGGCTGGCCTCCATGTTGGCCACGATGCGGGCGGCGGCGCCCCGGAGCGGCTCGCCGGGCTCCTCGCCACCGTCCGTCGGGGCCGCGGTGCCGGAGGGGGGCGCGGGCCGGGGTGCAGCGGCGGGTGCCGCCGGCGCCGGGGCCGCGGGAGCCGGGGTGGGCGCCGCAGGTGCCGGGGCGGCGGCCTCGCCGCCCGGTGCGGTGGCCGCCGGTGCCGGGGCGGCCGGCGCCTCGCCGTCGGCCGTCGGGGCCGGACGGGTCGCGTGGTCGCCCTCGCGGCGGTAGTCGGCGAAGAACTCCTGCCAGCTCTCGCTCACCGAGCTCGGGTTCTCGAGGTACTGCTCGTACATCTCGTCCACGAGCCAGGCGTTGGGACCGAGAGCGGCGGTCGACGACGGTTGATCACCCACGGAGGCGATCGTACCGGGGGAACCCCGAGGTCCTACCCCGGCCACCAGGGGTTCGGGCCCGGACCGGTGACCCGGTACCGTCCCTGCGCATGAGCGCGCAGTTCATCTTCACCATGCGCAAGGTGAGCCGGTTCCACCCCCCGGACAAGGAGGTGCTGAAGGACATCTCGCTGTCCTTCTACCCGGGGGCGAAGATCGGCGTGCTGGGCGCCAACGGGGCGGGCAAGTCGTCGCTGCTGCGCATCATGGCCGGGCTCGACGACGGCTACACCGGCGAGGCCCGCCTCACCCCGGGGTACACGGTCGGCCTGCTCGAGCAGGAGCCGCAGCTCGACCCCACCAAGGACGTGCAGGGCAACGTCATGGACGGCGTCGGCCACGTGGCCGCCCTGCTCCAGGAGTACGACGAGGTGATGGCGGCCTGGGCCGACCCCGACGCCGACTACGAGAAGCTGGGGGCGCGCCAGGCCGACCTGGAGGCGAAGATCGAGGCCGCCGGCGCCTGGGACCTGCAGCGGACGATCGAGGTCGCCATGGACGCCCTGCGCCTCCCGCCGGGCGACGCCGACGTGACGACGCTGTCGGGCGGCGAGCGGCGCCGGGTCGCGCTGTGCCGGCTGCTGCTGTCGCGCCCCGACCTGCTGCTGCTGGACGAGCCCACCAACCACCTCGACGCCGAGTCGGTGGCCTGGCTCGAGCGCTTCCTGCGCGACTACCCCGGCACGGTCGTCGCCGTCACCCACGACCGCTACTTCCTCGACAACGTCGCCGGCTGGATCCTGGAGCTCGACCGCGGGCGCGGCTACCCGTTCGAGGGCAACTACTCCGCCTGGCTCGAGCAGAAGCGCGCCCGGCTCGAGCAGGAGGAGAAGGCCCAGACCGCCCGGAAGCGCACGCTCGAGCGCGAGCTCGAGTGGGTCCGCATGGCGCCCAAGGCCCGCCAGGCCAAGGGCAAGGCCCGCCTGAAGGCCTACGAGAAGCTGCGCGCCGAGGCCGAGGCGGCCGAGTCCGCGCCCGAGCGCCTGCAGATCCAGATCCCGCCGGGCCCCCACCTCGGCGACCTCGTCATCGAGGTCGAGCACCTGTCGAAGGGCTACGGCGACCGGCTGCTCATCGAGGACCTGTCGTTCTCGCTGCCCCGGGCCGGCATCGTCGGCGTCATCGGCCCCAACGGCGCCGGCAAGACGACGCTGTTCCGGATGCTGACCGGGGCCGAGCAGCCCGACAGCGGCACCATCCGCATCGGGCCGTCGGTGAAGCTCGCCTACGTCGACCAGTCGCGCGACGCCCTCGACCCCGACAGGACGGTCTACGAGGAGATCACCGACGGCCAGGACGTGCTGAAGCTCGGCAACCGGGAGGTCAACGGCCGGGCCTACGTGGCGTCGTTCAACTTCCGGGGCTCCGACCAGCAGAAGAAGGTCGGCGTGCTCTCGGGCGGCGAGCGCAACCGCGTGCACCTGGCGAAGATGCTGCGCACCGGCGGCAACGTGCTCCTGCTCGACGAGCCGACCAACGACCTCGACGTCGACACGCTGCGGGCCCTGGAGGACGCGCTCGAGGCCTTCCCCGGCTGCGCGGTCGTCATCAGCCACGACCGCTGGTTCCTCGACCGCATCGCCACCCACATCCTCGCCTTCGAGGGCGACAGCCAGGTGCGGTGGTTCGAGGGCAACTTCAGCGAGTACGAGGCCTTCCGCCGCAAGCAGCTGGGCGCCGAGGCCGACCAGCCGCACCGCATCCGGTACAAGCCGCTCGTGCGCTGACGGCCGCGGCCGGCCCGTCGCCCGGTCGCGGCCGCGGCTACCGTCCCCGCCGTGCCGACCGTCCGACCGCTCGCGCCAGCGCACGAGGCCGCCGCCGAGGCCCTGCTCGACGCCACGGTGGCCGGGCGCCACCAGGCGCGCCTCGGCGAGGTCGTCGACGTGCTCGCGCTGCCGGGCGCGGGCGCCTGGGAGGGCGACCGCCTCGTCGGCGTCGTGACCTGGTCGCCGCCGGGCCCGGACGGCCGCGCCGAGCTCGCGGTCCTGGCCGTGGCGCCGGAGCACCAGGGGCGGGGGGTGGGCGCCGCCCTCGTCGAGCACTGCGCCGCCGAGGCCGGCCGCCTCGGGGCGTCGACGCTGTGGTTGCTGACGACCAACGACAACCTCGACGCGCTCCGCCTCTACCAGCGCCACGGGTTCCGCCTCGCCGCCCTGCACCCGGGCGCGATCGACGCCGCCCGCCGGGTCAAGCCCCAGATCCCCGTCGTCGGCCGCCACGGCATCCCGCTGCGCGACGAGCTGGTCCTCGAGCGGTCGCTCTGACCGCTCCCCCGCGAGATCACGAACGTCCAAGCCGGGGCCGGGGCACCGGTCGTACCGTGCCGGTCATGGGCACCGACGTCACCATGCACCCCGTCCTCCACTACCGGGACCCGGAGGCCGCGCTGCGGTTCCTCGCCGACGCGTTCGGCGTCGAGGAGGGCGCGGTCCACCGCGGCCCCGACGGCCAGGTCGCCTACGTGGAGGCCCGGCTCGGCGACTGCTGGTTCGGGTTCGGCCGCACGACCGAGGGCGGCCCGTTCGACCTCGGCCCGACGGTCGTCTACGTGGCGGTCGACGAGGTCGACAGCCGCTTCGAGCGGGCCGCCGCCACCGGCACGGAGGTCGTCATGCCACCGACCGACCAGGACTACGGGTCCCGCGACTTCGCCGTGCGCGACCCCGAGGGCAACGTCTGGTCGTTCGGCACCTACCGGCCGGGGCCGCCCGCCTGAGCGCGACCGCCCGGCGCGGCGGTGTCGAGCAGCGCCAGCACCCGGGCGGCCTGGGCCCCCGGGTCGCCGTCCTCGGGCGTGAGCCGCAGGTCCGGGCGCTCCGGGGGCTCGTAGGGGTCGTCGATGCCGGTGAACCCCCGGATCTCCCCCGCCCGGGCCCGGGCGTAGAGGCCCTTGGGGTCGCGGGCCTCGCACACCTCGAGCGGCGTGTCGACGAACACCTCGAGGAAGGGCAGCCCGACCTCGTCGTGGATCGCCCGGGCCCGGGCGCGGTCGGCCCGGTACGGGCTGATGACCGGGACCAGCGCGACCACCCCGGCGTCCGCGAACAGCCGGGCCACCTCGCCCACCCGCCGGATGTTCTCGCTCCGGTCGGCGGCCGAGAACCCCAGGTCCGAGTTGAGGCCGTGGCGCAGGTTGTCGCCGTCGAGCAGGTAGGCCGGCCGCCCGGCGGCGACCAGCCGCCGCTCGACCTCGGCCGCCACGGTCGACTTGCCCGACCCCGACAGCCCCGTGAACCAGACCGTCGCGCCCGCCGAGGGCCGGTCGGCCCGGTCGACCAGGCCCGCGTGCCAGACGACGTCGCCGGTCACGGCCGTCAGTCGATGCCGCTCGGCCCGAGGATCATGCCGGCGCCGACGGTGTTGTTGGTGACCTCGTCGACCAGCACGAAGCTCCCGGTGGCGCGGTTGCGCCGGTAGGGGTCGAAGAACAGCGGCACCGTCGTGCGCAGGCGGACCCGGCCGATCTCGTTGAGCGACAGGTGGTCGGCCGACTCGTCGCGGTGCAGCGTGTTGATGTCGAGCCGGTACTGCAGTTCCTTGACCAGCGTGCGGCCCCACCGGGTGGTGTGCTTGATGGCCAGCTTCTGCCCGGGGCGCAGGTCGCCCTCGGTCGTCATCCAGCAGACCATGGCGTCGATGTCCTGCCCGACGTGGGGCCGGTTGCGCACCCGGCAGATCATGTCGCCCCGCGACACGTCGACGTCGTCGGCCAGCCGCAGGGTCACCGCCATGGGGGCGAAGGCCTCGGCGACCGGACCGTTCGGCGAGTCGATGGCCTCGATGGTCGTCGTCAGCCCCGAGGGCAGGGCGACGACCTCGTCGCCCGGCTTGAACACGCCGCCCGCCACCGTGCCGGCGTAGCCCCGGTAGTCGTGCAGGTCGTGGTTGGCCTGGTCCTGCGGGCGGATGACGTACTGGACCGGGAAGCGGGCGTCGATGAGGTTGCGGTCGCTCGCGATGTGCACCTCCTCGAGGTGGTGCAGCAGCGAGGTGCCCTCGTACCAGGGCATGTTGGCCGACCGCTCGACGACGTTGTCGCCGTGCAGCGCCGAGATGGGGATGAAGGCCAGGTCGTGCACGTCGAGCTTCATGGCGAAGCTGCGGAACTCGGCCTTGATCTCCTCGTAGCGCTGCTGCGACCAGTCGACCAGGTCCATCTTGTTGATGCAGACGACCAGGTGCGGGATGCCGAGCAGCGAGGCCAGGAAGGCGTGGCGGCGGGACTGCTCGACCACGCCCTTGCGGGCGTCGACCAGGATGAGCGCCAGGTCGGCGGTCGACGCCCCCGTGACCATGTTGCGCGTGTACTGGATGTGGCCCGGGGTGTCGGCGATGATGAACTTCCGCTTGGGCGTGGCGAAGTAGCGGTAGGCGACGTCGATCGTGATGCCCTGCTCGCGCTCGGCCCGCAGGCCGTCGGTCAGCAGGGCCAGGTTGACGTAGGCGTCGCCTCGCTCGAGGCTCGTGCGCTCGATCGACTCGAGCTGGTCCTCGAAGATCGACTTCGAGTCGTAGAGCAGCCGCCCGATCAGCGTCGACTTCCCGTCGTCGACCGAGCCCGCGGTCGCGAATCGCAGGAGCTCCATGGCTCAGGTCCACCTCACTGGTCGGCCTGCCGGGCTGCCGCCCGCCACCCGGGCGGGCATCAGAAGTACCCCTCCCGCTTGCGGTCTTCCATGCCCGCCTCGCTGATGCGGTCGTCGGCCCGGGTGGCGCCCCGCTCGGTGATCCGGGTGGCGGCGACCTCGTCGATGATCTGCTCGACGGTGGTGGCCGTCGACTCGATGGCCCCCGTGCAGGTGGCGTCGCCGACGGTCCGGAAGCGCACCATGCGCTCCTCGACCTCCTCGCCCTCCCGCCGGGTCACCCAGGGCGACTCGGCCAGCCACATGCCGTCGCGCTGGAAGACGCGGCGGGTGTGGGCGAAGTAGATCGACGGCAGCTCGATGCCCTCGGCGGCGACGTACTGCCAGACGTCCAGCTCGGTCCAGTTGGACAGGGGGAAGACGCGGATGTGCTCGCCCTTGCGGTGGCGGCCGTTGTAGAGGTTCCACAGCTCGGGCCGCTGGTTCTTCGGGTCCCACTGGCCGAACTCGTCCCGGAAGCTGAACACCCGCTCCTTGGCCCGGGCCTTCTCCTCGTCGCGGCGGGCACCGCCGAAGACGGCGTCGAAGCCGTTCTCCTCGATGGCCTCGAGCAGCGGCACGGTCTGCAGGCGGTTGCGGCTGGCGCCGGGGCCGGTCTCCTCGACGACCTTGCCGGCGTCGATGGCCTCCTGGACGCTGGCGACGATCAGCCGCAGGCCCAGCTCGGCCACCCGGCGGTCGCGGAACTCGATGACCTCGGGGAAGTTGTGCCCGGTGTCGACGTGCATGACCGGGAACGGCACCTTCGCCGGGGCGAAGGCCTTGACGGCGAGGTGCAGCATCACCGCCGAGTCCTTGCCGCCGGAGAAGAGGAGCACCGGGCGCTCGAACTCGGCCGCGACCTCCCGGATGATGTGGATCGCCTCGGCCTCGAGCGTCTGCAGGTGGGTCAGCTGGTAGTGCGGCGTGGGCGGGGCGGACGTCGTCGGGGTCGTCATGCGGGGCTCCAAGCTAAATCCCGACCAGATAGGTAAGCAATACGACCCGCCTGGTATGCATGGAGGATGCCGCAGGCGACACCCGATGACCACACCCTGGCGGCTCGCCTCGCCACGCAGGCGGGTGAGCTGCTGGTCGGTCTGCGCGAACGGGCGGCTCGCGACGGCGGGCCCACCGGGCGGGCCCTGGGTCGGGAGGGCGACCGGCTCGCGCACGAGCTGCTGGTGACCGCCCTGGCCGAGGAGCGCCCGGACGACGCCGTGCTGTCCGAGGAGGGTGCCGCCGACCCCCGCCGGGTCGGGGCCCGGCGGGTGTGGATCGTCGACCCCCTCGACGGCACCCGCGAGTACGGCGAGCCGCCCCGCACCGACTGGGCCGTCCACGTCGCCCTCGTGGTCGACGGCGAGCCGGTGGCGGGGGCCGTCGCGCTGCCGGGCCGCGGGCTGACCCTGGCCACCGACCCGCCCCCCGCCCCGCCGCCGCCGGCGCCGGCGCGGCCCCGGGTGGTCGTCAGCCGCAGCCGGCCCCCGGCCGAGGCGGCCCGGGTGGCGGCGGCGCTCGGCGGCGAGCTCGTCGAGCTCGGCTCGGCCGGGGCCAAGGCCATGGCGGTGGTGCTCGGCGAGGCCGACGTCTACGCGCACAGCGGCGGCCAGTACGAGTGGGACTCGGCGGCCCCGGTCGCCGTCGCCCGGGCCGCCGGGCTGCACGCCTCCCGGCTGGACGGCTCGCCGCTCGTCTACAACCGGCCCGACCCCTGGCTGCCCGACCTGCTCGTCTGCCGGCCGGAGCTGGCCGACGCCGTGATCGCCGCCGCCCGGGGCTGACGCCGCCCGGGGGCCGGGCTCAGCGGGGCTCGTCGGGCACCCGCTGCACCACCGGGGCGTCGGGCGGGGCGTCGAGCAGCCCGAGGACGTGGTCGGCCACCCAGGCCGGGCTGTTGTACGCGCCCTCCTCGCGGATCCGGTGGAACCGGTCGACCGACGGGAAGCGCTCGGGCGGCGTGGCCCGGATGAGCGCCTGCATGTCGGTGTCGACGACCCCGGGTGCCACGGCGAAGGCCCGCAGCCCGCTGTCGGCCTCCTCCAGGGCCACCACCCGGGTGGCGTGGTCGACCGCCGCCTTGGCCGCGCAGTACGCGGCCCACCCCGCGTAGGCCCGGGTGGCGGCGCCGCTCGTGATGTTCACCAGCGTCCCGCCCCCCGGCCGGCTGCGGACGTGGCGGGCGAAGGTGGCCGAGCCGTGCAGGACGCCGAGCACGTTGACCTCGATGTTCGCCCGCAGCTCGCCGGGGTCGACGTCCCGCAGCGGGCCGATCGGGGCCAGCAGCCCGGCGTTGTTCACCCACAGGTCGATGCGGCCCAGGCGCTCGACGACCGCGTCGGCGAAGCGGTCGACGGCGTCGGGGTCGGTGACGTCGACGGCGGCGGTGACGGCCCGCTCGGCGGCGCCGTCGGGGACCGGGGGCTCGTGCCGGGCGCACAGGCCCAGGGCGAGCCCGGCCTCGGCGAAGCGGGCGGCCAACCCGGCCCCCAGGCCCCGGCTCGCCCCCGTCACCACGGCCACCCGGCCGGCCACCTCCGGGCCGGGGCCGCCGGCACCGGCCTCTACTGTTCGCGCCATGTCCGGATTCGAGCAGGCCGTCGTCCGGGTGCTCCAGTCCCTCGGGCCCGGCGACGTCGTCACCTACGGCGAGGTGGCGGCCGAGGCCGGGTTCCCCGGGGCGGCACGGGCGGTCGGCCGCCTGCTCGCCACCAGCGGCGACGAGCTGCCCTGGTGGCGGGTGGTCACCGCCACCGGCCGCCTCGTGCCGGGCCACGAGCGGGAGCAGGCCCGCCGCCTGGCGGCCGAGGGCGTCGCGGTCGTCGACGGCCGGGTGGCCCCGGTCGAGGCCGACGCCGGCCGCTGACCCCGCTGGGGCGTCCCGCCCGGCACGGGGCAGACTGCCGGGGATGGCCGGCGCCCCCGACCTCGCGGCAGGCAGCTTCAGCGACACCCCGCCCTGGACGATCACCGACCCCGACGCCCTCGCCTGGCGGCAGGGCCTCGACGAGGTGCGCCGGGCGGTCGTGGCCGAGGTCCCCCGGCTCACCGCGCCCCGCCGCTGGCCGCCCGGCGCCCGCCTCGGGACGGTGGTCCGCCACCTCGGCGGCGCGCTGGCGCTGTGGGCGCTGCGGGAGCGGCGCCAGGGCGGCAGCCACAGCCGGGCCGGCATCTCCCGGCGCCTGCGCAGGGCGGCCGAGCGGCTCGGGCCCACCTACATCAAGCTCGGCCAGATCATCAGCTCGGGCGAGGGCATCTTCCCCGCCGAGCTGGTCGACGAGTTCAAGCTGTGCCGGGACCGGGTGCCCGCCGAGCCGTTCCGGGTCGTCCGGGAGGTCATCGAGGCCGACCTCGGACGCCCCCTGGAGGACGTGTTCCGGTGGATCGACCGCACGCCGCTCGCCGCGGCCTCGATCGCCCAGGTCCACGCGGCCACGCTCCGCACCGGCGAGCGGGTGGTCGTCAAGGTCCAGCGCCCGACGGTCGCCCGCCGGGTGCGCGAGGACCTGCGGGTCATGGCCTGGCTCGCCCCGCTGCTGGTCGGGCGCATCCCGATCGCGGCGCTGGCCAACCCGCCGGCCCTCGTCGAGCTGTTCGCCCAGACGATCACCGAGGAGCTCGACTTCCGGCTCGAGGCCGAGAACATGCTCGACATCGCCCGGACCTTCGCCGAGCTGGGCCAGCGGGGCTACGTCGTGCCCCGCCCCCACCCCACGCTCGTCACCCGCCGGGTGCTGGTGATGGAGCGCCTCGACGGCTTCCGGGTCGACGACGTCGTCGGCATGCGGGGCGCCGGGGTCGACACCGAGGCGGTCGTGCGCACGGGCATGATCGGCTTCCTCGAGGGCGCCATCCTCCACGGCATCTTCCACGGCGACCTGCACGGCGGGAACCTGCTCGTCCTGCCCGACGGGCGCACCGCCCTGCTCGACTTCGGCATCACCGGCCGCCTCGACGAGCCCCGCCGCATCGCCTTCCTCCGCCTGCTGATGGCGGGGTCGACCAACGACCTGACCGGCCAGCTCGCCGCCCTGCGCGACCTGGGCGTGCTGCCGCCCGACGCCGACCTCGACCGGGTCGTGCGCGAGCTGCGCCTCGACCAGCCGGCGGTCGACCCGACGACGATGTCGGGCGAGCAGCTCGTCCAGGAGCTGCAGCAGGTGATCAAGGCCCTGCTCGGCCTGGGGGCGAGGCTGCCCAAGGAGCTCATGCTGTTCGTGAAGAACATGGTGTTCCTCGACGGCGCCATCGCCACGCTCGCCCCCGACCTCGACCTGTTCGGCGAGATCACGAACCTGTCGATGTACTTCGCCACCCGCCACGGCGACCGGATCATGGAGGACGTCGGCATCGACCCCCGCACGGTCGAGGTCGACCTCGACGGCGTGAAGGCGAGCTTCGGCGTCGACGCGAGCACCGAGCGGCTCACCCACCGGGAGCTGCGCCGGCGGCGCGAGACCATCCGCCGCAACCTCGCCCGGCGCCGCCGCTGACCGGCCGGCCGTCGGCCACGGGGGCCCCGCCGCGCCGGCCGGGGGGCGCCGACCGGGTCGGGGCCCGCCGCTATCGTCGCCGCCGTGCGCCTCGTCGTCGCCCGCTGCACCGTCGACTACGACGGCCGCCTCACCGCCCACCTGCCCCTCGCCACCCGGCTGGTGATGGTCAAGGCCGACGGGTGCGTCGCCGTGCACGCGGACGGCGGCGCCTACAAGCCGCTCAACTGGATGAACGCCCCCAACACCCGGACCGAGGGCGTCGACGACGAGGGCCGCCTCGTCTGGACGGTCCGCTCCCCGAAGGGCGAGACGCTGACCATCACGCTGCACGAGGTGCTGTCCGACACCACCCACGACCTGGGGGTCGACCCCGGCCTCTCGAAGGACGGGGTCGAGGCCCACCTGCAGGAGCTGCTGGCCGCCAACTGCGAGGCCATCGCCCCCGGCCTGCGCCTCGTGCGCCGCGAGTACCCGACCGACATCGGGCCCGTCGACCTGCTGTGCCGGGACGCCGAGGGCCGGACGGTGGCGGTGGAGGTCAAGCGGCGGGGTGAGATCGACGGCGTCGAGCAGCTCACCCGCTACCTCGAGTTCCTCGAGCGCGACCCCCGCCTGCGCCCGGTGCGGGGCGTGCTCGTCGCCCAGCAGATCAAGCCCCAGGCCCGGGTGCTGGCCGGGCAGCGTCGCATCGACTGCGTCGAGGTCGACTACGACGCGCTGCGGGGCCTGGAGCCGAACGAGCTGCGCCTGTTCTGAGCGGGCCCGACGGGCAGGACGGCCCGCCGGCCGGCCGCGGGGCCGCCGCGCCCTCGGGCGACGGGCAGCTCGGCCGGCCGGCGGGCGGGTGCTCAGGCGGGGCCGAAGCGGAACCGGCCGGCGTCGAGCACGACGCGGCCGTCGCCGCCGACCGTCTGGAACAGGGCGCGGCCCTCGTCCGCGCTCTCGACCCAGATCCGCACGGTCAGCGGCTCGCCCGGGAACACCGGGCTGGAGAACCGCCCGGCCATCGACCGGAACAGCGCCGGGTCGCTGCCGCACAGGGTGTGGAGCAGCGCCCGGCCGGTGAACCCGTAGGTGCACAGCCCGTGGAGGATCGGCCGGTCGAACCCGGCCAGCGCCGCGAACTTCGGGTCGGAGTGCAGCGGGTTGCGGTCGCCGGAGAGCCGGTAGAGCAGCGCCTGGTCGACCCGGGTCTGGTAGGTGACCTCGTGGTCGGGCGCCCGGTCCGGCATGGCCACCTTGGTCGAGGGGCCCCGCTCGCCGCCCCAGCCGCCCTCGCCGCGGATGAACAGGCTGGCGCGGGTGGTGAACAGCGGCTCGCCGTCGGCCACCGAGGTGGCCTTCGTCTCGGTCTCGACGACCGCGCCCGAGCCCTTGTCCCAGATGCCGACGACCTGGGAGACGGCCTCGAGCTCGCCCTCGACGGGCACCTCGCGGTGGAGCTCGACGGCCTGCTCGCCGTGGACGAGCATCGCCGGGTTGAAGGTCCCGATCGACCCCAGGGCCCCGCCCATGGGCGCGAGCACCACGGCCTGGGTGGGCAGGGCCCGCTGGGTGACGTCCTGGCTGTTCTCGGTCGTGAACTCCAGCTCGGTGGTGGGGTCCTCGGCCCCGGCCCCCACGCCGAGGGCGTAGAGCAGCGAGTCCTTCGAGGTCCAGCGGCGCCGGACCGGCTCCGAGGTGGTGCCGACCGCGTCGGGGTTGATGGGCACGGCCGCGACCTCAGCTCTCGTCGTAGCCGAACATGTTGGCGTTCGGCCGGGCCTGCTTGACCAGGTCGAGGACGGCCTGCCCCAGCACCTCGGGGTCGTCGTCGGGGTCCTCGATGGTCGGGCCCCGGTGCCAGCCCTCGGCGACCGAGAGCATGCGGCCGCTGACGTCGAACACCCGCCCGGTGACACCGGCGGAGAGCGGGCTGGCCAGCCAGCAGACGATCGGCGCGATGTGCTTCGGGTCGAGCTTCTCGCGGGCCTCGCCCTCGGCCTGGCCCATGCCGAGGTCGGCGGTCATGCGGGTGAGCGCCGCCGGCGCGATGGCGTTGACGGTCACGCCGTAGCGGGCCAGCTCCTTGGCGGCGATGATCGTGAACGCCGCGATGCCCGCCTTGGCCGCGCCGTAGTTGGTCTGGCCGACGTTGCCGTAGATGCCCGACGGCGACGAGGTGTTGATGATGCGGCCGTCGACCTCCTCGCCGGCCTTCGACCGGGCCCGGAAGTGGTTGGCCGCGAAGTGCGAGGGGGCGAACGTGCCCTTCAGGTGCACCTTGATGACCGCGTCCCACTCGTCCTCGGTCATGTTGACGAGCATGCGGTCGCGGAGGATGCCGGCGTTGTTGACCAGGACGTCGAGCTTGCCGAAGGTCTCGACGGCCGTGTTGATCAGCCGCTCGGCCCCCTTCCAGTCGCTGACGTCGTCGGTGTTCGCGACCGCCTTGCCGCCGGCGGCGACGATCTCGTCGACCACCTGCTGCGCGGGGCCGACGTCGCTGCCCGACCCGTCCACGGCGCTGCCGAGGTCGTTGACCACCACGCTCGCGCCCTGCCTGGCCAGCAGCAGCGCGTGCTCGCGGCCGATGCCACGGCCGGCGCCGGTCACGATCGCCACTCGTCCGTCACAGATGCCCATGGGCAGGTACTCCTCTCGTGGGCGGCGCACCGCCCTGGTCGGACTGCCGCCTCTCCGGTTTGTCACGGGTTTGTCGCCCGTCGGGAACGTAGCAGCGCGACACTGGAGCACGTGACCGACGTCCACCAGTGTCCGCACTGTGAGTTGCGCTTCGTGTCCCGCAACGAGCTGAGCGACCACATGGCGCTGGAGCACCCTCGCGCAGTCGACGACGACACCGCGGAGCTCGACGACCAGCAGCAGCGTGGCACGCAGCGCTGAGGGCAGCAGAGGTCGCGGCCGGCGGCCCTGCGCCCGACCGGGCGCGGTCGGGTGGCGGGGCCCGGCCGCCGGTGGCCGTCACGCCGAGTGGTTGGGTGGCGTCGCGCCGGACGTGGCAGGGTAGGACGTCGTGGACGGGAACGATCGTGGTTCCGCGCCGGGCGGCGCGGACGCCGGGGAGGTGCGCACGAGCCGGGCGGCGGGCGACGGTGACCC
>PKRH01000080.1 GCA_017577565.1 Thermoanaerobacterales bacterium | reverse complement strand
GTGTGGGCCAGGATCCGGTTGACCAGCTCGAAGGACTCGAACCGGTATCCGAGGGCGCCCAGCGGGCGCGTCACCAGCTCGGCGGCGTGCCGTCCGTCGAGTGGGCCGATGGCCAAGGGCTCACCGAGGTGGGCGAGCGGGGTGTTGGACACGTTGCGTGCCACCGTCGAGAAGCGCTGGACGGTGTGGAGGCCGGCGAAGACGATCTTGCACCGGCGCTCCGTCTCCTCCATCAGGCCCTTGAGGCTGGCCGACACGGCCAGATCGCCCTTGGTGTCGGCTTCGATGAAGTGGTCACACTCGTCGAGCAGGACGAGGAGCCGTCGACCAGGGTCACCGTCGAGCCAGGTCGTGATCGCCTTCGTCACACTCGGCGCCAGTCGACGCGGCGCGTCGCCCTCCGCGATCCCCTCTGCGACGAGGGCGGACCAGAGCTCCTCCCAGACGGCGTCCGCCGGTCGTGGCCGCCCGACCTGCTTCGCCTTGAGGTCGATGTAGATCGCGACGTGATCAGGGTCCCGCTCGAAGACCCGCTTCGCGTGGCGGAGCAGAGCGGACTTGCCGAGCTGGCGGCCACCGTAGACGTACGAGGTCCCGCCATGCTGGCGCACGATGCGATCGAGCTCGGCGGTACGGCCGTAGAACATCGACTCCGGCACGAGCCCGTACGCATCCGGCATGTACGGGTTGGCGGTGACGAAGGGCAGCACCGCCTGCATCGTCCGCTCGTAGTCGCCGGGGCCCGTGGCCGCGACCCACGCCATGACGTTGCTGTCGATGATCGCCACCGCTCGACGGTTCTCCCGGAACGTCCTGGCCAGCTTCGCCCGGCCCTTGGAGCCCAGCGGGCGCAGGTGGAGGAGGAAGACCGGCTCACCGATCCGCGCCCGAGCCAGGTACGTTTCGACGGTGTCAGGCGGACCACTGTTGACCAGGACCTTCCACACGGTGTGACCGCCTGGCTCCGGCGCGAAGGTCGGCACCAGGGGATCGCCGTCGACCTCGACGGAGACGAGGTCGATCCACTGGTGGTTCCTGACGTTGGGGCGGTTCTCGGCGGCTGGCCGGATCCTCGCCGCGGACATCCCGAGAACTCGGAGGACCGGCGGGAGCACCTGCTCCCAGTCGACCGACGCGAGGTCGTCCTCGCGGCTGATGTCGCGCCACGCCCGAAGGCCGGAGATCACCGTCTCGGCCGCGTCGTCGTCCAAGCTGGCGAAGTCGAGCGGGCCGAGCCGTGCACGACGCCTGACGGTCTGGCGGGTGGAGCTGGCCGCGAGGTTGATCCCGCTGAGCGCGTCGTCGAGCCGCGGAGCGAGGAACTCGGCGGGACGGGCTTCCTCGACGCTCTCGGGGATGTCGCTGCCCTCGCGGGCAAGTGACAGGTACTCCCACGCGGTCGCCAGGTCGCCCGCCTCGACGCGAGCGAGCACCTTCTCGCGGACGGTGGCGATGGTCGGATCGTCTGCCAACGAGTCGAGGTGGTCCCGGAACTCGGCGAGCGTCTCGCGCCGGTTCTCCTCGAGGGCGACGAAGACCTCCTGGACGGCGTCGTCGACCCGATCCAGGTCCTCGCGGTCGGTGGGATCGTGGTCCTCGAGCTTCGCGGTCAGGAGTCGCCAGCGGGTCTCGTCGAGGAAGCCCAGCCGACGGTCGGACTCGAGGCGGTCACGCGCCGCCGACCAGCGCTCGGCGACGACGTGACGGGCGGCGACCAGCGCTTCTGTGCGGCGGTCGTCGAGTGCCTCGACCTCTGGGTGGCCGGCCTCCCGGAGCACCTGGATGACGAGGGCCGTGCCGACGTGGTCGTGGAGCTCCGTGCGGCGGTCGAAGCCGCTCAACAGTCCGTCGGTGAACGAGCGACTCGCCACGTCATCGAGGTCGTCGGCCACCGACTCGGCCACGACGCGCCCGATCGTGAAGTCGTCGTTCAAGCGGAAGGGGGCTGCTGCGAGGAGGTCGGCGTTGAGCACGCGGTCCGGGGCCGGCTCACCGCCGTCCGGTCGGACACCGGAGAGCAGGTCCTTGACGGAGTCGAGCAGGTGCCGCGCGGCGCAGACCGCCCCTCGGAGCAGGGGATCGCCGTGACCGATCTCGTCCAACGACGCCGCGACAGCGCCGCGCGTCTGGTCGTGTGCTCTCCGGAGTGCGTCGATCTCGCGCTGCTGCCAGGAGCCCTCACCTACGCTCCGGGCACGGTCAGCAGCGATCACCGCGTCGGCCCAGGTGACGCCGAGCTGCACCGTCTCGTCCCAGTACTCGGTGAGCTTCGCCGCGGCTCCAGAGTGGATCGCCTTGCGCTTCTTGCTGGTGTCGGCATTCGCGATCTCCGCATCGCGCCTCTTCGCGGTGCTGAGCTCGGCTGCCTGGTCGCGCATCCGCTTGGCGATGTCGAGACGCTCCTCGTCCGACGCGTGCGACGTGAGCGCGGGTGTGAGGTAGTCGCGGAGGATGCCCCCGTTGCCGATGAGCGTCTTCCACACGTCGGTGGCCCGCTGGTACTTGATCGTGCGGGCCCCCGCGGTGGCCAGATGGGCGCGGATCGCCTCGGTAGCCTCATCGACGGCCCGAGCCGCCTGGTCGAGGTCGGCCGCGACGGTGAGCACGTCGTCGATCAGCGCGACGCCCTGCTGGGACGCCCGGAGCGTGGCGTCGATCAGCGGCTGCAGCTCGGGCAACGTGGACGAGAGGCGAGCGGCGAGTGCTGCCGAGCCGCTGTAGGGCGCCACGAGCGCCATGCGGAGAGCAGCCGGGAGCAGCACGAGGCGGGACGCCGGGTCCGGAGGGACCTCGGCGTCATCGAGCAGCTCCTTGAACCGGGTTGCGCACGGCCCGGCGGCAGCACGTGCCTCCGTGGCCAGGGCAGCCAAACGGAAGGCGGTGGCACGGTCGAGCTCGCCCTGCGCCTCGGCGATGTGGGCGGCGAGACCGAACCGGCCGTCCTCCAGCGCGCGCGCAAGCGCCGTGTCGAGCCGCTCGTCGACGTCGCCGTCGGCGGGATCGTCGTCGGCTTCATCGCCGGTCTCCGCCGCGCTCGGTGTCTCGACCGGTTCGAGGTCGCCTCTCACATCCGTCGCGGATGCCGGATCTGCTTCTTCGGCGGGGGCCGGACCGCTCTGTGACGTCCCGGTATCCGGTTCGTCGTGGGTTGAGTCCACCGCGTCGTCGTCTGGTGCGCTCGTCGACCGACGTGGCTCGTCGCTGGTGTCCGGCGTCGAGGTCGCCGTCGGTTCACTTGTGGACGGGTCGCCGTCGTCGGAGGACGTCGTGGCGGATCCGTCGTCGTCAGCGGCGTCCTCTGTCACCTTGGCAGAGGCCGCATCCTCGGCCGACTCGATGGGCGCATGCGGGTCGTCCGCGACGTGCGTGCCGGTCTCCGTTCCTTCCTCGGCGCGCACCGCGACCTCGCCCTTCAGCGCGGCGTTCACCACGGCCCGCATGTCAGGGAACTCGGCGATGAAGGTCGCGATGTCGTCGTAGGGTGCGGCGCTCTCGCCCTTCACGACCGAGAGAAGGGCGCAGAGGCCGTCACTCGCTGCACCGTGGTTCGTGCGTGCCTCGCGGGCGGCCGCCTTGATCTCGGCCAGTTCAGCCGCAATGTCGTCCGGCCCGTCCAGCCGAAGGATCTCGTCGAGGGCTCTGGCGCTCCTCTCCGCCGCTTCCAGCTCCGCCACCAGCGATCGGACGTCGACGAGCGTGACGTGGCCGCCGTCCTCCTGTTCCTCGAGAGCTGTGATCGCCGCCACCATTCGGCGTTGACGCTCGAGCTCGATGACCAGGCCACGTAGGTCGTCGCCGATCGGCAGGAGCAGCGAGGGTTCGGTTGATTCGGAAGCGAACGCGCTCACCCGTGCCAGTGCGGCCGACGCTTGCGGCCACCGTTCGCTGACGCTGGCGATGAGGTGGCGGGCCATCGCGAGACCAGCGTCATCTCGCGCTGCCGCCATCGCCTCGGCGATCAGGTCCTCGAGATCACGCGTCCCCCCGTCGGAGGTGGCGAAGGGTGCGCTCACCTGCACGAGGTGGATGAGCGCGAGAACCTGGGGAGACGTCGGCTTGTGGCGATGTCGCGTGAGCCAGTCGAGGACGGCGTACGCAAGGATCACTGGCGGGATGTCCTCGACGCGGTGTGCGATCTCTCGGCGGAACGCATCCGGATCGTCGGAGGCTCCGTCGAGGTCCGTACCCTCGACCAGCTTGTGCAGGCGGCGCTCGTAGGCGCTCCCGATCGCTCGGCACAGCATCGGGTGCAACGTCGGACACGCCTCGGGCGCCTTGACCTTGTCGATGAGCTGCCGGCACAGGGTGGGCGGCGGGGGCTGCCTGTAGGGGAGCCCGGCGTGCTGCAGGAGATCGCGGCGGACGCGTGTGTTCGCTTGCCTGAGGGCTTTGGCGAGGTCCGCCGGATCGAGGTGCTCGATGAGGCCTTCGGCGAGATGCCTCGTCAGGCGCTGGTGCTCGTGCTCATCGACCACCCGCACCAGCGCACTGAAATCCCTGGTTGCGGCCATCGTCCGCCCTGCCTCCAGCTCGTGTCGCGATCGGACGCCCCGGGTGCGGGAAACGCACGCCGCCCCATAGGTACACCACTGCTGTGACACGCGCCCCCGCCTGCATCGACGCTGCCCGCGCCGTCAGATCACCAGGCTGAGGCCGCCGTCGACGAGGAGGGACTGGCCGGTCACGTAGCGACTCGAGATCAGCGCCATGCAGGCGTCGGCCACGTCCTCGGGCGTCGCCACCCGGTGGAGGGGCGCGATGGCCTTCACCCCCTCCTTGAGGTCGCCCCAGTCGGCGGTCCACGGCGTGTCGACCAGGCCGGGCGCGACGGCGTTGACCCGCACCTCCCCGCCGCAGTGCTTGGCCAGGATCGAGGTCAGGTGGTCGACGGCGGCCTTGGACACCGCGTAGGGCAGCGAGCTGCCGGTCTGGCGGGTGCCGGCGATCGAGCTGATGTTGACGATCCAGCCGTCCGGCGCCTGGCGGAGCAGCGGCAGCGCCGCCTGCGAGACGAGGAAGGTGCCGGTGACGTTGACGGACAGCACCCGGTTCCAGTGCTCGACGGTGACCGACTCGATGTCGGGCTGGGGGACGTCGATCGTCACCCCGGCGTTGTTGACCAGCCCGTCGAGCCGGCCCCACCGCTCCTCGGCGGTCGCGACGAGGCGCCGGGCGGTCTCGGGGTCGGCGATGTCGCCCTGCACGTAGGTGGCGTCGCCCAGCTCGGCGGCGAGCGCCTCGCCGGCCTCGACCGACCGGGCCGAGTTCACGACGACGCGGGCGCCGGCCCCGGCGAGCCGCCGGGCGATCGCCTCGCCGATGCCGCTGGTCGAGCCGGTGACGATGACGACGTGGTCGGTGAGGTCCATGGTCTCCCCTCGGTCCGGTGGCTGCGGTGCCCCGCGACGATGCGGCACCGGGCGGCCGCTGTCGAGCCGGCGCGCCCGGCTGCGGCTCGGCGGCCCGCGTCGAGTACGAATGGGCTCGCCTGCACGACCCCGTCCCGGAGGACCGACGCATGACGAAGCTGACGATCGACGACCTCTTCTCGGTGCGCGACAAGGTCGTCGTCGTGACCGGGGGATCCCGCGGCATCGGCGAGATGATCGCCGCCGGGTTCCTCGCCAACGGCGCCAAGGTCTACATCACCTCCCGCAAGGCCGACGTCTGCGACGCCACCGCCGAGCGGCTGTCCGCCGAGTACGGCGGCACCTGCGTGTCGATCCCGGCCAACCTCGCCGAGCTCGAGGGCATCGACGGGTTCGTCGCCGGGCTGCGGGAGCACGAGAGCGCGGTGCACGTCCTGGTCAACAACGCCGGCGCCTCGTGGGGCGCGCCGCTGGACGAGTTCCCCGAGATCGGCTGGGACAAGGTGATGGACACCAACGTCAAGGGCGTCTTCTTCCTGACCCAGCGCCTCCTGCCGATGCTCGAGGCGGCCGCCACCCCCGAGGACCCGGCCCGCGTCATCAACATCGGCTCGGTCGACGGCATCCGCACGCCGTCGTTCGAGAACTACTCCTACGGCCCGTCCAAGGCCGCGGTGCACGCCCTCACCCGGCAGCTGGCCGCGGCGCTGGTCAAGCGCAACATCCTGGTCAACGCCATCGCCCCGGGGCCGTTCCCGACCTGGATGCTCAGCACCGGCATCGGCACCGGCGGCGACGTCGAGGGCACCGACTGGGAGGCCGTCGGGCGGGCCATGCCCCGGGGCCGGGTCGGCACGCCCGAGGACATCGCCGGGCTGGCCATCTACCTCGCCTCCCGGGCCGGTGCCTTCACGGTCGGCGACACCATCACCTGCGACGGCGGGGTGGTCGTGTCCTGAGATGGACGTCTTCGACGCCATCCGGACGACGCGGGCCATGCGCCGGCTCGACCCGAACCGGCCGGTCCGCGACGAGGACCTGTGGACGATCCTCGAGGCGGCGAGCAAGGCGCCGAGCGGCGGGAACCGCCAGCCGGTCCGGTGGGTGGTGGCCCGGGACGCCGAGGTCCGCCGCCGCCTGGGCGAGATCTACCGGGCCTGCTGGGCCGAGGTCGGCGCCCGCTACCGCCGGGTGGTCCCGCCGGACGACCGGCAGACCACCCGCATCCTCGACTCGGCCGACCACCTCGGCGAGCACATGGGCGAGTCACCCGTCATCGTCGTGCCGGCCGCCCGCGGCGCCGACCCCGCCTCGGTCTACCCGGCGGTGCAGAACCTGTTCCTGGCGGCCCGCGCCCTCGGCCTGGGCACCGCGCTGACCACGGTCCACAAGCTGCGGGAGGGGGAGGTGCGGGCCGTGCTCGGCATCCCGGACGACGTCGAGACCTACGCGATGATCCCGGTCGGCTACCCGCTCGGGCGCTGGGGCGAGGCCGAGCGGCGGCCGATCGAGGAGGTCACCTACTGGGACGGCTGGCGCCGGACCCGCCCTCGGGGCGCGTCGGTGTGACGCTTGACACACCCCGGCGCCGGCTGCACAGTGACGGCACGCACGTGCCGTTGCCGCCCGCCTACGTGACGTAGGGGTCCGCCTGGGGGCCGCGCGGCGGCGCGGCCCAGCGAGAGAGGGGGACCCATGACGTCCAGTGCTCTGCCCGTCGCGAGGTCGCGCCGTGGGCGGCGGGCGATCCTCGCCGTCGTCCTCGCCCTGGCCGGCGCGCTCGGCATCGGGCTGACGCCCGCCCCGGCCGCCGCGCAGACACCGGGCCGCTACGTCGCCCTGGGCGACTCGTTCACCGCCGGCCCGCTCATCCCCAACCAGTCGCTCTCGCCCCTCGGGTGCCTGCGCTCCGACCAGAACTACCCGAGCGAGGTGCAGAGGACCCTGCGGTTCGGCCAGTTCGCCGACGTCAGCTGCAGCGGGGCCGACACCGGCGACATGACGAGCCCGCAGAACGTCACCCCGGGACCCAACCCGCCGCAGTTCGACGCGCTGACCGCCGACACGACCGTCGTCACCCTCGGCATCGGCGGCAACGACATCGGCTTCAGCTCGATCCTCGAGAACTGCGCCTCGCTGACGCCCTTCGGCTCGCCGTGCCGCGACCGCTATGTCCGCAACGGCGTCGACGAGCTGCAGCAGCGCATCGCCGCCACGGCGCCGAAGATCGCCGCCACGATCCAGGGGATCCGGGCCCGGGCGCCGCAGGCCCGCATCTACGTCGTCGGCTACCCGGCGATCGTCCCCGACACCGGCAGCGGCTGCTGGCCCAGCGTGCCGCTCGCCTGGAACGACGTCCCCTACCTGCGCAGCACCCACAAGTCGCTGAACGCCATGCTGGCGCAGCAGGCGGCGGCCAACGGCGCCACCTACGTCGACGTCTACACGCCGAGCATCGGCCACGACGCCTGCCGCAGCTCGGGCACCCGGTGGGTCGAGCCGCTCGTCCCCGGCAACCTCGCGGCGCCGTTCCACCCCAACGCCCGGGGCATGGACGGGATGGCGGCCGTGGTGAGCGCGGCCATCCAGGCCGGCTGACGGTGCCCGGTGGGGGCGGCGGCCGGATCGCCCCGCCGCCCCCACCGGTCCTCTGCCGGTCCTGCGGCCGGCCTCAGCCCGGGGCGCCGACGCCCGGGATCGGCTCGGCGCGGTCGCCGGGCTCGAGGCCGGCCGCCTCGGCCAGCAGCTCCACCGAGCGCAGCCGGGCCGGCACGGTGGCGGTGGCGTGCACGGTGATGAGCTCGTCGGCGCCGCAGCTCCGGCGGAACTCGTCGAGGTAGGCGACGACCGCGTCGGGGGTGCCGACCGCCGTGTACCGCATCATCTCGTCGACGGCCAGGGCCCTCGGCGACCGCAGGATGGCGTCGACCTCCTCGTCGCTCAGCCGCCGGTCACCGCGGCCGAACAGGCTGCGGACCCGGGCCCGGCGGGTGATCTCCAGGTGCCGGCGGGCCTCCTCCTCGGTGTCGGCGGCGATGACGTTGACCCCGGCGATCACGTAGGGCCGGTCGAGCTGCTCGGACGGCTCGAACCGCTCGCGGTAGACGCGGACGGCGTCGTGCAGCGCCTGGGGCGCGAAGTGGGAGGCGAAGCCGTAGGGCAGGCCGAGCACGGCGGCGAGCTGGGCGCCGAACAGCGACGACCCGAGGATGTAGAGCGGCACGTGGGTGCCCTCGCCCGGGATGGCCCGGACGCCGGGGATGGGGCTCCGGTCGCTCAGCAGGCCCCGCAGCTCGACGACGTCGCGGGGGAAGTGCTCGGCGGCCGCGGGGTGCCGGCGCAGGGCCTGGAGGGTGCGCTGGTCGGTGCCGGGGGCGCGGCCGAGGCCGAGGTCGATGCGGCCCGGGTGCAGGGTGGCCAGCGTGCCGAACTGCTCGGCGACGACCAGCGGCGAGTGGTTGGGGAGCATGACGCCGCCGGCGCCGAGCCGGATCGTCGAGGTGTGGGCGGCGACGTGGGCGATGAGCACCGCCGTGGCCGACGAGGCGATGGAGCGGATGTTGTGGTGCTCGGCGTACCAGACCCGCGTGTAGCCGGTGCGCTCGGCGAGCTGGGCCAGCGCCACGCTGCCGGCGAAGCTGTCGGCGATCGTCTCGTCCCGGCCGACGGTGGCGAGGTCGAGGATGGAGAGGGGTCCGAGCGTCACGCCGGCCACGCTACCGACGACCCCGGCGCGCCGGTCGGGGCACGAGCGGCGCCGCCGGGTTCTGGCGTCCGTCAGGTGGCGTGGTGCGGGTGAGGGACGCCGGGACGGGTCGAAGGCGGGTCGGCCCGATCGCGCCCGGCGGTTCCGGCGTCGCTCAGGTGGCGTCGTGCCGGTGGGGGACGCCGGATCGGGGAGGGGCGTCCGGCGGGGCGTTCCAGCGGGCCAGCTTGTCCGGGTTGCGGACGACCCAGAGGCGGTCGATGCCGGCGGGGCGGGGGCGGGCGGCGACGACCGCCACGACCGTCCCGGCGGCGTCCCGGGCGACGAGCCCGGGCTCACCGTTGACCACCGCGTCGTCGAGGGCCAGGCCCGGGACGCGGCGGTGGACGTCGATCAGGGTCGCCGCCACCGCCTCGGCGCCCTCCACCGGAGCCCGCGTCGCCGGCACCCGGCCGCCGCCGTCGGCGACGGCCACCACCCGGGGGTCGAGCTGCCGGACGAGGGCGTCGAGGTCACGGGCCCGCCACGCCGCCTTCAGCGCGGCCACGGCCCGGGCGTGGTCCCGGCGCCCGGCCGGCGCCGAGCCCGGGCCGTCCGGGCGCAGCCGTCGCCGGGCCGACGAGGCCAGCTGGCGGCAGGCCTGGGGCGAGCGGCCGACGATGCCGGCGATCTCGGCGAAGGGGAACCCGAAGACGTCGTGCAGCACGAACGCCACCCGCTCCGCGGGGGTCATGGTCTCGAGCACGACCAGCAGCGCCATGTGCAGCGACTCGTCCAGGGACACCGCCTCGCCGGGGTCGGCCGCCGCCTCCCCGGCCCGGGCGGCCCACGGCGCCGAGGGCGGGACCGGCTCGGGCAGCCACTCGCCGACGTAGCGCTCGCGCCGGGCCCGGGCCGACCCCAGCACGTCGAGGCAGATGCGGCTGACCGTCGTGACCATCCACGCGGTCGGCGAGCGCACCTCCGCCCGCCGGCCGGGGTCGAGCGCGTACCAGCGGGCGTAGGCCTCCTGGACGGCGTCCTCGGCCTCGGACACCGACCCGAGCATCCGGTAGGCGGCGTGGAGCAGCAGGCCCCGGTCGGCCGGCTCCGCCGCGCCCGCATCGCCGAGCGTCGCGTCGCTGATCGCCATGACCGTACCGACGAGGCGGCCGCCCGCGGTGTGAGGTCTCGCCGCTCGCCCCGCGGGCGCGGCCGGCACCACGGGACCGGACCTGACGTCCCGGTCGGCTGCGTCGTCACGACCGGGCGGCGGGACGGACCCCGCCGCCCGACGGACCCGACGGAAAGGAACCGGCCGTGAGCGACGAGCCCGTGACCTTCGTGAACGTCTTCGACGTCGAGCCCGCCCACCAGCAGGCGCTGCTCGACGTGCTGACCGCCGGCGCCGAGGAGGTGATCCGCCACCGGCCCGGCTTCGAGTCGCTGACGCTGCTCGCCTCCCTGGACGGGCGGCGGGTCGTCAACGTCGCCCGCTGGCGCCGGGCCGAGGACGCCCGGGCCACGCAGGCCGACCCGGCGGCCGCGGCGCACGCCCGGCGGGCGGCCGCCCTCGCCACCGCCAGCCCCGGCCTCTACCGGGTCGCCGCGGAGATCGCCTGAGCCCGGCCGGCCGGGCGCCCCGGCCGGCCGCGACCGTCAGTCGAGCGGCGAGCCGGTGCGCTCGGCCACCTCGTCGGTCGGCGCCTGCGTGTGGGTGGGCACCGTGCCGAGGCGGCCGGCGCGGAAGTCCTCGAACGCCTGCTGGATCTCGGCCTTGGTGTTCATGACGAACGGGCCGTACCAGGCGACGGGCTCGCGGATCGGCTGCCCGCCGAGGAACAGCAGCTCCAGCCCGCCGGTGCGGGTGTCCTGGTGGGGCGCCGCCTCGACGGTGAACACGTCGCCGGGGCCGAAGACGGTCAGGTTCCCGGTGGCGACCGGCACCCGCTCGGCGCCGACCAGCCCGGCGCCGCCCAACACGTAGACCAGGCAGTTGAACGACGGCGGCCAGGGGATCACCGCCCGGGCCCCGGGCGACAGCGTGGCGTGCACCATCGCCATCGGCGTGTGCGTCGCGCCCGGCCCCCGGAGCCCGCCGACCTCGCCGGCGATCACCCGCAGCAGCGTGTCGGCGGCGGGCGTCGTGCCCAGCGCCACGTGGTCGGCCGCCAGGTCCTGGTAGCGGGGGTCGACCCACTTCTTCGACCGGGGGAGGTTGACCCACAGCTGCAGGCCGTGGAACCAGCCGCCGGCGGCCACCACGTCGTCGGGCGGGGTCTCGATGTGCAGGATGCCCTTGCCCGCGGTCATCCACTGGGTGGCGCCGTCGCGGATGACGCCCCCGCCACCGGTCGAGTCGGCGTGCTGGATGACGCCGTCCATCATGTAGGTGACGGTCTCGAAGCCCCGGTGGGGGTGCCAGGGCGTGCCCTTCGGCTCGCCGGGGGCGTAGTTCACCTCGCCCATCTGGTCGAGGTGGACGAAGGGGTCGAGCTCGCTCAGCGGCACGCCGGCGAAGGCCCGGCGCACCGGGAAACCCTCGCCCTCGAACCCGCGGGTGGCCTCGGAGATCGAGCGGATCGGGCGGTCGCGCGCACCGGGGGGCGGTGCGACGATGCGGGGGAGGGCGCTGGCGTCCTCGACCGTGACGGCGGGCATGGCATCACCTCCTGGCGAGCGTGGCGACCACGCTAGCGGCGCGCCCGCCCGGCCCGACCCGGCCCCGTGAGGGCGCGCCGCCGGCGGCCGCGGTCCTCGAGCGGGGTGGGGAAGGCGTTCTCCCGCACCTCCACCCGGGGGCCGGGCCGCATGACGAGCGGTCCCAGCCGGCGGGCCTGGATCGTGCCCGGTCCGCCGGGCCGGGTGGTGGGCGGCGAGTTATATACAATCTGCGCCGCTGCCGCGGCTGCCGGCGGCGACGGCGTGGAGGGGGTTCGCATGAGGTGTGCCGGCGACGGCCCGGCGGACGGGGGTGCCGATGTCTGACCCGATCTGGCGCAGCGGTGAGATGTCGACCTGCAACCGGGTGCTGGACCAGCGCCTGGAGGCGGACCCGGACTCGCCCTACCTGGACGTGTGCGGGACGGCGTTCACGGCGGCCGAGGTGGAGGCGACGGCCAACCGGCTGGCCAACGCCTACGCGGACCTCGGCGTCACGCCCGGGGACCGGGTGGCGACGCTGATCGAGAACTCGCCGGAGGCGATGCTGGCCTGGTGGGGCGCGGTGCGCGGCGGCGGGGTGGCGGTGCCGATCAACACCGCCTACAAGGGCGACTACCTGGTCCACCAGCTGACCGACTGCGGCGCCCGGGTCGTGGTGGTCGAGGAGTCGCTGGCCGAGCGGGTGGCCCGGGTGGCCGACCGGGTGCCGGAGCTCGAGCACGTGGTGGTGGTCGGGGACACCGGCGCCGTCGACGGGGTGCAGGCGAAGGTCCACGCCTGGGACGGCCTGCTCCAGGCGGACGAGCGCCGCCCGGCGATCGAGTCGCGGCCGTCGGACCTGGCCACGTTCATCTACACCGGCGGCACGACCGGCCCGTCGAAGGGCTGCATGCTCAGCCACAACTACCACGTGGCCCTGACCGAGCAGATCGGCATCTGCTGGCGGCGCACGGCCGACGACGTGGTGTGGACGCCGCTGCCGCTGTTCCACTTCAACGCGCTGGTGACCGCGGTGCTGGGCCCGCTGGTGTTCGGCGGGCGGGCCGCGATCTACCGGCGGTTCTCGGTGTCCAACTTCTGGCCGGAGATGAACCGGGTGGGGGCCACCATCACCTCCACGCTGGGCACGATGGCCTACCTGCTGGCCCACGACGTGGACCGGCCGGAGATGCCCCGCTCCGGCGCCCCCGAGGCCAACACGACCCTCCGCCTCATGGGCGCCGCCCCGCTGCCGGTCGAGGTCGACCGGATCATCCGGGAGCGGTTCGGGATCGAGACCTTCTCCGGCGCCTACGGGGTCACCGAGGCGAGCCTGATCTCCTGGCAGCCCCCCGGGGTCGAGAACAAGCCCAACGCCGCGGGGGTGATCAACACCGAGTACTTCGACGTCCGCATCTTCGACGACGACGACAACGAGCTCCCCCGGGGCAGCGAGGGCGAGATCGTCATCCGCCCCAAGCGGCCCCACGTGATGTTCGAGGGCTACTGGGGCCGGCCCGAGGCCACCGTCGCCACCAGCCGCAACTGGTGGTACCACACCGGCGACATCGGCCGGATCGACGAGGACGGCTACCTCTACTTCGTCGACCGCAAGGCCGACTACCTGCGCCGCCGGGGCGAGAACATCTCCAGCTTCGAGGTCGAGCGCATCCTCATGAAGCACCCCGCCGTCGCGGACGTCGCGGTGCACGCGGTGCCCAGCCAGCTCACCGAGGACGACCTCAAGGTCACCGCCACCCTCGCGCCCGACGCCCGGCTCACCGAGGAGGAGCTGTTCCGCTGGTGCCTCGACGAGCTCCCCTACTTCGCCCTGCCCCGCTACATCGAGTTCCGCGACCAGCTCCCCCGGAGCCCCGTCGGCCGGGTGCTCAAGCGGGAGCTGCGGGCCGAGGGCGTCACGCCCACCACCTGGGACGTCGAGGCGTCCGGCATCACCTACGAGAAGAGGTGAGGTGAGGTGACATGAGCCTGTTCGACGCCTTCCGCTTCGACGGGAAGCGGGCCCTCGTCGTCGGCGGGGCCTCGGGCATGGGGGCCGCCGCCGCCGAGCTGCTGCTGGACGCCGGCGCCGAGGTCGTCGTCATGGACCGCGCCGCCGTCACCCTGCCGGGCGTCCAGCCGGTCCACGTGGACCTCGCCGAGCGGGGGTCCGTCGACGCCGCCCTCGAGGAGGCCGGCGGCCCGTTCGACGCGCTGCTGTGCTGCGCCGGGGTCGCCGACGGCACCCCCGGCATCGAGCGCATCAACTTCGTCGCCCACCGCTACCTCGTCGACCGGCTGCTCGATCGGGACGCCCTGCCCCGGGGCAGCGCCATCGGCATGATCTCCTCGGCCGCCGGGCTCGGGTGGGAGGCCAACCTCGAGCAGCTCACCGAGCTGCTGGAGACCACCGACTGGGACGCCGCGGTCGACTGGTTCCAGCGCCACGGCAAGGCCGACTACATGTCGACCAAGCAGGCCATGTGCGCCTACGTGGCCCGGCAGGCGCACCCGCTCATGAAGCGGGGCATCCGGATCAACGCCATCTGCCCCGGCCCCACCGACACGCCGCTCGCCCAGGCCAACAAGGACCTGTGGCTCACCTTCGCCGCCGACTACCGGGCCGACGTCGGCACCGAGCCGTCGACGCCGATCGAGCAGGCCTGCGCGCTCGTGTTCCTGTGCAGCCCGGCGGCGGCCGCCATCAGCGGCCAGACGCTGATCTCCGACCAGGGCTACCTGGCCGCCGGCCTCACCGGGGCCTTCCCCGACGCGACGCCGGTGGCCCAGTTCATGTTCGGGCGGCTGGGGTGACCGGGGCCTGACACGACCCGGCCGCGACCGGGCCCGGGCGCGCCACAGCGGCGGCCACGACGCCCCGACGCGCCGTGCGCCACCGCTGCGCGGTCCTCGGAACCGGTGCGCCGTCGGGCCGTCCGGCCCGCCGGCCGTCAGCGGGTCAGCTCTCGGGGATCGCCTCCCACCACTGGCACCACCACTCGCCGCCCACGAGGATGCGCAGCGTCGGGTGCCAGCAGTAGGAGATGTCGTCGTCGGGGTTCAGGTAGTAGAGGCAGTTGCTGCACTTCTCGGTGCCCTGGTAGGGGTGCCCCTTGAGAACGGCCCGCTCCATGAGGTCCTTGAGCTCGAGCCACTTCTTCTCGTCGATCGGCTTCGGTTCGGGCGGTGGGATCTCGTAGTCAGCCACGTGGGATCACCTTGCTCGTCGTCGAGTGGGCGGGGGCCCGGGCCTGGGCCCAGGGCTCCAGGCAGCATAGGCAGAACAGCGGTGTCCGCGAGCGAACGATCAGTCCGGCCGATCGGGCGGCGAGCCGTCGCCGGCCTCGTCCGGTTCCTCGTCGAGGTCGAGCAGGTGGGCGAAGCAGGGCGCCTCGCCGCCCTCGTCCTCGCACCCACCGGCCCGGCCCGCCACCTCCCGCAGGTGGTCGGCCAGGACGCGCGCGCCCGAGCGGTCGACGTCGCGGGTGGCGGTGACCAGCGTGAGCGGCCGCTCCCGGGCCAGCGCGAGCAGCCGGCCGACCGCGCCGGACGCCGGCGGGCGGTGCAGCTCGTCGCGGTAGCGGCGGGCGAACTCGGGCCAGCGCTCCGGCTCGTGGCCGTACCAGCGCCGCAGCTCGGTGCTGGGGGCGGCGTCCTTGGCCCACTCGTCGATGCCCGCGGCGGCCTTGGCGACCCCCCGGGGCCACAGGCGGTCGACGAGCACCCGGGCCCGGCCGGCGTCGGCCTCGGGCGGCTCGTAGATGCGGCGGACGGTCACGTCGGGGGCGTCCATGTCACCGGTGCTCAGGGCTCGGCGTCGACCAGGGTGAGCGCCGGGTAGCCGGCGCGGATGGCGGCCACGTCGTCGGCCGGGGCCGGATCGGCGAGGTCGCAGGTGGAGGTGAAGACGTCCTCACCTTCGCGCAGGGCCGCGGCCCGCGGAACCTCCTGCAGCGGTCCCATCCGCTCGGGCGGGCAGGCGGGCACGTTGATGCTGGCCAGGGCGTCGGTCGGCGCCTCCCGCCCGGCCAGGGCGTCGCAGCTCCCGGCGATCCAGTCGGCGGCCAGGTCGGCACCCGCCTCGAACTGGGCCTCGTCGAAGGCGAGGCCGGCGCTGACCGCCAGCGCGGGCACGCCCCGGCGCAGCGCGGTGCGGGCGGCGCCGATCGTCCCCGAGACGTCGACGAGGGGCCCGACGTTCTGGCCGAGGTTGATGCCGGACACGACCAGGTGGGGGTCCAGCGCCAGGTCGTCGAGCGCCACCGCCACGGCGTCGGCCGGGTAGCCGTCGACGGCCCGGGCCGGCGCCCCGCCGGGCGTCGCCGCCTCGTCGTGGGGCGCGCCGCCCGGGGTGGTGGCGTCGCCGGTGCCGCTCCGCTCGCCGGCCGGGACGACGATCGTGACCTCGGCCTCGAAGCGGTCGTCGGCGGTCAGCCGCTCGGCGAGCAGGTCGAGGGCCGGGCTGCCCACGCCGTCGTCGTTGACCACCACGATCTCGAGCGGCCCACAGGCCTCGGCCTCGCCGGCCACGGCCGCGCCGGCGTCGGGCGCGGCGTCCGAGCCGCCGTCGCCCCCGCAGGCGAGGGCGAGTCCGGCGGCCAGCACGGCGGCGGTCAGCGTCGTGCGGCGGCGATCCGCGGCACCGGTGGCGGTCGTGGCTCCCACCGTGATCGTCCCCCTCGTGGCGCGCTCGGCGAGCCCGGGCGACCCGCCGCGCCCGCGGCGGCCCGGACCGCCCGGCCCCGACGCTACCCGGGCGGGGCCGCCGGCGCGGCCACGAAGACCTCCTCGGCCACCTGCGCCGCGTACGTCGCCGGGCCCAGGAGCGCGATCGCGCCGGCCGTCTGGGTCGACATCGCCCGCAGCGCCGCCAGCTTCCGGTCGAGCGCCGGGCCGGTGAGGCACAGGTGGAGGTCGACGTCCGCGACCGGCACGCCCGTGGGGCGCTGCTCCGTCATGTAGATCCCCCACTCCTCGTAGCGGTCGCCGAACGCCGCCAGGTGCTCGGCCGTCGGGGTGGCGTGGAGCAGGCGGCCGGGACGGCCCCGCCGGTGCCAGGCGGCCGTGACCCAGCGGTGGACGGCGAGGTGGTCGGGGTGGAAGGTCATGCCGTCGGGGCCGAACGTCAGGATCGTGTCCGGCGCCACCGCGTCGACGAGGCGGCCGGCCCAGTCGAGGCCCTCCTCCTCGTGGGCGGCGAGGTCGCCGTCGGGCAGGCCGAGCACCAGGTGCTCCCGGACGCCGAGCACGGCCATGGCGGCGGCCGCCTCCCAGCGGCGCACCCGGCCGAGGCGGTCGGGCGGCCAGGTGTCGGGGTCGTCGGTGCCGCGCTCGCCGGCGGTGGCGGTGGCGCACACGACGCGCTGCCCGTGGTCGCGGGCGGCGGCCATGACGCCGGCGGCCAGGTACGTCTCGTCGTCGGGGTGGGCCCAGACC
>PKRH01000007.1 GCA_017577565.1 Thermoanaerobacterales bacterium | reverse complement strand
CAGCAGCTCCAGCCCGACGTCGCCGGCCTGCTGGGCCAGGGCGACGATCTCCGTGGCGGCGGCCAGCCGCTCGTCCACGTGGTCGGGCCCGGCGGTGGCGTCGCAGCGGGCGGCGATGGCCGCACCGAGCGCCGCCGGGCCGCCGAGCGCCCGAGCGAGGCGGACGGCGTCGTCGGCCAGCTGCAGCCGGCGCTCGTCGGCGCCCATGAACGACAGCGCCACCGACAGGCGGGCGAGCACGAGCGGCCGGAGGGGCGAGCCATCGTCGAGGACATCGGCCGCCTCCTCCAGCAGCGCGACCTGGCGCGCCTCCATGAGCGGCACCTCGACGCTGGCCAGGCCGGCCGCGAACCCGAGGGCGGCCCGGGCGACCACGTCCCAGCGGGCGTGCCGCCGGCCGAGCTCGGCGGCGGCGCCGAAGGCCTCGGCCGCCTCGTCGTCGTCGCCCGTGCGGAGCCGGGCGTCGCCGGCGGCGAGCAGCGCCTCCGCCCGCCACAGGTCGCCCTCGACGCCCTCCGGGGCGGCGTCGAGGGCCCGCTCGCACAGGTTCAGCGCCTCGGGCCAGGCCAGCCGGGCCAGGGCCTCCTGGGCGGCGCCGACGGCCAGGGCGACGGGCCGGACGTCGCCGGGCTCGAAGCGGGCCCGGGCCGCGTGGTGGGCGAGCAGGCCGGCGTCGCTGTGCCCCCGCGCCTCGAGGACGTCGAGCAACCGCCGGTGGAGGTCGGCCCGCTCGCCCGCCCCGAGCGCCTCGTAGCGGGCGGCCCGCACGAGGTCGTGCACGAACGACCAGCGGTCGGGTCGCGACTCCACCGGCTGCGCCACCCGGGCCCGGGCCGCCTCGTCGAGGGCGGCGACGACGCGGTCGTGCGGCTCGCCGGTGACCTCGACGAGCACGTCCACGTCGAAGGTCGTGCCGACGACGGCGGCGACCGCCAGGACCCGGTCGCAGGCCACCGACAGGCGGGCCAGGCGCCGGGCCAGCACCTCCCGCACCCCGGTGGGGACGGTGGCCGGTGCGCCCGCCGCCAGCAGGCGGCCGACCTGGGTGACGAACAGCGGGTTGCCGCCCGTCTGCCGGTGCACCGACCGCACCTCGTCGGCCGACGGCTCCCGGCCGAGCGCCGCGGCCAGGACCGGCGCCACCTCGTCCTCGGGCAGGCCGGTGAGCGTGAGCCACTCGGCCGCGCCGCCGATGCCGGCCAGCTCGGCCGGGTCCAGCTCGTCGTCCCGGAACGTCACGGCCACCAGCGCGGCCATGGCCGGCAGGTGGGCCGCCACCCGCCGCACGAGCGCGAGCGTCGGGGTGTCCGCCCAGTGGACGTCCTCGAGGACGACGACCTGGGGCCGGCCGGCGGCCTCCCGCTCGAGCGCGTCGACGACGTCGTCGAACAGGCGGCTGCGGGCCCGGGCCGCCGAGGCGGCGTCGGTGGCCTGGCCGGCGCGGGCGTCGCCGAGGCGGGCGACGACCTCGTCGCACAGGTCGCGCCCCGGCCGGCGGAGGGCGTCGATCCAGGCGGCGAACGGCAGGAGGGAGCCGCCCTCCCAGCAGGCGCCCCACCGCACGACGGCGCCCCGGTCGCGGGCGTCCTCGGCCAGGGACCGCACGAGCGTCGTCTTGCCCATGCCGGCCTCGCCGGCGACGAGCAGCAGCCGGCCCGTCCCCGCGAGCGCGGCCGACAGCACCGAATCCGCCACCCGTCGCGCCACGCCGCGGCCCACCACGGCCCGATCGTACGGCCCCCCGGGCCGGCGCTCGACCGGATTGGCCTGGTCCGGCGCCCGGGCCAGGGCCCGGCCGCCGCCCTCAGCGCACCACGTCGCCGGTGCCGGGCGGCAGCACCTCGACCCAGGTCGTGCCCGGCGCCAGCGCCATCGGGGCGCCGTCCGCGGTGGTGAACGTCGTCGGGGCGTCCTCGGCCGGCTTCTGCCACCGGCCCCGCAGCACCGACCCGTCGCTGAACAGCCAGGCGTCGCCCTCCCCCACCGGCTCGGCCTCGGGCACGACCGCCCCGGTGACGTCGCGCTGGCCGCTGTCCCGGTAGGTCGTGAACCGCACGAGCACGTTGGTGGCCTGCACCCGGTCGCCGTCGCCGTCGACGTGCGGCGTCCCGTCCTGCGTTCGGACCCAGGCGCCGGCGTCCTCGTCCCACTCCCAGGTGATCTCGGTGGCCAGCCCACCGGCGCCGGTGGTGGTGAAGCCGGCCGCCGGCTCGACGCCCGGGCCGGCGAGCGGTTCGCCCTCGGGCCGGTAGGTGAACAGCGCCCGGGGCGGGGTCGCCGCCCCCGCCTCGCCCTCGGCGGCGGCCCGCAGCTCGGCCGGCGCGGCGAAGAGGTTGTAGGGCGCCCGCCGCTCGTCGGAGCGCTCGTAGGCGTCCGGGGCCGCGGCGACGCCGACGTCGATCAGGTCGGCCGCCTCGACCGCGGCGGCGAAGGTCGGGTTGGCTCCCGACCAGGCGAACAGCGGCCGTCCCAGCTCGGCCAGCAGGAACAGGTCGGTCGAGCGGGCCGAGCGCACGGGCCCGACCGTCTCCGGGTCGGTCGAGTGGTAGACGGCGAGCAGGCGGGTCAGCCCGCCCTCGACGACCTCCTCGAAGACGACGTCGGCGGCCAGCAGGCCGACCTGGGGGCGGCCGTGGGCGGTGGCGTCGACCTTCACGGCGAGGGCGGCCCGCTGCGGCACCTCACCGGTCGTGCCGAGCAGGGGGAGCACGCCCTCCTCGGCCGGCTCGGGCGGCTCCGTGGCCGTGTCCGACCCGTCGTCCCGGCGGGTCCACAGCACGGCCGCCACGGCCACCACGACGACGGCGAGGGCGCCCAGGACCGCCAGGCGGCGACGCCGCCCCGGGCCCGGACCGCCCGAGCTGCCCATGGCACCAGTATGCGCCCCGGGCACCGGCCGTGGGGCGAGGCGGACACGGCCCCCTGCGGCTAACATGCAGCCCTCACAAGCCCGGAGAGGTGGCCGAGTCAGGTCGAAGGCGCCTCCCTGCTAAGGAGGTGAGGGCCGCAAGGCTCTCCGTGGGTTCAAATCCCACCCTCTCCGCCGCACCGCCCGGCCCGACGGCCGGGCGGTGGCGCGCCCGGCGGACCGTGGGTGGCCGGTCGGGTTGGGCGGCGTCCGCGGGGGTAGACGGGTGGGTGACCCCGGCGAGGAGGCACCGATGCCGCGAGGATCCGACCACGGCCCCAGCGTCAAGCGCCCGGAGCAGTACGAGGCCATGCGCGACGAGGGCATGAGCAAGGGCAAGGCGGCGCGCATCTCCAACGCGGGGCGCCCGGCGTCGCGCAAGGGCGGCCGGTCGCCGACGTACGAGGACATGACGAAGGCCGAGCTGCTGCAGCGCGCCCGCGAGCGCGACATCCACGGCCGCTCGTCGATGAGCAAGGGCGAGCTCATCTCCGCCCTCCGCAGGTAGAGCGCTCGCCGCCCGGGGGCCGGCCGCCTACCCTGCGCCGGGATGGGCGATCGCGCAGGCGCCGCACCGGGGGCCGACGAGGTGCGCCGCTGGCTCGCGGCGCGCGGCGTCGACGGCCGCACGGACGGAGCCCGGGGCATCGACGACGAGCGCCTCGCCGGCCTGGCCGGCGACCTCGTGATCGAGCGGGCGTCGGAGCTGTCGGCCCGGGAGGTCGCCGAGCGGGCGGGCGTGCCGCTCAGCCACGTCGTGGGCATGTTCCACGACCTGGGCGTGATCGTGCCCGACGTCGACGCGCCGCTGTTCTCCTCGGCCGACGTCACCTTCGTCGAGCGGATGCACGTGGCGGCCGAGGTCGGCATCGTGCAGGGCCGCGACATCCTGCGGGTCGTCGCCGGGGCGATGGAGCGGATCGCCGAGGCGGCCGTCGCCGTCTACGTCCAGGGGCTCGAGGGGGAGCTGCGCCGCCAGGGCGCCTCGCTCGCCGAGATGGCCGAGGCCAACGTCCGGGCCACCTCGCTCGCCCTCGAGCTGGGGGTCGGCCTCGGCGCGGTGTTCCGGCACCACATGCGCCAGGCCGTGGCCCGCCAGCGCGTCGTCCAGGAGGGCGTCGCCCGCCGCGAGCTGGCCCGGCTGGCGGTCGGCTTCGTCGACCTCGTGGGCTCCACGGGCATGCAGGCGGGGCTCGACCCCGACGAGCTGGGTGCGTTCGTCAGCCGCTTCGAGTCGCGGGCCTTCGAGGTCGTCGCCGCCCACGAGGGCCGGCTCGTGAAGTTCATCGGCGACGCCATCATGTTCGCCGCCGTCGACCCGGCGGCCGGGTGCCGCATCGCCGCCGACCTCGTCCGCACCTTCACGGCCGACGGCACCCAGCCCCGCGGCGGCCTGGTGTTCGGCGAGGTGCTGTTCCGCCACGGCGACTACTACGGGCCGGTCGTGAACCTCGCCTCCCGGCTGGCGGCGACGGCCATCCCCGGCGAGGTGCTGGTCGACGCGGCGGTGGCCGAGGCGCTGGCGGACGACGAGGAGCTGGCGTTCGAGCCGGCCGGGCGCCGCATGCTCAAGGGGTTCGACCGCCCGGTCACCGTCTGGAGCCTCGACCCGGCGGCCTGAGAACGTACCGGGGTGCCCACCGGACGGTTCGCCCCCAGCCCCACCGGGCCGCTGCACGTCGGCAACCTGCGCACGGCGGTGCTCGCGTGGCTGTTCGCCCGCTCGTCGGGCGGGCGCTTCCTGGTGCGCGTCGAGGACCTCGACCGGGTGGCGTCGCGCGACGAGCACGTGGCCGCCCACCTGGCCGACCTGCGGGCGCTGGGGATCGACTGGGACGGCGAGGTCGTGCGCCAGTCCCAACGGTTCGACCGCTACGAGGCGGCGCTGGCCCGGCTGGAGGCCGACGGCCTGCTCTACCCGTGCTACTGCACCCGGCGGGAGGTGCAGGCGGCGGTGGCCGCGCCCCACGGCCCGCTGCCCGAGGGCGCCTACCCGGGCACCTGCCGCGACCTGACGCCCGAGGAGCGGGCCGCCCGGGCCGCCGAGGGGCGGCGCCCGTCGTGGCGGGTGCGGGCGGGGGGCGAGCGGGTCGAGGTGGTGGACCGGCTGCACGGCCGGGTCGTCCGCGCCATCGACGACTTCGTCGTCCGCCGGGCCGACGGCGCCCCCGCCTACCAGCTCGCGGTCGTGGTCGACGACCACGAGCAGGGGGTCGAGGAGGTGGTCCGGGGCGACGACCTGCTCGACACGACGCCCCGCCAGGTGTGGCTGGCGCGCCGGTTGGGGCTGCGGGTTCCGGCCTACACCCACGTGCCCCTGGTGCTGGGGCCCGACGGCCAGCGCCTGGCCAAGCGCCACGGGGCCGTCACCCTCGCCCAGCTCCGCGCCGGCGGCGTCGAGCCCGACGTCGTGCTCGGGGCGATGGCGGCGTCCCTGGGCCTCGCGCCACCGGGGACCCGGGTGGCGTCGGTGGCCGACCTCCTGCCGGCCTTCGACCCGGCGGCGCTGCCGGCGACGCCGTGGACGTTCGATCCCGACCGGCTGGCGTGACGGCGGGAACCGCTGTGTCGCCGTCGTGTGAACGGCGTGTGAGGATCCGGGCAACTCGCTTCTGATCCGGCCCCCGATCGGGGATGCTTGAGGGCCATGGACCAGGACCTGTTGGAACTGGCCATCCGAGCTCGTGGCGGAGAGCTCGAGCTTGCGAAGGCCCTGCACCACGACGTGCCCGCGATCGACTGGTG
Organism: Thermoanaerobacterales bacterium; assembly: GCA_017577565.1. Lineage (GTDB taxonomy): Bacteria > Actinomycetota > Acidimicrobiia > Acidimicrobiales > VFJN01 > ZC4RG19. The sequence continues at coordinate 44,368 of PKRH01000007.1, read as the reverse complement.
GCGCCGCGCCGGGGTCCCCGACGAGCTGCGGGGCCTGGTGGTCGACATCGCCGGCCAGGCCGCCGAGCGTCGCTGAGCCGGGAGTGCCCGGCGGCGCCGCCGGTCGATCGGCGCGAACCGGCGGGGCGCGGGGCGGTGGCGGGGCCGCGGCCCGGGCGTGGGTCAGGTCGGGACGAGGTGCTCGACGGCCGAGCCCATGAGGTCGAGGAAGTTGTCGGCGTAGAAGCGCTGGCGGGCGTGGGTGTCGATGTCGCTGGCGTCGAGGGACGCCTCGAACCGCTCGATCGGCCGGCGGCCGCCCTCGACGTGCGGGTAGTCGGACGAGAACAGGCAGACCTCCGGCCCGGCCTGGGCGATGACCCAGCCGACGTCCTCGGTCGGGTAGGGGGTGAAGCGGATCTGCCGGCGCACGTACTCGCTGGGGCGCAGCGACAGGGCCCGCAGGCGCTCCTCGTGGCGGCTGAAGGCGTCGAAGGCCGACTCCATCTGGCGGCACCACGACGGCACCCAGATCGCGCCCTGCTCGATGACCCCGATGCGCAGGTCCGGGAACCGCTCCAGCACGCCGTCGAAGATCATGGTGGCCAGCGTCTGCGCCGGCGGGCCGGGGATGCCCATGTAGTCGACCGACCGGAAGTTCTCCTCGCCGCCGTGGAAGTCGGGCGGGACCGGCAGGCCGTTGTTGAAGTAGTCGGGGTCGATGAGGTCGCCCGTCCCGCCGACGTGGAAGACGATCGGGATGCGGGCCTCCTCGGCCCGGGCCCACACGCCGTCGAGCGCGATGTGGCTGGGCGAGTGCCCGGGCGGGCAGCCCGAGGCGACGAGCAGGGCGGCGGCCCCGGCCTCGATCGCCTCCTCGGCCAGCGCCGGTGCCCGCTCGAGGTCGGCGAGCGGGACGTAGCAGGTGGGCAGCAGCCGGGGGTCGACCGAGCAGAACTCCAGCATCCCCCGGTTGTGGGCCCGGGCGGCGCCGATGGCCAGCTCCATGTCGCCGCTGTGCTCCCAGTCGTGGAGGCGGCGGTTGTGGAAGGTGTTGAAGACGAGCTGGCTGGCGAACCCGAGGTGGTCGAGGGCGCGGGGCCGGTCCTCGGCGAGGAAGCTGCCGGTGGCCGCGAAGTTCTTGCGGAGCATGATCTCCTCGGCCTCGGCGGCCCGGTACTCGGGGGAGGCGTGCTTGGCGGCGAGCCGCTCGAACGCGGCCTCGAGGTCGCGTCGCTGCTCGTCGGGGTCGCCGGTCTGGCGCAGCTCGTTGCCCCCGGGGTAGGTCAGCAGCGGGATGCGGTCGCGGATCGCCGGGTCGGCGTGGTCGCGCAGCCAGCTCGGCGTCTCCATGATGTGGGCGTCGGCGTCGTGCACGACGTACCCGGTGCGGTTGTACGGCACGGCCAACCCCCCCTCCGCTGCGGCCGTCGTCGCAGGCCAGGCTAGCCACGCCGGCGACGGCGCATCCGGCCGCCGGGGCGGTCGGCCGGGAGGGAGGTGCCGGTTGGGCGCCCGCCGCCGGCCGCGGTACGCTTGCTCTTCCGCAACAGGCGCTCGTAGCTCAATTGGAGAGAGCATCTGACTACGGATCAGAAGGTTGGGGGTTCGAGTCCCTCCGAGCGCGCTGACCGCAACAGCCGAGCCTGACAGGGCCCCGTGCCGGAACCGGCCGGGGCCTTCGTCGTTCCCGGCGTCGGCGTGGCGGGCGACTCGGTCGCGGGGCGAGCGAGGAGGTGGCCCGGCCTCGGGTGGTGGCGTGTGGACCCCTGCCATCCCCGAGGTCCGGCACGTCCGTGGGTGCGGCCGGCCGCGCGTCAGCTCGTCACCGAGTGCCGGCCGGGACCCAGCTCGTGGCGGGCGCCGTCGGGCAGCCGCAGCTCGGCGCTCGTCCCGGTGGGGACGTCGACCTCGACGGTCAGCCGCCCGCCCTCGTCCCGCCACGCCACGGCGATGCGGCCGTGCGGGCTGTCGTGGTGGGTGCGGGCGGAGGTGATGCCACCGCCGGGGCACGGCTGCACCAGGAAGCGCCGGTAGCCCGGTTCGACCGGCCGCAGCCCGGCGACGTACCGGTGGAGGAACGAGATGACCGCGCCCTTGCTGTAGTGGTTGAGCGAGGCGTGCGGGTTGCCGTCGGCGTCGACCCCGCCCCACTCCTCCCAGACGGTGGTGGCGCCCCGGTCGACCATGACGAGCCAGGACGGCTCGGTGTCCTGGAAGAGGACGTCGTAGGCCACGTCGAGGTGGCCGGTGTCGGCGAGGACGGGGAGCAGGAACGGCGTGGCGAGGAAGCCGGTCGTGAGGTGGTCGCCCGCCTCCCGGACCAGCTCGACGAGCCGGGCGGCGGAGGCGGCCCGCAGCTCGCCGGGGACGAGCCCGAAGGCGAGCGCCCGGGCGTAGGTGGCCTGCGTGTCGGGGGTGGTGCGCCCGTCGTCGGCGAGGAACTCGGTCCGCCAGGCGTCGGCGACCCGATCGGCGAGCTCCGCGTAGCGGGCGGCGTCGTCGGACCGGCCGAGCACCCCGGCGATCTCGGCCAGCTCGGACGCCGACCGGTACAGGTAGGCGGTGGCCACCGGGCCGGGGTCGGCCTCCCTGGCCTTGGCGACCGCTTGGTCGAGGGTCTCGCCCGCCTCGAGCCACTCGCCGTAGTGCCACCCGGTGTCCCACAGGTACCGCTCGTGGGGCGCCGGCTCGATCGAGCGCTCGACCCGGCGGGGGTGCCGCCCGCTCGCCGCCGCCCGGGCGGCGAAGTCGACCCACCGGCGGGCCGAGTCGTACTGCTCGGCCAGGATCTCGACGTCCCCGGTCATCCGGTGCTGCACCCAGGGGACGTGCACGGCGGCGTCGCCCCACCCGGCCGATCCCTCGGTGCGCGGCCAGAACGCGGGCGGGCGGTCGTCGCCCGGGTGGGGCTCGGGGACGATGTTGGTGACCCGGCCGTCCGGTCGCTGGTCGGCGGCGAGGTCGCGCAGCCACTTCCGGTTGAAGCCCCGGACGTCGTAGAGGTGGGCGGCCGCCTCGACGAAGATCTGCCAGTCGCCGGTCCACCCCGCCCGCTCCCGGGTGGGGCAGTCGGTGGGCACGTCGCAGGCGTTGCCCCGGAAGCTCCAGTCGCACATGCGGTGGAGCCGGTTGATCCGCTCGTCGGAGCACGCGAAGTCGCCGAGGCGGGTCAGGTCGGTGTGGACCACGACGGCGGTGACGTCGTCGACGGTCAGGTCGTCGAGGGCACCCTCGACCCGCACGTACTGGAAGCCCTTCGTGCTGTGCCGCGGCTCGAAGACGTCGTCGGGGCGCCCGGCGGAGATCACGACGTCCGTCTGGAACGGCACCTCGGTGACGGTGTCGGGCTGGAAGGACCGGGCCCGGAGGTGCTCCTGGGTCACGTCGCCGTCGCGGTCGAGCCACTCCCCGTACGTGAGGGTGACGGCCGTCCCGGCCGGGCCGAGGCGGCCGAGCCGTACCCAGCCGTTGACGTTCTGCCCGACGTCGACCACCCAGCACCCCGGCCGCAGCCGGGTCACCGACGCCGGCCGCAGCTCCTCGACCCGCCGGACCGGTGGGGCGACGGGCTCGACCAGCTCGGCGTACCCGTGGTCCTCGACCCGCACCGGGGCCCAGGAGGCGCGGTCGCGCCAGTCCCGGCGCCGCCGGAGGTCGTGGACCTCGCCGGCGACGAGGTCGGCGCCGAGGATGTGGCTGGGGGCCGACCGCCAGGTCCCGTCGGTGCCGAAGGAGGCCGTGGTGCCGTCGGCGTGGGTGACGTCGAGCTGGGCGAGCAGCGCGGTGGTCGGCCCGTAGTCGTCGACCCGGCGGGCCAGGCCGCTCTGCCCCCGCCACCAGCCGTCGCTGAGCAGCGCGCCGAGGACGTTGTCGCCGCGGCGCAGGAGCCCGGTGACGTCGTAGCTCTGGTACTGGAGGCGCGAGCGGTAGGCGGTCCAGCCCGGTGTCAGCTCCTGGTCGCCCACCCGGATGCCGTTGACGAAGGCCTCGTAGATGCCGTGGGCGGTGACGTGGAGGACGGCGGCGGCCACGTCGTGGTCGATCCGCGCCGCGCCGGCGAGCTGGTGGACGGGCCGCCGTCGGTCGGGCCCGTCCTCGTCCTCGACCGGGGCGATCCAGCGAGCGGTCCAGGTGGGCATGCGAGCTCCCCGAGGGTTCGGTCGGGGTCGCCGGGGGCGACGCCGACGAGGGCCGTGGTCGATCCGCGCCGCCCTCGCGGAGGGTACGTGCCGGCGTCCCCGTGGGCGGCGTGACATCGACCACGCTGCCGGGTGCCGACCGACGGCCCGTCGTGCCCGCGATCGGCCCCGACCCGCCGCGAGCGGGTGGAGGGGTCGCAGAGCTCGCCCTCGTCCTCGTGGGGCGTCATGCGCCGCCGATGGCGGGCACCAACGGCGCTCAGCTCGTGGCCAGCGGCGGGCGGTCGAGCACCCGCGGGCGGTACTCGACGAGCTGGATGCCGCCGTCGAAGGTGGCGTGGTCGGTCATCTCGAGCGCGACGTCCGGGTAGCCGTCGTAGATCCGCTCCTCGCCGGTGGCGCCGGTGATGACCGGGAACATCACCACCCGGAACCGGTCGACCACCCCGCCCACGAGGAGGGAGCGGGCCAGGGTGAGGCTCCCGAGCGTGCCGAGGATGCCCTCGCCCTCCGCCTTCATCGCCCGCACCGCCTCCACCGCGTCGCCCCGGACGAGCGTGCTGTTGGCCCACGCCAGGGGCTCCTCCAGCGTGTTCGAGAACACGTACTTCGGCGCCTTGGTGAGCTGGTCGAGGGAGCCCGCCTCCTCCTCGGAGAACTCCTCCTGGCCCGGGGGCACCTCGCCCGCCGCGAACCCGGACATCAGCCGGTACGTGTTCGCCCCCATCAGGTAGCTGACCTCGGGCTGGGAGCTGAGCCAGGCCAGGTACTCCGGGCCCTCCAGGCCCCAGAAGCCGGGCCACCCCTCGCCGGACGCGTAGCCGTCGAGGGTGGTGATGAAGTCGACGAGGACCTCTCGCATGGTGCGCTCCTTCGATGCCGTAGGGTCTCCCCGCCGGACACGAGCGCGGTGCTCGCGGCGGCCGGCGCCCGCAGGGTGTGATCCTCGGGTAGACGGACGGCGGCCCGCGATCTCATCGGGGTACGCACCGAGAAGTGCGTACTTCCCAGGTCGGACGCCCTGGTGGACGATCCCGGCATGACCGACCGAACCGCAACGGACGTCACCGTCCTCGGGCTCGGTGCCATGGGCTCGGCCCTCGCCCGGGCGCTCGTGGGCGCCGGCCACCGCACCGTCGTGTGGAACCGGACCGCGTCGCGCGCCGAGCCGCTCGTGGCGCTGGGCGCCGAGGCCGCCCCCGACCCCGCGGCCGCCGTGGCCGGCGCCGACGTCGTCATCGTCAGCCTCGTGGACGGCGAGGCCGCCACGGCCGTCCTCACCGCCGCCGGCCCCGCGCTGGCCGGCACCACCGTCGTCGAGCTGACCTCCCTCACGCCCCGGGAGGCCGAGGCCATCGGCGAGCTCGTCGAGGGCGCCGGCGCCGCCTACGTCTCGGGCTCGGTGATGGTGACGCCACCGATGATCGGCACCGACGGCGCGGCCCTCCTCCTGGGCGGCGACCGCGCCGCCTACGACCGCGCGGCGGACGTGCTGCGCGTGCTCGCCCCCGACCTCCACTTCGTCGGCGACGCGGCGACCGCCGCCCTGCTCGACATGGGCATGCTCGACGTCTTCTTCGGCGCGGCGACGTCGTTCGTCCACGGGGCGGTGCTGGCGAGCACCGGCGGCATCGAGCCGACCGAGTTCCCGGCGCACGGCGAGTCGATGCTGCAGCTCGCCGTCGCCACCGCCCGGGAGCTGGCCGAGGAGCTGACCGCCGAGTCCTACCCGGGCGACGAGAACAGCCTCGCCATGATGCGCCGGGGCATCGACCACGTCGTCGAGACCTCCGAGGAGCGCGGCATCGACCCGTCGCTGCCGCTGGTGACGGCGCGCCTCATGCGGGGCGCCGTCGAACAGGGGTACGGTCACGAGGGCTATGGACGGATCGCGGACCTGCTGCGGCGGTGAGCGCTCACGCCGCTCGGCGAGTCGCTGAACGAGGCGCTCGAGCCGCTCGGCGACTGGGGCGAGAAGCACCTCGCCCACCTCGAGTCGCTCCAGGACGGCGCCGGCGAGCCGACCCCGGCCGACGCGCGCCCGGCTGAGACGGGCTGATCCACCCGGCCGGTCTCACGCCGCCGAGGCGAGGGCGATGCCGAGCGCGGCGGCGAGGGTGCCGCCACAGCACGAGGCGAGGACGTAGGCGGTCGCCGCCCGCCGTCGCCCCGCCTCGGCGAGCGCGACCGCGTCCCGGGCGAAGCTGGAGAACGTCGTGTAGGCACCCAGCGCGCCGACGCCGACGACCGTGGCGAACGGGGGCGTGGCGTCGACGAGCAGGCCGAGCGCGAACGACCCGGTGACGTTGACGGCCAGCGTGCCGTGGGGGAACCCGTCGGGGCGGTTCCAGCGCCGGCCCGCCTCGGCCCGGGCCAGCGCGCCGACCGCCGCCATGGCGAGGAAGGCGGCCGCGGTGATCACGGCGCCTCCTCGAGCGGGCGGGTCCGGGGGCGGACGCGGCGGAGCGCGGCGGCGCCGGCGAGGAGCGCGGCGAGGGCCGTGGCCACCGACGTGACCGCGTAGGCCGCCGCCGTCACCGGGTGGCCGTCCCGTACCAGCTGGACGATCTCGACGGCGAACGTCGAGAAGGTCGTGAGCCCGCCGCAGAAGCCGATCCCGCCGAGGTCGTGCAGCAGCAGCCGCGCCCGCGGGTGGCGCCACTCCTCGGCGAGCAGCACACCCAGCAGGGCCGACCCGACGACGTTGAGCGCGAGCACCGGCCACGGGAACAGGCCGGCCTCGACGGCGCCGACCACGCCCCACCGGACGGTCGCGCCGAGCGCGCCGCCTGCGGCGACGGCACCAGCCCGGTGTCGATCCCACAGCGCCGACATGCCGGCCCAGCCTGCCGCACCGGCGGACCGGCCTACGCTCCCGATCCCGTGACGGACGCGGGTTCGGGTTCGGGCGGCGATCGCACCGAGGCCGCCGGCGGTCGCTCGTCGCCGGCGCAGGCCTACCGGCGGTTCGCCGAGGGCGAGGTGGCCGAGGCGTCGCCGCTGTCGGCCCGTGTCGCCCTCGCCCTGTCGGAGTCGGCGGCGGCCCGCCGGGCGATCGAGGCCCTGCCGGCCCGGCGCCGGCAGCCGCGGGTCGTCCTGGCCGCCCTGCACGACCTCGCCCTCGCCGGGCGGGCGCCCGCGCTCGCCGCGGCCTACGCCGCCGGCGACGCCGAGGCGGCGGCTCGGGCCGCGGTCGACGCCCTGGTCGACATGGCCGAGGCCGTCGCGGTCGTCGCCGCCCGCCGCCCGGTCCGGGCCGACGAGACCGGCCACGGCGCCGTGCTCCACCCGGCGGTGGCGACCGCGGCGCGCCGGGCCGGGGCCGAGGCGATCGGCCTGGTCGACATCGGTTGCGGGGCGGGGCTGGACCTCGCCGTCGACCGGGTCGGCGTCACCTACAGCGACGGGCGGTCGCTCGGCGATCCGGCCTCGCCGGTGCAGCTGACGGCCGAGGTCGTCGGCGACCGCCCCGTCCCGACGGCGCCCGTCCCCCCGGTCGTCGCCCGCATCGGCGTCGACCGCACGCCGCTGGACGTCACCGACCCCGACGACGTCCGGTGGCTGCGGGCCTGCCTGTGGCCCGACCGGCCCGAGTTGCGGGCGCGGCTGGACGCCGAGGTGGCGCTGGTGGCGGCCGACCCGCCGGAGCTGCTGGCGGGCGATCCCGTCGCGCTGGTCGGCGACGCCGTCGCCCGGGTGCCCGCCGGCGCTCTGCCGGTCGTGACCACGACCTGGGCGCTGTCGGCGCTCACGCCGGCCCGCCGCCGGCGGTTCCTCGACGAGCTGCGCGCGGCCGCCGCCGGGCGGCCGGTCGCCTGGGTGTCGGTCGAGGGGGTGGGCGTGGCGCCCGAGGTCCCGACCCTTGGCGACCGCCCCGCCTCGGGCCACAGCATCGTCGGCGTCGCCGTCGTCGACGGGCCGGCGGTGCGCCCCGAGGCCGTCGGCCGCTGCTACGGCCGGGGCCGCTGGCTGGCCTGGCTGGCCGGCGACTGACGGCCGGCGCCGCCGGCCCGGTGCGGACGCCGCGACCACCGCACCGGGCCGGCCCGCACCTCAGCCGCCCGGGTAGGGCGACCGAGCGCGCGCGTCGCGCAGGGCCCGGGCCCACCAGGCCAGCTCGTCCAGCATCGTCGTGGCGTACGACGCCGCCTCGGGGTCGAGCGGCCGCCCGTCCTCGAAGGTCTCGAAGTAGTTGGGGAAGGCCAGCCGGTCGCGGAGCGTCACCGCGTGCAGCTCGGTGAGCACGTTCTCGAGGTGCAGCATGGCGTGGCGACCGCCCGACGGGCCGCCGTAGCTGGCCAGCGCGACCGGCTTGGCCGCCCACTGGGTGAAGTGCCAGTCGATCGCCGCCTTCAGCGACGCCGGGAAGCTGTGGTTGTACTCCGGCGTCACGAGCACGAACGCGTCGGCCGCCTCCAGGCGTGCGGTCAGCTCGGCCATGCCCGCCGGCCGCGGGTAGTGGTCGGTTCCCTTGGGCGGCACCGCCGGCAGCGACAGCGGGAGCTCGACGTCGGCCAGGTCGACGACCTCGACCTTGAACTCGCCGTGCTCGCGGGCCCGGTCGGCCACCCAGTCGGCGACCACCGGGCCGAACCGGCCCTCCCGGACGCTGCCGACGACGATCACGAGGTTCAGCGGTGTGGTGCTTGCGGTGGTCATGGGCGTCACCCTCCGCCCGCCGGGCCCCGGCAACCAGACCGCGGTGAGGGTGGCCCTCGCACGGCCACCTTCCGTCCCGCGGGTCGCCCGGGTGTCCCCGTACAGTGACCCCCGTGGGTACGCCGCTCGGTGACTTCATCCGTGCGAAGCGCGACGCCACCCCGCCGGAGGCGGTCGGCCTCCCCCGGGGGGCGCGGCGCCGGGTCCCCGGCCTCCGGCGGTCGGAGCTGGCGGCGCTCGCCGGCATCAGCGTCGAGTACCTCGTCCGCATCGAGCAGGGCCGCGACCGCAACCCGTCCCCGCCGGTCGTGAACATGATCGCCGACGCCCTCCGCCTCGACGCCACCGAGCGGTGGCACCTGCGGCAGCTGGCCAAGGCGGGCGCATCCACCTGCGTCGCCGTGCTCAGCGACGTCGAGGTGGAGGTCCGGCCGACGCTCCGCGCCGTGATCGACCAGCTCGAGCCGGGGGTCGCCCTCGTGACCAACCGGCTCGGGGACGTGCTCGCCCACACGAGCGGGTTCGAGCTGCTGGCCGGCCCGTCCGGTCTGCTCGATCCGCCCGCGCCGAACCTGACGCGCTTCGTGTTCACCGACGAGCGGGCCCGGGAGCTGTTCCCCGACTGGGACGCGGTGGCCGACGAGCGGGTCATCGAGCTGACGCTCGGACCGGCGACCGAGCGGGTCGAGCGGTTCATCGCCGAGATGGAGGAGGCGGCCGGCGACGAGTTCACCTCCCGCGTCCGCCTCTACGACGTGCCCCGCCGCGGCGTCCAGCGCTGGCGCCACCCGGACGCGGGCGACCTGCGGTTCGAGCGCGAGGTCCTGGAGGTCGGTCCGCCGGGGGCCCAGCAGCTCGTCGTGCTCGTCCCCGCCGACGACGCCACGGCCGACGCGTTCGACCAGCTGCGCCGGGACGCCGCGGGCGGACTGCGGGCCGTCGGCTGACGGGCGCTCGGGGCCGATATCCGACCGGCTCCGGCGGGACGCCGCCGCCATGATGGGGCCGATGCGCCTGATCGACGTGAGCCACGTCGTCACCGACGGGATGACGACCTACCCCGGCTTGCCCGGCCCCCGGATCACCGACCACCTCACCTGGGAGGCGTCGCACGCCACGTACGCGCCCGGCACGGAGTTCCAGATCGGCCGCATCGAGATGGTGGCCAACACCGGCACCTACCTCGACACCCCGGCCCACCGCCACCGGGACGGCTGGGACCTCGCCGACCTGCCGCTGGAGAAGGTGGCGATGGTGCCGCTCACGCTCGTCGACGCGGCGGGCCCGGCGATCGACGCCACGGCGTTCGACGGGCACGAGCTGGCCGGCCGGGCCGTCGTCGTCCGCACCGGGTGGAGCCGCCACTGGGGCACCGAGGCCTACGGCGCCGGCGGCCACCCCCACCTGACCGCCGACGCGGCCCGGGCGCTGGTCGACGCCGGGGCCCGCCTGGTCGGCATCGACTCGATCAACATCGACGGCACCGCCACCGGCGAGCGCCCCGCCCACACGATCCTCCTCGGCGCCGGCATCCCGGTCGTCGAGCACCTCTGCAACCTCGACGCCGTGCCGGACGCCCCCGCGGCGACCTTCACCGCCGTGCCGGTCAAGGTCGCGGGGATGGCCACCTTCCCCGTCCGGGCCTTCGTGGCCGTGCCGGGCGACTGAACATCGGCGAGGCGACGTCCACTGAACGTTGGCGACCCTCGTCGCCGATCACCAGATCTTGTGCGCTCGATGACCAGGGCAGGCGGAGGCCGGCTACCAGTCGTCGCGGCACTCGTCCATGCTCAGCTCGAGGTCAGGGTGCAACGTTTGCCTGACGTACTTGATCGCCTGCCTGACCCGTTCAGGTTCGACGGAAGCATCGCTGACATAGCTGTAGTGGGCAAGGAGGTTGTTCAGCTCTCGGCACGCTTCATCGACCGAGATGCGCCCCAGCGCCGCGTGGAACACGACGTCCTCGGCACCCTCAGCCTCGAGGAGGTCGGCGCAGATGTCTTCGAGGATGTCATATGCGGCTTCGTAGGAGACGTACAGATCGTCCATCGACATGAGGTCGACGACCGACTCTTCTTCTTCGTCGTCGTACTCCTCGTCGCGGTCGTCTTCGTCGTCGTCCCCGTCTTCCTCCCCCTCCTCGTGCTCGTCCTGTCCCTCGTCGTCCTCCTCGACCACCTCTAGCTGCGGCTCGACGAGGTCGTCAGGGTCGTCGTCGAGTCGGGTGTCCCCTTCAGCCCAGGCGCGGACGAGAGCCAACGCCTCGTCGAGCCTGCGCACCCTGCGTACAGCTCGGAGGACGATCACCTCCGGGTATCTCGTCAGCTCCCAGATGGCGCGATGGTGGAAGAACCGCGATCGCTGCCACGAGTCCAGCTCGCCCCAACGCTCCTGCCACGCGTCGAGCACCGCATGCACGTAGTCGCTGAGCGGAGGCACCGCGAACGAGCGGCGCGTCCGCACCGGCGTCAAGAGTGCTGGGTTGTCCTCCTCGACGTCGTCAAGCTCGGCCGCGACGTAGCCACCCATGACCTGGCCCGCGTCATCGCGAAAAGGGCGCAGTGCCTCGAACCCGTCGTACGCGCCACCCGAGTCCGCAACGTCTCGCCCGTGGATCGACAAGGGGTACCTCCCTCCCGCACTGCGGTGCGGGCCGCTCGTCGCCTCGCCTGCCGCCGTGGTGCCCCGCTCATAGTGTTCGCCTGACAAAAGGGTCACGTTTGTCGACGTCAGCCGGCGCGCGAGACGTCAGAAGCGGCAGCGCAAGGGGAGCCTCGACAGTCGCCGGACTCGGCACGGTGAGCTACCCGCCGTACTGCTCACTCGAGCTCTCGCCGACGACCGAGCCGGCGCGCCTCAGCGGCGGCGGAACCCGAGCCGTTCGAGCGCCAGCGGCGACAGCCGCTCCGGCGTCCACGGTGGGTCCCACACGACGTTCACCGTCACCTCCACCCCCGGCAGCGCGGCGCGCACGGCCGACTCGGCCTCGGAGGGGAGCTGCTCGGACACGGGGCAGCCCGGGGTCGTGAGGGTCATGTCGATCTCGACGCGGTCGTCCTCGGCCCGCACGTCGTAGACGAGGCCGAGCGAGACGACGTCGAGGCCCAGCTCGGGGTCCCAGACGTCGCCGAGCGCGGCGAGCGCCGCCTCGCGCCGGGACTCGGCCTGCGGATCGGCGGTGGACGGGTCGATCACGGTGACCTCCCTACGACGACGTCGCGGCCCCGCCGGCGCGCACGGCCCGGCGGGGCCCGATGGCGAGGTTGGCGGTGACCAGCACGCCGGCGGCGGCGACGGTGGCGCCGCCCACGGCGAGGACGTCGCGCGACGCCGCCGCGGCCCCGGCCACCGCGAGGAGGTACCCGGCCGCCGCCACCGCCAGGGTGAGCCGGGCGGTGGGCCGGTGGAGCAGGTCGGCGAAGAGCAGCGGCCGGCCCGACCGCCCGGTCGTGACGCCCCGCGCCCGCAGGGCCTTGTACGCGATGAACGGCACGATCTTGTGGGCGTGGCCGATGACGGCAAGCCCCAGCCATGCCGCCAGGGCGGCGACCTCGGCCGTCACGAGGCGGGTCCGGGTCGGGGTGTCGACCGGCAGCAGCGCCGCGGCGGCGCCGAACGCGACCGCGACGACGAGGAACGCGGCCGACGCGAACAGGAACCCGTGCAGCAGCTCGAGGGGCCGGCGGCGGTGCCGGACGACCTGGACGAGCGACACGAGGTGGCAGACCAGCCCGGCGCCGACGGCGAGCCCGCCGGGCCACGCCACGGCCGGTGCGGCGAACAGCAGCCCGGCGGCGAGCAGCGGCACCCCGGCGCCGACGAGCCCGACCGCCCACGCCCCCTCCCGGGCCCGCGGCCGGTGGGCGAGCAGGAACATCGGCCACAGCTTCTCGGCCACCGCCACGTAGGTGAGGCCGAGCCAGCCGAGCAGCCCCACGTGCGCGTGGGCGAGCACCCGGTGCGGCAGCAGCGGGAACCAGGCCGCCTGGCGGTCGAAGGCGTAGACGACGCCGAAGGCGACGGTGGCGACGAGGTAGGTCACCGACAGCCGCAGGCCGGCGAGCGGCACGCCCCGGCCGCGGACGGACAGCGGCCCGGACAGGTTCCACGCCGCGAGCAGCACCGTCACCGCGCCCGTCACGCCGCCGGCGGCGACGAGCGACTCGGGACCGTGGGCGAAGCCGGACGGCAGGAGCCACGCCGTCGCCACCATGCCGACGAAGGTCACCCGGGCGACGGTCACCGACCGCAGGGGCCGGCGGGCGACCACCGGCGTGAACTGGTGCGCCGCCCCGAGGACGGCGGTGGTGAGGAAGGCGAGCATGCCCACGTGCACCGCGGCGAGCGCGCCGGGGTGGGCCGGCGACGTCACGATGCGGTCGGCCGCGAACCACACGGCCAGCCCGAAGAGCGAGAGGCCGAGGCCGGCGGCGGCCAGGAAGCTCAGCGGGACCGACGGCGGCGGCACCGACTCGCCGGGCACGGGCACGGACGGCGGCGCCGGTGCGGTTCGTGGGGCGGGTTGCGTCTGGACAACCACGTGCCTCTCCCTATTTCTTCTAGCGTGCGCTAGAAGAATAATCGCCGGGTCGGAGGCCCGGCCAGAGGCAGGAGGACGACGATGCACACCCTGGACGTCCGGCCCATGCCGCCCGCCGTGCGGCACGAGACGATCTTCGAGCGCCTCGACGCCCTCGACACGGGCGAGACGCTCCGGCTGGTGAACGACCACGACCCCGCCCCCCTCCGCTACCAGCTCGAGGCGACCCGGCCCGACCAGTTCCGCTGGGAGTACGTCGAGAAGGGGCCGGAGGAGTGGGCCGTCGACATCACGAAGACGGCCCGGGTCGTCGACGCCCGGCCGACCCTTGCGGCCGGGGGCGAGCCGTTCGACGAGATCATGGCGGCGGCCGCCCAGGTCGGCGAGGGCGAGGTGCTCGTCGTGTACGCCCCGTTCGAGCCGGTGCCGCTCGAGGGCGTCTTGGGCGAGCAGGGCTTCCGCTACGTCGCGGACCAGATCGACGGCGGCGACTGGCGGGTCACCTTCCGCCGCGGCTGAACCCCGGTCGCCGCCGACCTCCGCCCTCCCGTCGAACCGGCGTCCCTCATGTGATGGGGTGCTGCTGAGGGACGCCGGTTCCGGGTGGCGCGGCGACACGCCGCCCCTTCCCGCCCGTTCCCGCGGTTCCGGCGTCGCTCAGGTGGTCGCGTGCTGCTGGGGGACGCCGGTTCGGGGCAGGGGCGAGCGTGCCGCGGTCCCGCCGCCGCCCTCCACCGTCCTGGCGTCCCTCGCGCGGTCATGCGGTGGTGGGGGACGCCGAGGCCACGACGGTGGCGGCGAGCGCCGTGCGGTGGTCCTTCGTCCACGGCGGGCCCAGGCGTGCCCGCGGACCGTGGAGCACCTCGTGGGCCCGGTCGCCCAGCAGCGGTGCGGCCTCGGCCTCGACCCGCCGGGCGTCGTAGCGGTGGACCGCCCAGCCCCGCACCCGGGCCGCCTCGGCCAGGACCCGCAGGTACATGACCGAGTCGGCCCGGCTCTCGTGCGGCGGGCGGCGCAGGGCCGCGACGTCCTCCGGGAACCCGTCCGGCCAGTCCCGCAGCGACAGCGACACGACCGGGCGGGGGAGCGCGGCCGCCAGATCGTCCAGCGCCGCGGCGGTCGCCCGAGCGGCCGACGCCCGCACCTCCGCCACGAGCGCCGCCAGCTCGGCGTCGTCGAGCGGACCGCCCCGGCGGTGGAGGTCGTGCGGCCCGCCCTCGTGGTGGACCGGCGCCACCGGCAGGCCCGGCTCGACCAGCTCGATCCGCCGCCGGTCGACGACCTCGTGCGCCTCGTCCGCCGCCACCACCACGGCCCACCCGAGGTGGTGGGCGACCCCCACGCGCATGGTCGGAGTCTGCCGGGTCCGCACGCCCGGTGCCGCCCGCGCCGGCGCTCGCCACCGGCCCCGCGGCCGTCCGGGTCAGGGCACCAGCACGATGCGGCCGCGCACGCCGCCGGCCGCCATCGCCCGGTGGGCGTCCGCGACCTCGTCCAGCGGCACGACCGCGTGGACCCGGGCGGGCAGCTCGCCGGCCGCCGCCCGCTTCAGCAGGTCGGCCAGCCGCTCGCCGTCGGGGACGGTGTCGACCACGGCGACCCGGACGCCCCGCTCGGCGGCGGGCACGGCGGCCGGCAGCACGCCGACGTACGTGCCGCCGTCGCGCACCAGCGCCAGCGCCCCCTCCCGCAGCCCGGCGGCGTCGGCCACGGCGTCCCACCCGGGCTCGGCCTGCGTCGTGGGCTCGGCCGCGAGGCCGCGGAGGAAGGCCGCGTCGTGGTCCCGGGCCAGCCCGGTCACCCGCCAGCCGCGGTCCCGGGCCAGCGCCGTGGCGAACCCGCCGACCGAGCCGGCCGCGCCGGTGACCAGCAGCCGGCCGGCGTCGCCGGGGTCGCCGAGCGCGTCGACGACCTGGGCGGCCGCCAGGCCGTCGAGCGGCACGGTCGCGGCGGTGACCAGGTCGAGGTCGTCGGGGACGGGGGCGACGTCGGCGGCCCGGACGACGATCTGCTCGGCGTGGGAGCCGGCGTCCCGGTCGAACCCGACGACCAGGCCGGCGACCCGCTGGCCGGCGGCCAGGTCGACGCCGGGCCCGGCGGCCACCACGGTGCCGGCGAAGTCCCAGCCCAGCCCGGTCCACACCGGCTGGTGGACGAGGCCCATCTCGTGGAACACGCCGGCGACGACGGCGAGGTCGACGGGGTGGACGGGCGCCGCGGCCACGGCGACCCGGACCTCGCCGGGTCCGGGGGTCGGGACGGGGACGTCGACGAGCTCGATCGCGTCGGGCCCGCCCGGGGTGCGGACGACCGCCGCTCGGTAGGTGGAGGCGTTCATCGTGCCCTCCTCGTGGCTCGATGGGGGTGTCCACACCATCTTCCGCCTGTTACTCTCTCTCGGGAAGTAGGCACTTCGAAGTGTGCAAGCGACCCGAGGGGAAGTCGAGATGGCGACGACGACCGAGCGGGAGAGCCGGGCCGAGGCCAGGCGGCGCTACGACGCCTTCCTGGCCGAGTGCCCCAGCCGACAGCTGCTGTCCCGCATCTCCGACAAGTGGGTCGCCCTCGTGCTCGCCGCCCTGGGCGGCGACGGCCCCGCCCCCGGCGGGGACTGCGGCGGCGAGCCCCGGCCGCTGCGCTACTCCGAGCTGGCCCGCCGGCTGTCCGGCGTGAGCCAGAAGATGCTCACCCAGACCCTGCGCGCCCTCGAGCGGGACGGCCTCGTCACCCGCACGGTGACGCCGACCGTCCCGGTCACGGTGACCTACGAGCTCACCGAGCTGGGCCTGTCGCTCCACCAGCTCCTGGGCCAGGTCAAGGCGTGGGCCGAGGCCCACATGGACGAGGTGCTCGCCAACCGGGCCGCCTACGACGCCCGCGCCGCCGGCGGCCCGACCTCCTGACCAGCGACTCAGGCGGCGAGGCCCAGCGCGGCCAGCCGCTCGGGGTCGGCCACGACGTCGACCTCGACGATGCGGCCGTCCTCGACCGCGACCTCGAGCACCAGCAGCACCCGGCCGCCGGGCGCGACGACGACGCCGAGCACGTCGTCGAGCATGGCGGGTTCGGCCGCCTGCGCCTTGCCGACGAAGGCCTCGGCCACGGCGCCGGCCCCGACCAGCAGCGGCGGGGCGCCTCCGGCGACCGCGGCCTCGTCGGCCCGGTACACCGCCTCGGGGTCCAGCAGCTCGACGAGGGCGGCGAAGTCGCCGGACCGGGCGGCGGCCAGGAACGCCTCGACCACCGGGCGCTCGCGCACGGGGTCGGCGTCCAGGTCGGCGGACTGGACCCGGCGCCGGGCCCGGCTCGCCAGCTGCCGGGCCGCGGCCGGCGACCGCCGGAGGATGGCGGCGACCTCGTCGAAGGGCACGGCGAACAGGTCGTGCAGCACGAAGGCGAGGCGCTCCGCAGGGGTCAGGGCGTCGAGCACGACGAGCAGCGCCGGGCCGATGGCGTCGGCCAGGGCGGCGTCGTCCTCGGGGCTCGGCGCCGGGACGGCGACCTCCGCCGCCGCCTCGGCCCGGGCCGCGGCCCGGGTGCGGGAGCGCAGCAGGTCGAGGCAGATGCGCGACACGATCGTCGTCAGCCAGCCCTCGACGTTGTCGACTCCCTCGGTGCCGGCCCGGCTGGCCCGCAGCCAGGCCTCCTGGACCGCGTCGTCGGCCTCGGCGGTCGAGCCGAGCAGGCGGACGGCGATGGCGTGCAGCCGGCTCCTGCTGGCCTCGAACCGCTCGGCCAGGGTCTCGTTCGTCATGTCACATCCTTCCGCTCGGTGGCGTCATGCGGTTGACGTCCGAGGGCCGGACGTTGTGACGACACCAGGAGGACCGATGGAACCGCGCATGACCCACCCTGCCTACACGGTGCCGGGCGCGGCCGACGCGCTCCAGGCCCTGAGCGGCGCCGCCGCCGGGACCGGCCTCGACCCCAAGCTCCTCGAGCTGGTGAACCTGCGGGCCAGCCAGATCAACGGGTGCAGCGTGTGCGTCGACGGCCACTGGCGCCTCGCCCGGCGGCACGGGGAGTCGGACGAGCGCCTGTTCGCCGTCGGTGCGTGGCGCGAGGCGCCCTACTTCACCGACGCCGAGCGCGCGGCGCTGGCGCTCACCGAGGCGGTGACCCGCCTGGCCGACCGCGAGGACGCCGTCCCCGACGACGTCTGGTCGGCGGCGGCCGCCCACTACGACGAGAAGCAGCTGGCCGGGCTGCTGCTGGCCATCGCCAGCATCAACGTCTGGAACCGCCTCAACGCCGCCACCCGGCAGGTGGCCGGGAGCTGGCGGCCGTAGCCCCCTGGCGGTCGCTCCCCGGATGACGGGCGTCGCTGCCGCGGCGCCCGTCCGGCGCGCCCGGGCGCCGGGCTCAGAAGCGCTCCTGCCCCCGGACCCGCTGCGGGTCGGGGAAGTCGCGGTAGAGGCTGGCCGAGAAGTTGGTGACCAGCGAGTTGACCCCGTGGTGCAGGCCCTCGAACGGCTCGGCCCGCGTCGACACCTCCTGGAAGGCCGCGTCGAGCTGGGCGAGGTCGCGGACCTCGATGAGAAGCTTGAACTCGCCGCCCCCCGAGCCGAACCCGAGCTTGCGGCGCAGCAGCCGCCACCCGGCGATGAGCTCCTCGTCCGCGAGCGAGCCGAGGTAGCCGTCGACCGCCGCCGCGAAGTCCATGTCGGACACGCCCGGCTTCAGGTCGACGTGGATCTCGTAGACGTCCATCGCGCCGATGATCCCCCGGCCCGGCCGGCCCCGCACCCGGATATCGGCGCGCCGGGCCCCGGCCGCGGCTCACATCGCCGCGGCGGCCCGGTGGATGGCCTTGCGGATGCGGACGTAGGTGCCGCAGCGGCACACGTTGTCGATCTGGTCGATGTCGTCGTCGGTGGGGCTCGGGTTCTCGGCCAGCAGCGCGACCGCGGCCATGATCTGGCCCGGCTGGCAGTACCCGCACTGGGCGACGTCCTCGTCGATCCACGCCTGCTGGACCGGGTGCAGCCGGTCGCCGTCGGCCAGGCCCTCGATCGTCGTGACCGAGCGGCCGGCGCACTCGGCGACCGTCATCGTGCAGGGCTGGAAGGCGGCGCCGTCGAGGTGGCTGGTGCAGGCCTTGCACACGCCGACGCCGCAGCCGTACTTCGGCCCGGTCACGCCCAGGACGTCGCGCAGCACCCAGAGCAGGTTGGCGTCGTCGGGCGCGTCCACCGTGACGGTCTCGCCGTTGAGCTCGAAGGTGTGTCGGGGCACGAGGGCACCTCCCGGAGGGCGCAGCGCGCTCAGGGCGCGACGTCGACGATGGGGAAGCTGGTGGGCACGGTCCCGGTGGCCCGGGCCCAGGCGTTGGCGACGGCGGCGGACGCGGCCGGGACGCCCAGCTCGCCCGCGCCGCCCGGCTCGCCGGTCGGCGGCATGACGTGGACCTCGACCTGGGGCGGTGTGTCGCGCATGCGGGCGTAGCGGAAGTCGGCGTAGCTGCCCTCGCGGATCGCGCCGCCGTCGATGTGGACGCCCGCCTGGAGGATGACCGACAGGGCGTCGACCAGGGCGCCCTGCAGCTGGGCCTCGAGCCCGCGGGGGTTGATCGCCCGGCCGACGTCGACGGCCGCGACCGCCCCGGTGACCCGCGGCCGGGAGGGGTCCCGGGCGTCGAGCTCGACCAGGTAGGCGACCACGCTCTTGTACTCCTCGTGGAGGCCGACACCCTGGGCGGTGCCGGGTTCCATCGGCCGGCCCCACTGCCCTTCGGTCGCCACCTTGTCGAGCACGGCCCGCAGCCGGGCCGAGCGCAGCTTCGCCCGACGGAACGCCACCGGGTCCTGGCCCATCGAACGGGCGATCTGGTCGACCATGACCTCGTCGACCGTGCGGACCTGCCCGGAGAACACCGACCGCCAGCTGCCGGTGGGGAACGGCAGGTCGACCTCCCTCAGCGACCGGGTCTGGATGCCCAGGCGGTAGAGGTCGTGCTGGGTGAGGTGGAACATGGCCTGCCCGACGACGCCGAGCGCCTCGAGCCCGACGGCGGAGAGCAGCTCGCCGAGGCCGTGGCTGCCGTCGAGGGTGACGGAGGCCATGCGGTGCTCGTAGCCGATCGGGTTGCCGAGCAGCAGCGTGGCCCGGGCCCGGTG
Organism: Thermoanaerobacterales bacterium; assembly: GCA_017577565.1. Lineage (GTDB taxonomy): Bacteria > Actinomycetota > Acidimicrobiia > Acidimicrobiales > VFJN01 > ZC4RG19. The sequence continues at coordinate 24,932 of PKRH01000007.1, read as the reverse complement.
GTGGCTGGCGGGGCGGAGGCGGCCGTGGCGCATGTCGTCGTTGCGGGTCCACAGCAGCCGCACGGGCCGGCCGACGGCCTTGGACACCAGGGCGGCCTCCGGCGCCGGGTCGAAGAACAGGCGGCGCCCGAACGATCCCCCGCCCCGCACCACGTGGACCGTCACGCGGTCGACGGGCAGGCCGACCGTGAGCGCCACGGTCTGGGCGGTGACGATCGGGCTCTTGGCCGACAGCCACAGCTCGGCCCGGTCGGACCGCACGTCGGCGACGCAGTTGAGCACCTCCATCGGCGCGTGGGGCACGAACGCGAAGTCGAAGGCGTGCTCGACCACCCGCATGCCGGGCGCGGGGAGGTAGGGCAGGACGGCGCCGCGGAGGCGGGACCGGACGTCGGCGTCGGACAGGTGGGCGGCGGGCCCCGGGTTCCAGTCGACGACCAGCGCGTCCCGCCCGGCCAGCGCCTGGTCGAAGGTCTCGGCGACGACGGCGACGCCGGTCGGGATCCGCACGACGTCGACGACGCCCGGCACCGCCCGCGCCGCCCGGTCGTCGACGGAGCGGACCGTGCCGCCCAGGGTCGGCGGCCGGGCCACGACGCAGGTGAGCGCGTCGGGGATGGGCAGGTCCTGCGTGTAGCGGGCCTTGCCGGTGACGATGTCCCGGGCGTCGATGCGGGTCGTCGGCTGGCCGATGAGGGTGTGCTGGGAGGGGTCCTTGGGGACGGCGGGCACCGCCGGCACCGTCACGCTGGCGGCCGCCGCGGACAGCTCGCCGAAGGTGGCGCTGCGGCCGCCGGGGCCGGTGACCGTGGTGTCGGCGGTGACGAGGCCGCTGGCGGAGACGCCCCAGCGCCGGGCCGCCGCGGTGATCAGCCGGGCCCGGGCGCCGGCGGCGGCCACCCGCAGCGGGGTGTAGAGGGCGTGGACGGTGTTGGACCCGCCGGTGAGCTGGTTCCACAGCAGCTCGGGCCGGGCGTCCTCGAGGACGACGTCGGTGTCCTCCAGCCGGGCGCCGATCTCGTCGGCGACGATCTGCGCGACGGCGGTGGTGATGCCCTGGCCGACCTCGGCCCGGGGGAGGCGGGCGACGACCCGGTTCTCCGCCGTGACCTCGACCACCAGCAGGTGCTGGGTCGGCGCGGCGGCCAGCGTGAGGGCGTCGGTGAAGTCGACGATGCCGGCCACCTGGGCCCCGGCCGGCGGCGCCCCGCCCGGGCCGACGACGGCGTCGGCCAGCTTGACGACCACGCTCAGCGTGGGGGTGGCGGCCGCGTAGGCGAGCAGGCGCCGGCGGGTGATGCGCGGCCCCCCGGCCACGTGGCGTCCCGCGGTCTCGTTCGTCACCATCCGATCCCCCCTGCATCGGCTGGGTGCCCCGCCGGGCGCAGACCCTACATGCGGTCTGTGACGTCTCGCACACGATGTGTCCAGGACGTCCGCCGTCGGGGCCGCACCGTTCGGGTACCGTCGGCGGCCATGTGGGTCGCGATCGTCGCCATGGTCGCCGGTTCGCTGGTGGTGGCCGAGGTGGGCCGGCGAGGGGCCGCCGGCACGCTGCCGCGCAACCACCTGGCGGGGATCCGCGTCCCGGCGACGATGCGCGACGACACGGCCTGGGCGCGCGGCCACCGGGCGGGCGGGCCGGTGCTGGTGGCCACGGGGCTCGCCGGCGCCCTGGTCGGCATCGCCGCCTGGCCCGTCGAGGTCGCCGCGGGGCCCGCGGCCGCGGCCGGCGTCGTCCTGGCGGCGGCGGTGCTGCTGGTGGTCGGGGTGGTCGTGGCGGCACGCCGGGCGGCGGCGGCCGGCGGCGAGCGCTGAGGCCGGCCGGGAGGGGGAGGTGGTCCGGTGATGTTCCACGTCACGCTCGGCCGTCGGGGCCCGGCCTGGGTGCCGGGCCGGCCGGTTGAGGAGCAGTCCGGCTGGGACGAGCACGCGGCGTTCATGGACGGGCTGGTGGAGGCCGGGTTCGTGGTGCTGGGCGGCCCGCTGGCCGACGAGCACCGGGTGGTCCTGGCCGTGGAGGCCGGCTCGGAGGACGAGGTGCGGGCCACGCTGGCCCGGGACCCGTGGCACGGGTCGCACCTGGTCGTCGACGCGGTGGAGCCCTGGACGATCCGCCTCGACGGCCGGCGTCGCTGAGGCGCCGCGCGGCCCCGCCCTGATCGTCACCACCGACGGCCACCACCACGCCACCACCATCGGGGCCTGAGCGCGCCACCCGATCGCGCCCGCCGGGGTGGCCGTCAGCCGCGGGTCAGCACGGCGCGGGCGATCGCCCCGGGCTCGGCGCCCGCCCGCGCCACCACCGTGCCGGTCGCGGTCCAGACGCAGGAGTGCCCGGCCGTGGCCGGGTAGCCCGGGCCCACGGGGCCGGCGGCGCTGGCGAAGGCCACCGGGACCGCACCCAGCTCGACGATCCGGGCGGCCCGCCCGTCCTGGTCGTCGAGCTCGTCGGGGTGGTGGACGAGCCCGGCGGCGTAGAGGTCGATCCCGAGGGCCAGCGTGGCCTCGAGGTGGGCCCGGACGCGGGTGTCCTTGCAGATGCCGAGGCCGATCCGCCAGCCGTCGACCTCGACGACCGCAGGGCCGTCGCCGGGGCGGAAGCGGCCGGCCTCGTCGGCGCCGAGGGACGTCTTCGCGTAGGCGACCGTGCCGCCCTCGGCCGACACGGCGAGCGTCGCGATCCGCCGGTGGGCGCCGGTGCCGACCGGGGCGCCGACGAGCGCGACGCTGCCCCGGGCGGCGCAGGCGGCAGCGATCGGGGCGAGGTCCGGCCCGGCCGGGTCGACCGACGGGCCGTCGAGGTCGTAGCCGGTCAGCGACAGCTCGGGGAAGACGACGACGCGGGCCGCCGCCCGCTCGACGGCGTCCGCGTGGGCCCGGGCGTTGGCCGGCAGGTCGCCCGGGACGCAGCGCGGCTGGGCGACGGCGATCGACAGCGTCACGGCCGCCATCATCCCCGTCCCGCCCGGCCCGGTCAGCGCCGCCGGTCACATCGGGACCGTCGCGGGGCCCGCGGGGACCTTCGCCCCTGCCCGCTCGGTGCCGCCGCCGGGACACTGGTGGGTGACGAGACCCACCACGGACAGAGAGGAGGCGCGCCGTGGGACGCCACCGGGAGGTCCTGGACGAGCTGCGGGAGCCGACCCGCTCGCTGCGCCGGGCGGTGCCGGAGGCCTGGGACGGGTTCCTGGCCCTCCACCGGGGCGCGATGGCCGACGGCGTGGTGCCGACCCGCCTGAAGGAGGCGGCCGCGCTGGCGATCGCCGTCGTCAAGCGGTGCGACGGCTGCATCGCCTACCACGCCAAGGCCGCGGCCCGGGCGGGCGCGACGCCGCAGGAGGTGGCCGAGCTGCTGGCGGTGGCGCTGCTCATGGACGGTGGTACCGCGAGCGTCTACGGGCCCCGGGCCTGGGAGGCGTTCCACGAGTTCCGCGACGCCGCGGCCCCGGCGGCCGCGAGCGCGTGACCGCCTCGGGGGCCGGATCCGGCGGGCGGGGTCCGGTCCCCGGGCACCCTCCGGGGAGGAGGCGCACGTTGAAGGTTCGAGACGTCATGACGACGGCGGTCGTGACCGTCGGTCCCGAGGCGACCTTCGCCGAGGTCGTCGACACGCTGCTCGACAACGACGTGGGCGGCGTGCCGGTCGTGGACGGCGCCGGCCGCCTGCTCGGCATGGTCACCGAGGCCGACCTGGTGGCGAAGGAGGCCTACGGCGACCGGCCGCGCCGGGCCCTCGGCCTCGTCGTCGACTACCTGCGCGGCCACGACCCCCAGTGGGTGCGCAAGGCCGCGGGCAGCACCGCCCGCGAGCTCATGACGATGGCACCGGTGACCGTGGCGCCCGGCGACGACCTCGCCGTCGCCGCGCAGTTCATGCTCGAGTTCCGCCACGCCCGCCTGCCGGTCGTCGAGGACGGCCGGCTCGTCGGCATCGTGGCCCGCCAGGACCTGCTGGAGGCCCTCCGGGCGTCCGGCGAGGGCCGCGGCGGGCGCGGCGGTGACGACGCCGGCGAGGGCGAGGCCCGGGTCACCGGCGGGGACCCCGTCGAGGGCCCCGACCCCGCGGCCGGGCCGCCCGGCTGACGGGCGCGCCCGCGCCGCCCCGGGCGCGACGGTGCCCCCGGCGTGCACCGGGGGCACCGCTCGGCGTCGAACCGGCTCAGCGGATCTCGATGCGCCGCGGCCGCTCGCGCTCGGGCTTCGGCAGGCGGATCGAGAGGACGCCGTCGTCGAGGCGGGCCTCGACCTCGTCCTCCTCGATGCCGCTCGGCAGGGTCAGCTCGTAGCTGAACCGACCGACGGCCCGCTCACGGCGACGCAGCACGCCGACCCGCTCCTTCTCCTTGCGCTCGCCCCGCACCGACAGGCGCCGGCCGGAGACCTCGATGTCGAGGTCGTCCCGCTTGATGCCGGGCACCTCGAGCTCGACCAGGTACGCGTCGTCGGTCTCCTCCACGTCGGCCACCGGCGTGAAGGCGGTCGTGGTCACGTCAGGCCAGGAGAGCGGCGACCACGTGTCCAGCCAGCTCAGGAGCTGCCGGTGCAGGCGGTCGAACTCCTCGAACGGGTTCCAGCGCTCGAGCTCGGTGACGCCGTTGCCACTCGTCTGTCGCACCGGAAGTGCCAACCCGTCTCACCTCCTCCTCGACTGGTCTCGGATCGTCTCGACCTCGATCCGGAGTGCCCCGCACTCACCTACCTTGACAACATGACCATCAGGTTTATTCCCGGCCGGTCCGGTCGGAGGTCTGGGCGGGCCGGAGTCGTGGAAGGGAGGAGTCGTGAACCTCGGTGACATCGGCCGGTTGCTGCTCACCCTCGGCGTGCTCGTCGCCCTCGCCGGGGCGCTGCTCGTGGGCGCGGACCGCCTCGGCCTCGGCCGGCTGCCGGGCGACCTGCGCTTCGGCAGCGGCAACGTGCGGGTGTACGTCCCGTTGGCGACCTCGCTCGTCGTGTCGCTCGTGCTCACGATCCTGCTGAACCTCTTCTTCCGCCGCTGACCGGCGACCCCCTGCGCGGTGCCGGATCGGGTCAGGGCGTAGCGGAGAGGGCGCAGTCGGTGGTGAGATGGCGGTGCCACAGGTCACGGCGCCGTGCTTGTGAGCACGTGAACAAGCGGAAGTAGCATCCGATCGCATGGCCGACAGCCCGAAGCGCCAGGCGCGGCGGCGGAAGATCCCCGAGGCCACGGTGTCGCGCCTGCCCATCTACCTCCGCAGCCTGCTCGAAGCTGCCGGTGACGGACTGCCGACCATCTCCTCCGAGCGCCTGGCCGAGCTGTCCGGGTTCAACGCGGCGAAGGTCCGCAAGGACCTCAGCTACCTGGGCAGCTACGGGACGCGCGGCGTGGGCTACGACGTCGAGTACCTCCAGTTCCAGATGAGCCGCGAGCTCGGGCTCACCAAGGACTGGCACGTCGTCATCGCCGGGGTGGGCAACCTCGGCCACGCCCTCGCCAACTACGGCGGGTTCTCCGAGCGCGGCTTCCCGGTCGCCGCGCTCGTCGACGCCGACCCCGAGGTGGTGGGCACCGAGATCAACGGGATCGTCGTCCGCCACATCGACGAGCTGCCCGCGGTCGTCGCCGAGGAGGACATCTCCATCGGCATCATCGCCACGCCGGCCTCGGCGGCCCAGGAGGTCGCCGACCGCATGATCGACGCCGGCATCCGGTCGATCCTCAACTTCGCGCCGACGATCCTGACCGTGCCGCCCGACGTGTCGCTGCGCAAGGTCGACCTCGCCGTCGAGCTGCAGATCCTCAGCTTCTACCAGCAGCGGCGCAGCGGCGACGGTGACGGCTCCGCCTCGTCCGAGTCCGCGGGCTCCGGTCGGGGCGGCTGAGCGGCCATGCCCGTCGAGGAGCCGCTCTACCCCGTGAACCTCCGACTCGCCGGGCGGCCCTGCCTGGTGGTCGGCGGCGGCCGGGTGGCCCTCGGGAAGGTGCAGGGGCTGCTCGAGGCGGGCGCGGACGTGACCGTCGTGGCCCCCGAGGTCGACGACCGCATCGCCGCCCTCGGGGTCCGCGTCGAGCGCCGGCCCTACCGGCGCGGCGAGGCGGCGGGCTACCGGTTCGTCGTCTCCGCCACCGGCGACCCGGCGGTCAACCAGCAGGTGTACGACGACGGCGAGGCGGCCGGCGTGTGGGTCAACAGCGCCGACGACCCCGACCGCTGCAGCGCCGTCCTGCCCGCCCGCCACCGCCAGGGCCGCCTCCTCGTCACCGTGTCGACCGGCGGGCACAGCCCGGCCGTCGCCTCGTGGCTGCGGCGGCGCCTGTCCGGCGAGATCGGCCCCGAGCACGACGCCCTGGTCGGCCTGGTCGCCGAGGTCCGGGACGAGGTCCGGCAGCGGGGCACCCCGACCGAGGAGCTCGATTGGCAAGCGGCGCTCGATTCGGGAATCCTGGACCTGGTACGGGCCGGTCGGCTCGCGGAAGCCAAGGAGCGCCTGCGCGCGTGTCTGTCGTCGTCATCGGACTGAACCACCGCACCGCCCCGCTCGAGCTGCTCGAGCGGATGGCGATCGGCGACGGGCAGCTGCCCAAGGCCCTCCACGACCTGACCTCGCGTGAGCACATCAGCGAGGCGCTCGTCCTCTCGACCTGCAACCGCACCGAGGTCTACGCCGTCGCCGAGCGCTTCCACGGCGCCTACAGCGACATCCGCGAGTTCCTGGCCGAGACCTCCTACCTGCCGCCCGAGGAGTTCGTCAGCCACCTCTACGTCCACTACGACTCGGCGGCCGCCTCCCACCTCTTCGCCGTGACCGCCGGTCTCGACTCGGCGGTGCTCGGCGAGAGCGAGATCCAGGGGCAGATCAAGCAGGCGTGGGACCGGGCCCGGGCCGAGGGCGCCGCCGGGCCGACGCTCAACCTCCTGCTGCGGCACGCCATCGAGGCCGGCAAGCGCGCCCGCACCGAGACCGGCATCGCCCGCAACGTCGCCTCGGTCTCCCAGGCCGCCGTGGCCATGGCGGAGCAGCGGCTGGGCGGCGTCGCCGGCCGGTCGGTGCTCGTGCTCGGCGCCGGCGACATGGGCGAGGGCATGGTCGTCGCCCTGGCGTCCGCGGGCGTCTCGCAGGTCTACGTCGCCAACCGCACCTCCGCCCGGGCCGAGGAGCTGGCCGCCCGCGTCGGCGGCCGCCCGGTGCCCCTGCTCGAGGTCCCCGACCGCATCGCCGAGGTCGACCTCGTGCTCACCTCGACCGGCTCCCGGGTGCCGCTCGTCGAGAAGGCCGACATGGAGGCGGTGATGGCGGCCCGGGGCGGGCGGCCGCTGCTGGTCGTCGACATCGCCGTGCCCCGTGACGTCGACCCCGCGGTGGCCGAGGTCGAGGGCGTCACCCTGCTCGACATGGACGACGTCCGCCGGTTCGCGGCCGCCGGCATCGCCGAGCGCCGCCGCGAGGTGGCCGACGTCGAGGCGATCCTGGCCGACGAGCTCGACCGCTACCTCAGCGCCTCCTCGGCGCGCGAGGTGGCGCCGATGATCGCCGCCCTGCACAAGCGGGCCGAGTCGGTGCGCTCGGCCGAGGTGGAGCGGTTCCGGGCCCGCTACGACGACCTCGACCCCCGGCAGCTCGACATGGTCGACGCCCTCACCCGCCGGGTCGTGGCCAAGCTGCTGCACCACCCGACCGTGGTGCTGAAGGACGCGGCCGGCAGCGCCCGGGGCGACCGCCTGGTGGCGGCGCTGCGGGAGCTCTTCGAGATCGAGAGCTGAGGCGGTGCGGCTCCGGGTCGCGACCCGGGGTTCGGCCCTCGCCCGCTGGCAGGCCGACCACGTGGTCGCCCTCCTGCAGAAGGTCGAGCCGTCCGTCCAGGCCGAGGTCGTCGTCGTCGAGACGAGCGGCGACCGGCGGTCCGACGTGCCGATCTGGGAGCTGGGCGGCAAGGGCGTGTTCGTCAAGGAGGTGCAGGCGGCGGTGCTCGACGGCCGGGCCGACGTCGCCGTGCACTCGGCCAAGGACCTGCCCTCGACCACCCCCGACGGCCTGGTGATCGCCGCGGTGCCCGAGCGGGCCGACGTGCGGGACGCCCTGGTCGGGGCCCGGCTGGACGAGCTGCCCGAGGGCGCGGTCGTGGCCACCGGCTCGCTGCGGCGGCGGGCGCAGCTGGCCGCCCGCCGGCCGGACCTGCGGTTCGAGGGGCTCCGGGGGAACATGGACACCCGCATCGCCCGGGTCGGGCGCGACGGCGTCGCCGCGGTCGTGGTCGCGGCGGCGGCCCTCGACCGGCTCGGGCTGGCCGACCGCATCGCCGAGCGCCTGGACCTCGACGTCGTCCTGCCCCAGGTCGGGCAGGCGGCCCTCGCCGTCGAGTGCCGGGCCGACGACGTCGACACCCGGGCCCTGCTCGAGCGCATCGAGCACGGTCCCAGCCGCCGGGCGGTGGACGCCGAGCGGGGGTTCCTGCGCGAGCTGGGAGGCGACTGCTCGATCCCCGCCGCCGCCCACGCCACCCAGGCCGGCGACGGCCTGCGGGTGCGCGCCCTGGTCGCCAGCCCGGACGGGCGGGTCGTCGAGCGCCACGAGGTGTCCGGTCCGGCGACGGCGGGCGCGGCGCTCGGCCGCTCGGCCGCCCGCCACCTGCTCGACGAGCAGGGCGGCGCCCGGTTGCTGGGCCGCCCCTAGCCCGGTACGCATCAGGACCGTGACCGTCCACCTCGTCGGCGCCGGCCCGGGGGACCCCGGCCTGCTCACCGTGCGGGCCCGGGAGCTGCTCGAGCGCGCCGACGTGGTCGTCTACGACCGGTTGTCGCAGGAGTCGCTGCTCGACCTCGCGCCGCCCGGGGCCGAGCGCATCGACGTCGGCAAGGCGCCCGGCCGGCACCGCATGGCCCAGGAGGAGATCAACGCCCTGCTGGTCGAGCGGGGCCGGGCCGGCCAGACGGTGGTGCGGCTGAAGGGCGGCGACCCGTTCGTCTTCGCCCGGGGCGGCGAGGAGGCGGCGGCGCTCGCCGCGGCGGGCGTCCCCTTCGAGGTCGTCCCCGGGGTCACCTCGGCCATCGCGGTGCCCGCCTACGCCGGCATCCCCGTGACGCTCCGGCACTCGTCGACCAGCGTCACCATCGTCACCGGCCACGAGCAGCCGGGAGCCGGCGACGGCACGGTCGACTGGGAGGCCGTGGCCCGGGTCGGCGGCACGATCGTCGTCCTCATGGGCGTGGCCCGCATCCGCCGGATCGCCGAGTCGCTGATCGCCGGCGGCCGCTCGCCCGACACCCCGGTCGCCGCCATCCAGTGGGGGACCCGGCCGGAGCAGCGGACCGTCCGGGCCACCCTGGCCACCATCGCCGACCAGCCCCTCGGCACGCCCTCGACCATCGTCGTCGGCGACGTCGCCGCCTGCGACCTCGCCTGGTTCGAGAACCGCCCGCTGTTCGGGCGGCGCATCGTGGTCACCCGGCCCCGGGACCAGGCCCGCGAGCTGGTCGACCGGCTGCGGGAGCTGGGCGCGGCGGCGATCGAGGTGCCGGCCATCGAGATCGGCGACCCGGCCGACGGCGGCGCGGCGCTGGCCGCCGCCGTCGAGCGGCTGGCCGCGGGCGCCTACGCCTGGGTCGTCCTCACCTCGCCCAACGGCGCCCGGCGGCTGCTGGCCGCCGTGCGGGCGGCCGGGCGCGACGCCCGGGCCCTGGGCGGCACCCGGATCGCCGCCATCGGTCCCGGCACGGCCGAGGCCCTGGCCGAGGGCAACCTGGTCGCCGACCTCGTGCCTCCCCGCTTCGTCGCCGAGTCCCTGGTCGAGGCCTTCCCGGCGCCACCGCCGGGCGGGGATCCCGCCGGGCGCCGGGTGCTGCTCGCCCGGGCCGCCGTCGCCCGCGACGTCCTGCCCGAGGGCCTGGCGGCCAAGGGGTGGGACCTCGACGTCGTCGAGGCCTACCGCACCCGGCCCGCCCGGCTGGACGAGCGACAGGTCCGGGCGCTGGCCGAGGCCGAGGTCGTGACGTTCACGTCGTCGTCGACGGTCACCAACCTCGTCGCCGCCGTCGGGCGGGAGGCGCTGCCGCCGGTCGTCGCCGCCATCGGCCCGGTCACCGCGGCCACCGCCCGGGAGCTGGGGCTGGAGGTGGCGGTCGAGGCCGAGGTCCACACCGCGGCGGGCCTGGTCGACGCCCTGTGCGCCTGGGCCGCCGAGAACCCGCGGCCGGTCGCGCCCCGCGTGGACTGACGGCCGCGTCGGTTGGCGCCCGGCCGGGGGCGGGTGGTTGACTGTCGTCCTCGCGGCGCCCTCGGGGAAGGGGCGGGCGTCCCAACCGATGGGTCCGACGGTGGAGCAGCGCCCACTCGTCGCCCGGTGCTACAAACCAGGTCCGTCAGCTGGCGAGCGGCGGGGGGAACGTGTCGCTACTGTCCGTCAACAACATCGGAGTGCGCTTCGGGGGCGTCGTCGCCCTCGACGACCTCAGCTTCACCGTCGAGCCCGGCCGCATCTGCGCCCTCATCGGCCCGAACGGTGCGGGCAAGACGACGCTGTTCAACGTCCTCAGCCGCCTCTACCAGCCGCAGACGGGGACGGTGCGCTTCAACGGGCACGACCTGCTGGCCCAGCCCGCCCACCGCATCGCCCGGCTCGGCATCGCCCGCACGTTCCAGAACGTGGCGCTCTTCCCGGCGCTGACCGTCCTCGAGAACGTCATGACCGGCGCCCACGCCCACGGCCGCGTCGGGTTCGCCCGGTCGATGCTGCGGCTCGGCGCCGCCCGCGAGGAGCGCCGGCTGCGGGAGCGCTGCCTCGACCTGCTGGTCGAGCTGGACCTGGCCGAGCTCGCCCACCGCCCGGTGGCCGGGCTGCCGTTCGGCACCATGAAGCGCATCGAGCTCGCCCGGGCCCTGGCGGCCGAGCCGCGGCTGCTCATGCTCGACGAACCGGCCAACGGGCTCACCCACAGCGAGGTCGACGAGCTGGGCGAGACGATCCGGGCCGTCCGCGACCGCTTCGACCTCACGATCCTGCTGGTGGAGCACCACATGGCCATGGTGATGACGATCTCCGACCACATCGTCGTGCTCGACTTCGGCCGCAAGATCGCCGAGGGCGCGCCCGACGAGGTCCGCAACGACCCGCTGGTCATCGAGGCCTACCTGGGCGCGCCGGCATGAGCCTGCTCGAGCTGCGCGACGTGGCCGGCGGCTACGGCCCGGTCCGCGTCCTGCACGACATCGACCTGTCGGTCGAGGAGGGCCAGGTCGCCGTCGTGCTGGGCGCCAACGGCGCCGGCAAGACGACGACCCTGCGGGCCATCAGCGGCCTGCTCGACGTCGTCAGCGGCGACATCCGCTTCGCCGGCACCTCGCTGGTGGGCAGGCCGCCCGAGGCCATCGCCCGCCTGGGCATCGCCCACGTGCCCCAGGGGCGGGGCACGTTCGCGGACCTCACCGTCGAGGACAACCTGCGGATCGGGGCCATCAACCGCCGCGACCGCGACGTCGAGCGCGACCTGCGCCACTGGCTCGAGGTGTTCCCCCGGCTGGGCGAGCGCCGCGACCAGGAGGCCGGCTCCATGAGCGGCGGCGAGCAGCAGATGCTGGCCCTGGCCCGGGCGATGATGGCCCGCCCCAAGCTCCTGCTCCTCGACGAGCCGTCGCTGGGCCTGGCCCCGCTCGTCACCCGCGAGCTGTTCGACCGGCTGGCCGAGCTCAACCGCGAGGAGGGCCTGACCATCCTCGTCGTCGAGCAGAACGCCAACCTCGCGCTCGAGATCGGCCACTGGGGCTACGTGCTCGAGACCGGGCGCATCGCCGTGCAGGGCCCCGCCGCCGAGCTGCACGACGACGACGCCGTCCGCAAGGCCTACCTGGGATTCTGAGGACGCCTCCCATGCAGCTCTTCCTGAGCCAGGTCATCAACGGGGTCGGCAACGGGGTGGTGTTCGCCACCGTGGCGCTCGCCCTCGTGCTGATCTTCCGCACCACCCGGGTGCTCAACTTCGCCCAGGGCGAGATGGCCCTGTTCTCCGCCTACATCAGCTGGAAGCTGACCACCTTCGACCTGCCGGTCTGGGTGGCCATCGGCATCTCGATGGCCATCGCCTTCGTCGCCGGAGCGGTCATCGAGCGCACGCTCATCCGGCCGATGGAGGGCCACAGCCCGCTCAACGTGGTGATCATCACGTTGGGCCTGTTCCTCGGGCTCAACGCCCTCGTCCAGCTGATCTTCGGCACCGACCCCCAGTCGATGCCGTCGCCGTTCCCGAAGGGCAGCGTCTCGTTCATCGCCGACACCCGGGTGCAGAAGGTGACCATCGGGCTGATGGTCGTGCTGCTCGTCGAGTGCGCGGCCCTGTGGCTGCTGCTCAACCGCACGACGCTGGGGCTCAAGCTGCGGGCGGTGGCCTCGAACCCCGACTCCGCCCGGCTCCACGGCATCCGGGCCGGCTCGATGCTCATGTTCGGGTGGGCGATCTCCGCGGCCATCGGGGCGCTGGCCGGCTCGCTGGTCGCCTCCGAGCGGGCGGCGCTGGACGCCAGCCTCATGCAGGTCGTGCTCGTCTACGCGCTGGCGGCGGCCGCGCTCGGGGGCTTCGACAGCATCTGGGGCGCGGTCGTCTCCGGCCTGGTCGTGGGGGTGGCCGACGCGCTGACCATCCAGTACGTCGACGCCCTCGACGGCATCGAGGTCGTGCTGCCGCTCGGCCTCATCCTGGTGGTGCTCGTGGTCATGCCGAACGGCCTGTTCGGCAAGCGCACGGTGGAGAGGGTCTGATGGCGTCCGACCGGTCCGGGGCGGCGGTCGAGCCGGCGGTGGCGGGCGAGGCGCCCGCGACGGTGGCCCGGGTCCGGCCCTCGCCGTGGCCCGAGGTGCCGCGGCCGGTGCGCGTCGCCCGCATCGTCATCGGCGTCGTGCTGGCGGTGGCGGCGCTGTACGCGCCGCTCTACTTCGAGCCGGACGTCAACCGCCTGCTCTCGCAGGCCATCTACATCGCCATCGCGGCGATGGGCCTGAACCTGCTCACCGGGTTCAACGGGCAGGTGTCGATCGGCCACGGCGCCTTCTTCGGCGTCGGGGCCTTCACCTCGGCGATCCTCATCGTCGACCACGGGTGGACCTTCGAGGCCACGATCCCGGTGTCCGCCGCGCTGACCGGCGTGCTGGGCCTGCTGGTCGGCATCCCGGCCCTGCGGGTGCGGGGCCTCTACCTGGCGCTCGTCACCCTGGGCCTCGCCGTCCTCTTCCCCCGCATCACCCAGAAGTACGTCGACGGGACCGGCGGCGTGCCGCTGCTGCGGCCGTCCCGCCGCGAGTTCGCCTCCCTGATCGAGGGCCTCGACGACGACCAGTGGGCCTACTACCTGTGCCTGGCGATCATGGCCCTGCTGTTCGTGCTGGCCTGGAACCTCGTGCGGGGCCGGGTCGGCCGGGCGATGATCGCCGTGCGCGACCAGGAGCTGGCGGCCACCACCGTCGGGGTGAACCTGGCCGCCACCAAGGTCGGCACCTTCGCCGTCAGCGCCGCCTACGCCGGCGTGGCGGGGTCGCTGTCGGTCATGGTCGACAAGCTGGCCGACGGCACCAACCCCATCCTCTACTTCCAGCGGTCGATCGAGTTCCTGGTGGCCATGGTGATCGGCGGCACCGCCACGATCCTGGGCCCCGCCGTCGGCGCGCTCGTGCTCGTGCTGCTGCGCCACAACACCCAGGACCTCATCGAGGGCAAGGAGATCCTCGCCCCGGCGCTGTTCGGCGCCGCGCTCATCGTGATCGTGTTCGTGCTGCCCGAGGGGCTGGTGGGCGGCGTCCGGCGCCTCCTCCTCCGCCTCGGTCAGCGCACGTCGGCGAGGGGAAGGGCGCCGACCGCTCCATGACCCTGACGACAGCCGTTCCAGGAGGGTGACCATGTTGAGAAGCCGCAAGGCACGGATCGGGGCGTCCCTGCTGACGCTCGCGCTGCTGGCGTCGGCGTGCAGCTCGCGCGATGACGACGACGCCGCCACCGGTGACGAGGGGAGCGGTGGCGAGGACACCGAGAGCCTGATCCCCACCGACCACTGCGCCACCGACCCCACCGAGGAGATCGAGGGCGACGTCATCAAGCTCGTCTCCAGCTACCCGCAGTCCGGCCAGTACGCGGCCTACAGCGAGATCGCCCGCGGCTGGATGGCCTACTTCGACAAGGTGAACGACGAGGGCGGCGTCCAGATCGGCGACCGCACCTTCACCATCGAGTACGAGACGGCCGACGACCAGTACAACGCGGCCGAGACGGCGGCCAACATCGACCGGCTGGTCGGCCCCGACGGCGACGGCGCCTTCGCGGTGTTCAGCGTGGTCGGGACGGCCAACAACGTCGCCATCCGCGACACCCTCCACGAGCTGTGCGTGCCCAACCTGTTCGCGGCGACGGGCTCGCCGCAGTGGGGCAACCCGGACTACCCGTGGATGATCGGCTCGACGCTGACGCCCTACACCATCGAGGCGGCCGCCTTCGCCGAGCTGCTGCAGGAGATCAAGCCCGACGCCAAGGTCGCCATGCTCCGCCAGGACGACGACTTCGGCGACGCCTACGAAGCGGGCTTCAAGATGGCGATCGAGGGCACCGACATCGAGCTGGTCGAGGTGCAGGAGTACTCGCCGGGCACCGACCCGACGCCCCAGGTGACCAGCCTGGCCAACAGCGGTGCCGACGCCTTCCTCAACGGCGCCGCGCTGCTGCCGTGCCCGCAGGCCCTCACCGCCAAGGAGGAGGCGGGCTGGGAGGCCATCACCTGGGTGTCGGGCACCTGCCTGTCGAAGACCCTCATGGGCATCGCCGGTGAGGCGGGCGCCGACGCCTACGGCGCCTCGAACCTGAAGGACCCGCTGAACCCCGACTGGGACGACGACCCGGCGATGCAGGAGTACCTGGAGACCGTCCAGACCTACCAGCCCGACGGGTTCGACCCCGAGAACGCGGTGGTCGGCTACGGCTACACGCAGGCGGCCATCTTCATCGAGGCGCTGGAGCAGGCCGAGGCCCCGACCCGGCTCGCCGTCATGGAGGCGATGTACGACCTCGAGGTGAGCGACGTCGGCCTCCTGCTGCCGGGCGTGACCATCCGGACCTCGCCGGACGACAAGTTCATGGGCGAGACCGTCCAGCTGGCCCAGTACGAGTGGACGGGGCCGGATGCCCGCAACCACTTCGTGCCGCAGGGCGACCTGATCGACTACGAGGGCCGCACCGCGGAGGTCACCCCGGAGGAGCTGATCAACAGCTGACCGGGGCGGCCGAGGGCCGCGACCCGTGATCCCGTGACCGGGGGCGCCGCCGCGGCGCCCCCGGTCCGCGTGCCGGGTGGGGGAGGGAGCCCTAGCATCGGTGCGTGAGCTTCCCCCAGCGCCGCCTGCGCCGCCTGCGCCGCACGCCCGCCCTGCGCCGCCTCGTGGCCGAGACCCGGCTCTCGGTCGACGACCTCGTGGCGCCGCTGTTCGTGCGCGAGGGCATCGACGAGCCGCAGCCGATCCCGTCCCTGCCGGGCGTCGTGCAGCACACCCGGGACTCGCTGCGCAAGGAGGTGCACGAGCTCGCCGAGCTGGGCGTGCCGGCGGTCATCCTCTTCGGCGTCCCCGCCCGCAAGGACCCCGAGGGCTCCGGGGCCTGGGACCCCGACGGGATCGTGCAGGTCGCGCTGCGCGACCTGCGGTCCGACGTCGGCGACGAGCTCGTCCTCATGGCCGACCTGTGCCTCGACGAGTACACCGACCACGGCCACTGCGGCGTGCTCGACGAGGACGGCGAGGTCGACAACGACGCCACGCTCGACCTCTACGCCCGGGCCGCGGTGGCCCAGGCCGAGGCGGGCGCCGACGTCGTGGCGCCGAGCGGGATGATGGACGGCCAGGTCGCCGCCATCCGCGACGCCCTCGACGAGGACGACTTCCCGCAGGTGGCGATCCTGGCCTACGCCGCCAAGTACGCGTCGGCGCTCTACGGGCCGTTCCGCGACGCGGTCGACGTCACGATCGCCGGCGGGGGCGACCGCAAGGGCTACCAGCAGGACCCGCGCAACGCCCGCGAGGCGCTGGAGGAGATCCGGGCCGACCTGGCCGAGGGCGCGGACATGGTGATGGTCAAGCCGGCGCTGTCCTACCTCGACGTGCTGGCGGCCGCCCGGGCCGAGGTCGACGTGCCGCTCGCCGCCTACCACGTGTCGGGCGAGTACGCCATGGTGCACGCCGCGGCCGAGCGGGGCTGGCTCGACGGCCCGGCGGTCATGCTCGAGCACCTGACGGCCGTCAAGCGGGCCGGCGCCGACCTGATCCTCACCTACGCGGCCCGGGACGTCGCCGAGCGCCTCCGCTGACCCGCCTCAGCCGGTCGGGCGCCAGCGGAGCTCGACGACCAACGGCGGGTGGTCGCTCAGCGGCTCGCCGTCGGGGGCGGTGAACCGCTCCCGGGGCATGTCGTACGAGACGGCCTCGATCTCGACGCCCTCGCCGCTGCGGTAGGCGACCTTGTCGATCGAGCCCGGCTCCGGGCAGTCGGTGGCCTCGCAGGCGTCGGTCAGGCCGGTGCGCTCGAGGAACTCCTGCCAGATCTCCGTGTCGGCGCCGCCCGCGGCGTCGGGGTGCGAGTCGTCGGTGTGCAGGTTGGTGTCGCCGCCGAGGATGATCGCCCGGCCCGCGCTGTGCTCCTCGACGTGGTCGGCGAGCAGCGCGAAGTCCTCGGCCTGCAGCCGCTGGTCCTCGGCGGTGCCGCCGGCCTCGGCGTGCAGGTTGTAGAGGTCGACCTCGACGCCGTCGGCCAGCTCCAGGCGCACGACCATGAAGCCCTTCATGGCCAGGCAGTCGCCGGCGCCGCCGTCGCTCGTGTCGGGGCCGCCGAAGCACCCGGGCCACGGCACCCGGGTGTTGCCGGTGAACGGCACCCGGGACAGGATCCCGAGCCCGTCGCCGACGAACAGGGGCCGGCTCGTCGGGTCGAGCCCCACCGCCTCGGGCCCGGGGTGGGGCTCCGAGCGGAACTCGTGGGTGGCCTCGGCCCGCAGGCGGTCGTGGTAGTGGACGAAGTCGAGCTCGGCGGCGGGGCCCTGCCACCAGTCGAAGTCCTCCTGGGTGAGGACGACGTCGTAGTCGTCGAGCAGCGGGCTGATGAGCGGGATGTGCTCCTCGGGGTTCTCGGTCGACACCTCCTGGGGCAGGCCGGCGACGTTGTAGGTCAGGAGCCGCAGCGTGCCGCCCTCGGACGCCTCGGCCCCCGCGCCGCCGGCGTCGCCGTCCCCGCTGCCGCCGTCGCCGTCACCGCCGCCACCGCAGGCCACCCCGACCAGGGCCGCCGCCAGCGCGGCGACCAGCAGGCCCCGCCGCCGGCGCGGGCGGCGCGACGCTCGACCGTCGGTGGTCCCGATCCGCTGTCCCCCCATGGCCGAGAACGTTAGGCGCCGGGCGCCGAGGGGGGTGGAGCCGGCCCCTAGGCTCGGGCGCCGTGGCCACCAACGAGGAGCTCTTCGCACGCGCCCAGCGGGTGATCCCCGGGGGCGTCAACAGCCCGGTCCGGGCGTTCCGCGCCGTGGGCGGCACGCCCTACTTCGTCGCCCGCGCCGAGGGGGCCCACGTCTGGGACGTCGAGGGCCGCCGCTACGTCGACCTGGTGCAGTCGTACGGGGCGATCATCGCCGGTCACGCCCACCCGGCCATCGTCGAGGCCGTCCAGCGGGCCGCCGTCGACGGCACGAGCTACGGCGCGCCGACCGAGCGCGAGGTGCTGCTGGCCGAGGAGATCTGCGCCCGGGTCCCGTCGTGCCAGATGGTGCGGCTGGTGTCGAGCGGCACCGAGGCGACGATGTCGGCGATCCGGGTCGCCCGCGGGTTCACCGGCCGGGACGTGGTCGTGAAGTTCGCCGGCAACTACCACGGGCACGGCGACCTGCTGCTCGCCGAGGGCGGCAGCGGCATGGCGTCCCTCGGCCTGCCCGGCTCCGCCGGGGTGACCCGGGCCGCCGTGGCGGACACCGTCGTCGCGCCCTACAACACGGTCCCCGAGCTGGACGAGCGGGTCGCCTGCGTCATCGTCGAGCCGATCGCCGCCAACATGGGGCTGGTCCCGCCCGACCCCGGCTTCCTCGCCGGCCTGCGGGCGGAGTGCGACCGGGTCGGCGCGCTGCTGATCTTCGACGAGGTCATCACCGGCTTCCGGGTGGCCCGGGGCGGGGCCCAGGAGCTCTACGGCGTGGCGCCCGACCTCACGACGATGGGCAAGGTCATCGGCGGGGGCCTGAACATCGGCGCCTACGGGGGCCGGGCCGACGTCATGGGTGCGGTCGCCCCGCTCGGGCCCGTCTACCAGGCGGGCACGCTGTCGGGGAACCCGCTGGCCACCGCGGCCGGGCTGGCCGTCCTCGAGCTGCTCGACGCCGCCGCCTACGAGACCCTGCGCGACCGGGCCGAGGCGGTGGCGGGCATCTTCCGCCGGGCCTTCGCCGACGCCGGCGTGACGGCCCACGTGCCGGTGGCGTCGACGCTCGTCGGGCTGTACCTCGGCGACCGGCTGCCCTCGGACTACGACGGCGCCCGCGCCACCGACGAGGCGGCCTACGCCCGCCTGTTCCACGCGCTGCTCGACCGGGGCGTGGCCATCGCGCCGGGGGCCTACGAGGTCCTGTTCCCCGGGCTGGCCCACGACGACGACGTGCTGGCCGAGCTGGAGGCGGCGGTCACCGAGGCGGTGGCCGCCGTCGCCTGAGGCCGGGCCGGGGGACGGCCGGCTCAGCCGGCCCCGCCGGTCGCGCCGTCGGCCGGGCCCCGCATCGGCTCCAGCGTGCAGGCCCAGGCGCCCGAGTCGATCCGGGGCGGCTCGTCCATGAACTCGATCCGGCAGCGCACGTCGTTGACCAGCCAGCCGAGCGTGAGCGCCGGCCGGAGGTCGCCGCCGCCCGTCGTGTCCGGCTCGTCCGCGACGAACGGCCGGAACGCCACGACGCCGTTCAGCGCCGTGGCCGCCACGAGCACCCACAGGAAGCGCCGGTCGTTGCGGGCGCTGGCCCCGACCCACAGCACGAGCGTGAGGATGCAGGGCACGAGGTGGGCCGGCTTCCACGGCATGGACAGGAACAGCAGCTCGGTGGCCGCGAAGCCGAGCACGGCGAACCGCAGCATCGGGTCCTCGCCCCACCGCCGCAGGGCCCGCAGCAGCGCGGGGGCGGCGACCGCGAGCACGACGGTGAGCGCCACCCCGGCCACCGAGAAGTTCTTGAGCAGGAACCGGGCGAGGTTGTTGGGGAGGCTCACCCAGCCGTCGGTCGTCTCGAGGAAGCCGAAGCTCCGGTCGTAGGCCAGCCAGGCGGGGACGTAGAGCAGCGCGCCGGACGCCAACGCCACGGCGGCGGCGACCGCGGCCCGCCGGCGCTCGGACCGGTCCCAGCCGACGGCGACGACCAGGGTGCCGACGAGCAGCAGGGTCGAGCTCCGGCAGCCGACGGCCAGGCCGAGCAGCAGGCCGGCGACCAGCGGCCGGCGCCCGAGGAGGGCCAGCGCGCCCCAGGTGGCGAACGCGGTCGCCCACACGAAGTCGGCGGTCTGGGTGCCGGCGACGACGACGACGGGGGAGGCGAGGAAGGACAGCGCGACGAGGTCGCCGTTGCGGTGGCCCCAGGCCCGCACCAGCCGGGCGATCCCGACGACGGTGGCGGCCAGGGCCCCGGCGGTGGCCAGGTTGACGAGGACGTGGCCCCCGAGCGGGTCGAGCACGGCGACGATCGCCTCGACGACGGGGACGCCCGGGTTGCGCGACGGCTCGTAGTCGCCGTGGCGGATGAGCGCGGCGGTCTCGAGCACGTCGCCGATGTCGAGGTCGGTGCCGTAGCCCAGCCACACGAGCGGCAGGGTGACGGCTGCGGTCACGAGCACGAGGGTGCGGTCGCGCCAGCCGTCCGCCCCGGCGTGGGCCCCGTCGCCGGGCTCGACGGCGCGCGCCGGCGCCGCACCCGCAGCCTCGACCGGGGGGTGGGCGGAGGACGCCATGGCCCGGCAACGCTACTGCGGCGGGGGACGGGCCAGCGGAATCGGCCGGTGCGCGACGGCCCCGACGCTGGTAGCAAGAGACCGTGAACCTCGACGACACGCCCGAGCGGTTGGGCCCGCTCACGGAGCCGTCCGCCGCGGTCCTCGCCGAGCTCGCCGAGCGCGACGCCGTCACCCGGGTGTGGGCGGCCGACCACACGCTCTGGCGCGACGACCCCACCGAGATCGCCGACCGCCTGGGTTGGCTGACGGTCGTGCCCGACATGGCCAGCCGCCTCGACGAGCTGGAGGCCGAGGTCGCCCCGCTCGTCGAGGACGTCGACCACGTCCTGCTCGCGGGGATGGGCGGCTCCAGCCTCTTCCCAGAGGTCGTGGCCCGGGACGCCCCGGCGGCCCCCGGCGCGCCGGTGCTGCGGGTGCTCGACACCACCGACCCCGCCGCCGTCGCCCGCGCCGGCCGCGACCTGCCGGCCGACCGCACGCTGCACGTCGCCGCCTCGAAGTCGGGCACCACGCTCGAGACCCGCAGCCACCTGGAGTGGGCCTGGGCCCGCCACCCCGACCCCCGGCGGTTCGCCGTGATCACCGACCCGGGCAGCGAGCTCGCCGCGCTGGCGGCCGACCGGGGCTTCGCCGCCACCTTCGAGAACCCGCCGGACATCGGCGGCCGCTACTCGGCGCTGTCGCTGTTCGGGCTCGTGCCCGCGCTGGCGGCCGGCGTCGACGTCGAGCCGCTGCTCGCCTCGGCCTCGTCCATGGCCGAGCGCCTGCGGGCCGCCGAGGCGGCCAACCCGGCCGTGCGCCTGGCCGCGGCGATCGCCGCCGGCGTGCGCTCGGGCCGGGACAAGCTGACCATCGTCGTGCCCGACGCCGTCGCCACCTTCGGCCTGTGGCTGGAGCAGCTCGTCGCCGAGTCGACGGGCAAGGACGGCACCGGCGTCGTCCCGGTGGTGGGCGAGCCGCTGGGCCCGCCCGAGGTCTACGGCGACGACCGGCTGTTCGTCGCCCTCGGGGAGGGCACGGGCGGCGAGGCGCTGGAGGCGCTGGCGGCCGCCGGGCACCCCGTCGTCGTCCTGCCGTTCGGCGGGAGCTTCGCCGACCTCGGCGGGCAGGTGCTGCTGTGGGAGCTGGCCACGGCGCTCGTCGGCGCGGCGCTGGGCATCCAGCCCTTCGACCAGCCCGACGTCGCCGCCGCCAAGGCGGCCACGGCCCGGGTGCTGGCCGAGGGCCCACCGGAGGTCGCGGTCGAGCCGGTCGGCGACCTGCTCGCCACGCTGCGCCCGGGGGACTACCTCGCCATCCAGGCCTTCGTCGACCCGGGTGGGTCGGTGGTCGACGAGCTCGAGCGGGTGCGGCTGGCGCTGCGCGACCGCCACCGGGTGGCGACCACGGTGGGCCTGGGGCCCCGCTTCCTGCACTCCACCGGCCAGCTGCACAAGGGCGGCCCGGACACCGGCGTGTTCCTGCAGGTGGTCGGGGACGACCCCGAGGACATCGAGGTGCCGGGCGCCGGCCACGGGTTCTCGGCGCTGAAGCGGGCGCAGGCCGACGGCGACCTGCTGACCCTGCGCGAGCGGGGGCGGCGGGCCGGCCGGGTGGCGCTGGACGAGCTGTTGGAGGTGGTGTCGTGAAGCTCGGCATGGTGGGCCTCGGCCGGATGGGCGGGAACATGGCCGCCCGGCTCGAGGCCGCGGGGCACGAGGTCGTCGGCTACGACGCCCACCGCCCGGACTCGCCGGTCGGCTCGCTGGCCGAGCTGGTCGGCCGCCTGGAGGCCCCCCGCATCGTGTGGGCGATGGTGCCGGCCGGCGACGCCACGGAACAGGTCGTCGCCGACCTGGCCGGGCTCCTGTCGCCGGGCGACCTCGTCATCGACGGCGGCAACGCGAACTGGCGCGACTCGGTGCGGCGGGCCGGGTCGCTGGCCGAGCGCGGCATCGGCTTCGTCGACGCCGGCGTGAGCGGCGGGGTGTGGGGCCGCACCGAGGGCTACTGCCTCATGGTCGGCGGCGACCCCGAGCACGTCGCGCTGGCCCGGCCCGTCTTCGAGGCGCTCGCGCCGGCCGAGGGCGGCTTCGTGCACGCCGGCCCGGTCGGCACCGGCCACTTCACGAAGATGGTCCACAACGGCGTCGAGTACGGGATCATGCAGGCCTACGCCGAGGGCTACGAGCTGCTCGCCCGCTCGGGCCTCGACATCGACGTCCCCGGCGCGCTCGACGCCTGGCGCCACGGGTCGGTCGTGCGCTCGTGGCTGCTCGACCTCATGGTCCGGGCGCTGCGGGAGTCGCCCGGGCTCGAGGGCATCGCGGGCGTCGCCCAGGACTCCGGCGAGGGCCGCTGGACCGTCCAGGAGGCCGTCGAGCGGGGGGTGGCGACGCCGGTCATCAGCGCCGCCCTCTTCGCCCGGTTCGTCTCGCAACAGGAGGAGTCGCTGGCGATGAAGGTCGTCGCCGCGCTGCGCCACCAGTTCGGCGGCCACGCGGTGCTGCCGGAGACCGGGGACACCCGCGACGGCGCCGGGGGCGGGGGATGAGCGACCGCCCCCGCAGCGACGCCCTCGTGCTGTTCGGCGCCACGGGCGACCTGGCCCGCCGGAAGATCTTCCCGGCGGTCTACGAGATGGCGCGGGCCGGCAGCTGCGACGTCCCGGTCATCGGCGTGTCCTCGTCGGAGTGGTCCGACGAGGACCTGCGGGAGCGGGCGCACGCCGCCATCGCCGACCGGGTGGGCACCGTCGACGAGCACGTGTGGAAGGGGCTGGCCGACCGGCTCACCTACGTCAGCGGCGACTACCGCGACCGCTCGACCTTCGACCACCTCGCCGAGCGGCTGCAGGGGCTCCGCCGCCCCCTCTTCTACCTGGCGATCCCGCCCTCGATGTTCGAGCCGGTCGTCACCGGCCTGGCCTCGGCCGGGCTGGCCGGCGAGGGTGCGCGGGTCGTCGTCGAGAAGCCGTTCGGGCGCGACGCGGCCTCGGCACGGGAGCTGAACGAGGTGCTCCACCGGGCCTTCCCCGAGGAGTCGATCTTCCGCATCGACCACTTCCTCGGCAAGGAGTCGGTCGAGGACCTGCTGATCTTCCGGTTCGCCAACTCGATGCTGGAGCCGCTGTGGAACCGCAACTACGTCTCCAGCGTCCAGGTGACGATGGCGGAGGCGTTCGGCGTCGAGGGGCGGGGGAAGTT
The DNA here is from genome assembly GCA_017577565.1 of Thermoanaerobacterales bacterium. Lineage (GTDB taxonomy): Bacteria > Actinomycetota > Acidimicrobiia > Acidimicrobiales > VFJN01 > ZC4RG19. The sequence goes on along the minus strand of PKRH01000007.1, from coordinate 1,799 downwards.
CTACGAGTCGGTGGGGGCGCTGCGCGACGTCTTCCAGAACCACCTGCTGCAGGTGGTGGCGCTGCTGGCCATGGACCCGCCGGTGTCGGCCGACGAGGACGCGCTCAGCGACGAGAAGGTCCGCCTGTGGCGCCAGGTGCGGCCGCTCGACCCCGAGCGGGTGGTGCGGGGCCAGTACCGGGGCTACACCGACGAGCCCGGCGTCGAGGCCGGCAGCGACGTCGAGACCTACGTCGCGGTCCAGCTCGAGATCGACTCGTGGCGGTGGGCGGGCGTGCCCTGGCTGATCCGGACCGGCAAGCAGCTGCCGGTCACCGCCACCGAGGCGGTGGTCACCTTCAAGGCGCCGCCCCGCATGCTCTTCGCCCGGTCGGGGGCGCCCCGCCCCCAGCCCAACCGGCTGCGGTTCCGGCTCGGTGTCGACGACGGGGTCACCCTGCAGCTGCAGACGAAGGCGCCGGGTGACGACCTGGTCAGCCGGCCGGTCGACCTCGAGGTGTCGTACGCCTCGCTCTTCCCGCACCGGCAGGAGGCGTACCAGCGCCTGCTGGAGGACGCGATGGAGGGCGACCACCGGCGCTTCGGTCGGGCCGACGGCGTCGAGGAGCAGTGGCGGATCGTCGAGCCGGTGCTGCGCAACCCGGCGCCGGTCGAGCTGTACCGCAAGGGCACCTGGGGGCCGAGCGGGGCCGACGCGCTGGCCTCGGTGGTGGGCGGCTGGATCGAGCCGCTGGCCGAGGGCTGAGCGGGCGCCGGGACCGGCTCGCACGGCGACCGCGGGTCGGCAACGATGGGGCGGTGCTGGCAGCCATCCCCTACACCACCTTCCCCACGATCGAGCTGGGGCCGCTCGAGCTGCGGACCTTCGGGCTCATGGTCGCGCTGGGCGTCCTGCTCGGCACGTGGATCGCCGCCCGCAACGCGGAGCGCTTCGGCGTCCCCCGCGACGAGACCTACCGGGTGGCCACCTGGATGGTGCTCGCCGGCATCGTCGGCTCCCGGTTGACCTGGGCGGCCACCCACACCGAGAGCATCGAGGACCCGGTCGACGTCGTCGCCATCTGGGAGGGCGGCATCCAGTTCTCCGGCGGGTTCATCGCCGCCCTGCTCGTCGGCCTGCCGATGTTCCGGCGCTGGGACCGCCTGCTGCGCTGGCGCATCCTCGACGGCTACGCCCTCGGGCTCGCCATCGGCCTCGCCCTCGGCCGGGTCGGCTGCTACGCGGTCGGCGAGCACTTCGGGCGGACCAGCGACTTCCTCCTCGCCACCCGCTACGACGGCGGCGAGGTCCGGGAGCCGGCGCTCGGGGACGTGCCCCTGCTCGAGGGCACGACGTTCCACAACACCGCGCTCTACGAGCTGCTCTACCTGCTCGGGATCTTCGGGGCGCTGGCGGCCGTCGTGGTGCGGGCCCGCCGGCGGGGCGGCGAGGTCGCCCCCGGCACGGTCGTCGGCGCGTTCGTCGCCGCCTACGGCGTCTGCCGCTTCCTCAGCGACACCCTGCGGGTGAACGACGAGCGGGTGCTGCGCATGACCGGCGCCCAGTGGATGTGCCTGGTCATGGTCCCCGCCGGGTTGTTCATCCTCTGGAAGGTGCGTCCCCGCCTGGCGGCGCTCGCGGCGGCCGGCGCCGCCGGTGACGGCGGAGCGGCCGAGGGTGGCGACGAGGACGTCGTCGCCGTAGCCGGCGCCGGAGCCGTAGCCGACGTCGGAGCCATAGCTGTAGCCGTCTCCGTAGCCGAAGCCGTCGCCGGAGGGGTAGCCGTCGCCGTAGCCGTCGCCGTAGCCGGAGCCGAAGC
>PKRH01000079.1 GCA_017577565.1 Thermoanaerobacterales bacterium | reverse complement strand
GGCTTGCGCACGGCCACGATCAGGCCCCGGCGCCGCAGGGCCTGATCGTGGCCGTGCGCAAGCCCGTCCAGTCCTACGACCCCGACGACGACCCGACCGAGACCGACGCCGCGCTGCTGGCCCACGCCGCCGGCGACCACCCGGCCATCGTCTGCCCCCGTCACCGCTGGTACCCGGCGGCGATGGCCCCGCCCATGGCGGCCGCGGCGCTCGGCCGGCCGGGGTTCACGATCGCCGACCTCGTGGACGAGCTGGCCTGGCCGCCGGCCGTCGGCGTCGGGCTGGTCGAGACCGCCGGCGGGGTGCGCTCGCCGCTGGCGGACGACGGCGACGCCGTCACCCTGGCCGAGGCGCTCGACCCGGAGCACGTCGTGCTGGTGGCCGACGCCGGCCTCGGCGTCGTCAACGCCGTGCGGCTCGCGGCCGCCCCGTTCGGGCGGCGGCCGCTGACGGTCGTGCTCAACCGCTTCGACCCCGACGACGAGCTGCACCTGCGCAACCTCGAGTGGCTGGTCGAGCGGGACGGCTACGAGGTCGTGACCGACCCCGAGGACCTGGTCGCGCCCATCGTCGGCTGGCCGTCGTGACCCCGGCGGCCGGCGCCCCGGCCGTCGGTCAGTCGTCCCGCCCGGCCCGGGCCATGGCCCGCTGCGCCTCGCGGGCGGCGTCGCGCTCGGCCAGCACCCGGCGCTTGTCGTAGGTCTTGCGGCCCCGGGCCAGGGCCAGCTCGACCTTGGCGATGCCGTTCTTGAAGTAGATCGACAGCGGCACGAGGGTGAGGTGCTGCTCGTCGACCATCTGGCGCAGGCGGTCGATCTCGGACCGGTGGAGCAGCAGCTTGCGCCGCCGCTCGGGCTCGTGGCCGCTGTGGCGCTGCGAGTGCTCGTAGACGCCGATGTGCATCGACTCCAGCCAGGCCTCGCCGTCCTCGATGCGCGCGTAGGCGTCGCCGAGCTGCACGCGCGCCTCGCGCAGCGACTTGACCTCGCTGCCGCGCAGGACGAGGCCGGCCTCGACCGTCTCGAGGATGTCGTAGTTGCGCCGCGCCCGTCGGTTGCTGGCGATGAGCTGGGTGCCGGGCGGAGTCTTCGTGCGGGCCATAGGAGGACGGGTCAGGGTACCGCCGGTCGGCGCCGACCGCCCCCGGGGCTAGCCTGCCGGCCGTGCTGTCGCTGACCGAGGACGTCTGGCACGAGGTGGTGGGCCACGCCTACGGCGGTCTGCCGGACGAGGCGTGCGGCCTGCTGGCCGGCGAGCCGGGCTCGGACACGGCCACCGTGTTCTACCCGTGCCGCAACGCCGCCGCGTCCAGCCGCGTCTACACGGTCGACCCCCGCGACCACCTGCGGGCCGACCGCGACGCCGAGGGCCGGGGCCTCGAGATCATCGGTGTCGTGCACAGCCACACCCACACCGAGGCCTACCCGTCGCCCACCGACGTGGCCCAGGCGCCGGTGCCGTCGTGGCACTACGTCATCGTGTCGCTGAAGCGGGAGTCGCCGGTCCTCCGCTCGTACCGCATCGTCGACGGCGAGATCACCGAGGAGCCCGTGCGGCTCGTCGACGCCACCGCCGCGGGGTAGGCGCCCCCGCCCCCTCGTCGGTAGATTGCCGACTGCGCAACTCGGAATTTCCGCCCGCCGACCTCCGGGACCTCGCCGTGGCCGTCCACTCCTCGATCCTCGAACTGATCGGCAACACCCCGATGCTCGACGTCAGCGCGCTCAGCCCCAACCCGGGCGTGCGCATCCTGGCGAAGCTCGAGGGGCAGAACCCCGCCGGGTCGGTGAAGGACCGCGTCGCCCTGCGCATGGTCGAGGAGGCCGAGGCCGACGGCACGCTCACCCCCGGGAAGAGGATCATCGAGCCGTCCTCGGGCAACACGGGCATCGCCCTGTCGATGATCGCCCGCATCAAGGGCTACCCGATCACGATCGTCATGCCCGAGAACGTGTCGGTCGAGCGCCGCCAGGCGCTGGAGGTGTGGGGCGCCGAGATCATCACCACGCCCGGGGCCGAGGGGTCGAACGGCGCCGTCCGCCACGCCCGCGAGCTGGCCGACGAGCACCCCGAGTGGGCCTTCCTCTACCAGTACGCCAACGAGGCCAACCCCCGGGCCCACTACGAGGGCACGGGCCCGGAGATCTGGCGGGACTGCCCCGAGGTCACGCACTTCGTCGCCGGGCTCGGCACCACCGGCACGTTGATGGGCGTCGGGCGCTACCTCAAGGAGCAGAACCCCGACGTCAAGGTGGTGGCCATCGAGCCGCCGCTCGGCGAGCGGGTCGAGGGCCTGCGGAACCTGGACGAGGGCTACATCCCGCCCATCTACGAGAAGTGGGGCGGGCCCGACCTGCTCGACCGCAAGCGCATCGTCCGGCCCCGGGAGTCGATCGAGTGGACCCGCCGGCTCACCGACGTCGGGGTGTTCTCCGGCATCTCCGGCGGGGCGGCCATGGCCGGCGCGGCCCGGGTGGCCGGCGAGATCGACACCGGCACGATCGTCGTCGTCCTCGCGGACGGCGGGTGGAAGTACCTGTCCACCGGGGCCTGGACCGGCGACATCGACGAGGTCGCCGAGCTGGCCGAGCGGCTGATCGTCTTCTGACCTCGGGGACCGGCCGGCGGCGGGGGAGGGGAGCGGCGGCGTGAAGGTGCGCATCGGCTTCGGGCTCGGCACGCAGACGCCGGCCGGCGACGCCGAGCGGTTCCCGGCGCTGGTCGACGGGCTCGAGCGGCGGGGCTTCGACTCGCTGTGGCTCAGCGAGCGCCTCACCGGCCCGGCGCCGGACCCGTTGGTGGGCCTGGCCGTCGCCGCCGGGCGCACCCGGCGGTTGAAGCTGGGCACGAGCGTGCTCGTCCTCCCCGGCCGCAACCCGGTCGTCGTGGCCAAGGAGCTCGCCAGCCTCGACCGCCTGTCCGGCGGCCGCCTGCTGCCGGCCGTCGGTCTCGGCGCGCCGGTGCCGGCGGAGCACCGGGCCTTCGGCGTCGACCGGCGGGCCCGGGCCGGGCTCTTCGACGAGGCGCTCACGCTGATCCGCCGGCTGTGGACCGAGGACGACGTCCACCACGACGGCGAGCACTTCCGGGTCGAGGGGGTCACCCTGCGGCCCAAGCCGGTCCAGGACCACGTCGACGTGTGGCTGGGCGGTACGTCGCCGTCCGAGCTGCGGCGGACCGGCCGGCTGGGCGACGGCTGGCTGCCGTCGTTCACCGTGCCCGCCGAGGTCGAGGCGGGGTGGGCGACGATCACCGCCGTGGCCGCCGAGCACGGCCGCACGATCGACCCCGAGCACCTCGGCGTGCTCGTCCCCTACGTGCGGGGCGAGCTGCCGCCGGCGGTGGCCGCCGTGGTCAGCTCCCGCCGCCCCGATTTCGATCCCCGGGACGTCGTGCCCTCCGGCGTCGACGGCCTGCGGCGCCAGCTGCAGCGGTTCGTCGCCGTCGGGGCGTCGAAGTTCGTCGTCGTGCCCGTCGAGGAGCCGCCCGACTGGGACGCCGAGCTGGACGAGCTGGCCGCCGAGGTCCTCCCCCTCGAGACCTGACCCGCCGTTTCACCGGTGCGCCCCCGGCCCCGCCCCCAGGCGTTCCGGCGTGCTTCAGCAGCGCATGCCCGCGTGAGCGCCACCGGAACGGGGGAGGCGCGCGCCGGCCACCCCGCCCCGCCCGTACCGGCGTCCGTCACCACCGCATCGCTGCGTGAGAGGCGCCAGATGTGGGTGGGATCGGCGCCCAGGTGCTCGGCCCCCCGAGGGCCCGCCGTTCTGGCGTCTCGCAGCCGCACGAGCGCACGTGAGGGACGGCAGGACGGGTGAGGGGCGGCCCCCGCCGGCGCCGGGCGTCGGGCGGGTCAGAGGTTGGTCACGATCAGGACGACGCCGAAGGCGGCGAAGAGGAGGGCCGAGCCGACGCGGGTCGCCCGCTCGGGGAGGCTGGCGCCGAAGGCCCGGCCCAGCAGCACGCCGAGGACGCCGGAGAGGACGATGCCCACGGTCGCTCCGATCCACACCAGGACCGGGTTGCCCTGGGCGGCCAGGGTGGCGGTGGCCAGCATCGTCTTGTCGCCCAGCTCGGCGACGAACATCGCCGCCGACACCGACAGCAGGATCGACCGCCCGCTCGCCGCCGCGCCGGCCTCCTCGTCCTCGGCCTCGCCCCGCCACAGCGTCCAGGCGGCGAAGCCCAGGAAGAGCAGCCCGCCGCCCAGCCCGATGGCCCGGGTCGGCAGCGTCGCGCCGAGCAGGCCGCCGACGACCACCGACAGCAGGTTGGTCGCCATGTAGGCGAGGGTGACGCCGGCCAGCACGGGGGCGAGGCGGTGGCGGGCGCCGAAGCCGAGCGCCACGAGCTGGGTCTTGTCGCCGAGCTCGGCGACGAACACCAGGGCCAGGGCGGCGAAGAGTGCGTCCAACGTGCCTCGTCCTCCGGTCCGGTCCGTCCGGACCGGGGCACGCGGACCTCGACCCGGACGGCGTCGTGCGTCCGATGTCGAAGGTCTCGCCCACCCGCGGGTGCGGGCCGACCGCCCGGGCGGGTATCCGCCAGCGTGTCGAACGGCCGTCGAGGGGCTACTCCCCTTCCGAGCCGCCCACTCTACGACGGGCGCCCCGGGATCGGCCAGCCCGACGCCTAACCTGCCGGGGGTGGACCGACCGCACGCAGGCGACCTGCGCGTCACCGTGCTGGGCTCGTCCGGCACCTACCCCGGCCCGGGCCAGGCGTGCAGCGGCTACCTCGTCCGCTCGCCGTCGGCGACGCTGATCGTCGACCTCGGCTCGGGGACGCTGGCGGCGTTGCAGCGGCACGTGGCCATCGCCGACCTCGACGCCGTCGTCCTCTCGCACGAGCACCCCGACCACTGGCTCGACCTGCCGATCCTGCGCAACGCCATGCGCTACGTGCTCGACCTCGCCGACCTGCCGGTCTACGGGACGGCCGGCACGCTGGCCGCCGCCCGGGTGCTCATCGGCCAGCTCGAGCCGACGCTGCGCTGGCACACGGTCGACGAGAGCTCGCGCGTGACGGTCGGCGACCTGTCCCTGCGCTTCAGCCGCACCGACCACCCGGTCGAGACGCTGGCCGTACGGGTCGACGGCGCCGGCCGCTCGCTGCTCTACAGCGCCGACACCGGCCCGGCCTGGGACGGCCACGGGGTCGGCGGCGGCGTCGACGCCTTCCTGTGCGAGGCCTCGTTCCCGCCCGAGGCCGAGAACCGCCATCAGCACCTGTCCGCCCGCCAGGCGGGGGCGCTGGCCACGGCCGTCGGCGCCGCCCGGCTGGTGCTCACCCACGTGACGCCGGGGGTCGACCCGGCCGACCAGCGGCGCCGGGCGGCCGCCGCCTTCGACGGCCCGATCGAGCTGGCCGCCCCGGGGACGACCTTCACCGTCTGACCGGCGGGAGCCGCCCGGACGCCCGGGGCGCTCCGCCCTGCGGCGGCGCGGGCCCGCTGGTTACGGTGCTGGCGATGCGACCCGACGGACGAGCACCCGACGAGCTGCGGCCGGTCACCTTCGAGCGCGACTTCACCGAGATGGCGGCCGGCTCGTGCCTGGTCAGCTTCGGGCGGACCCGTGTGCTGTGCACGGCCTCGATCGACGAGGAGGTGCCCCGCTGGATGCGGGGCAACGGCACGGGCTGGGTCACCGCCGAGTACTCGATGCTCCCCGGCTCGTCGCCCGAGCGGGTGCGGCGCGAGGTGCGCGACGGCCGGCCGTCGGGCCGCACCCAGGAGATCCAGCGGCTGATCGGGCGGGCCCTGCGGTCGGTGTGCGACATGGAGCGGCTGGGCGAGCGGCAGGTCATCGTCGACTGCGACGTGCTGCAGGCCGACGGCGGCACCCGCACGGCCGCCATCTGCGGTGGCTACGTCGCCCTGCACGACGCGCTCACCCGGCTGGTGGCGCAGGGGGTCGTCGAGGAGCACCCGCTGACCGCGTTCTGCGCCGCGGTCTCGGTCGGCGTCGTGCGGGGCGAGCCGGTGCTCGACCTGCCCTACGAGGAGGACTCGACGGCCGAGGTCGACATGAACCTCGTCATGACCTCGGAGGGCCGCTACGTCGAGGTGCAGGGCACGGCCGAGGGCCACCCGTTCGGGCGGGCCGAGCTGGACCGGATGCTGGCCCTCGGCGAGAAGGGCATCGCCCGGATCATCGCCCTCCAGCAGCAGGTCGTCGCCGAGCCGCCGCCCTTCCGGCCGGTCGTCGCGCCGCCGGAACCGGAGCCGTGAGCGCCCGCATCTTCCTGGCCACCGGCAACCCCCACAAGGTCGAGGAGGTCCAGCACATCCTCGGCCCGGCCTGGCGGGTCGAGGGCCGGGACCCCGGGGTCGAGGAGACGGGCGAGACCTTCGAGGAGAACGCCCTGATCAAGGCCCGGGCGGTGGCCGCGGCGACGGGCGAGGTGGCGATCGCCGACGACTCCGGCATCGAGATCGACGCCCTCGGGGGCGCGCCCGGCGTCCGCTCCGCCCGGTGGGCGGCCGAGGGCGACTGGATCCCCCGGGTGCTGCGGGAGCTCGAGGGCGTGCCCGACGAGCGGCGCACCTGCCGCTACGTCTGCGCCGCGGCGGTCGTGTGGCCCGGGCCGGCCCCCCGGGAGATGGTCGTGCGGGGCACCGTCGAGGGCGTCGTGGCGCACGCGCCGCGGGGCACGGGCGGCTTCGGCTACGACCCGATCATGGTCCCGGTCGAGGGCGACGGCCGGACCTTCGCCGAGATGACCCCGGCGGAGAAGCACGCGCTCAGCCACCGGGGCCGGGCCTTCCGGGAGCTGGCCCGCCACCTGGTCGACTGATCGGGTGCGGGCGCCCGGGCCCGTCAGCCCCGGGCGCCGGCCAGGTGCTGGCGCAGCACGTAGTGGAGGATGCCGCCGTGCTGGTAGTAGGCGGCCTCGGTCGGCGTGTCGATGCGGGCGACGACCGGCACGGCGATCGTCCGCCCGTCCTCGGTGGTGACCTCGACCTCGAGCCGGGCGCCGATCAGCGAGGCCGGGTCGGCGCCGGCCAGGCCCCGCACGGCGAAGGTGGCGCCGCGGGCCACGTCGGGGTCGACCCCGGCGTCGGCGAGCGAGCCCTCGGCGAGCTGCAGGGGCAGCACGCCCATGCCGATGAGGTTGGAGCGGTGGATGCGCTCGAAGCTCTCGGCGATCACCGCCCGGACGCCGAGCAGCGCCGTGCCCTTGGCCGCCCAGTCCCGGGACGACCCCGATCCGTACTCCTTGCCCGCCAGCACGACGAGCGGGACGCCCTCGGACCGGTAGCGCTCGGCGGCCTCGTAGATCGTCATCTGCTCGCCCGAGGGCGCGTGCACGGTGACGCCGCCCTCGGTGCCGGGGGCGAGCTTGTTGCGGATGCGCACGTTGGCGAACGTGCCCCGGATCATCACCTCGTGGTTGCCCCGCCGCGAGCCGTAGGAGTTGAAGTCGGCCGGCTCGACGCCCTGGGAGATCAGCCACCGCCCGGCCGGGCTGTCGGGGTGGATGGCCCCGGCGGGGGAGATGTGGTCGGTCGTCACGCTGTCGCCCAGGTAGGCGAGCGGGCGGGCGCCCTCGATGTCGGTCAGCGGGGGCGGGTCGTCCGGCATGCCGTCGAAGTACGGCGGCCGGCGGACGTAGGTCGAGGTGTCCGACCACTCGTAGGCGCCGCCCTCGGGGACCGGGAGGCTGCGCCACATGTCGTCGCCCTCGAACACGTGGCCGTAGGCCTCGCGGAACATCTCCGAGGCCAGCGACCGCTCGATGACCTCGTTGACCTCGGCCGAGGAGGGCCAGATGTCCCGCAGGTAGACCGGCGTGCCGTCGGGCGCGGTGGCGAGGGGCTCGGTCATCGGGTCGAGGTCCATCGTCCCGGCGATGGCGTAGGCCACGACGAGCGGCGGGGAGGCCAGGTAGTTCATCCGCACGTCGGGGTTGATGCGGCCCTCGAAGTTGCGGTTCCCGGACAGCACCGACACGAGCGCCAGGCCGTGCTCGCGGACCGCCTCGGCGATCGGCGGCGGCAGCGGCCCCGAGTTGCCGATGCAGGTCGTGCAGCCGAAGCCGACGACGTCGAAGCCGAGCTTGGCGAGGTCGGGCAGCAGGCCCGCCCGCTCGAGGTAGTCGACGACCACCTTGGAGCCGGGCGCGAGGGACGTCTTCACCCACGGCTTGCGGGTCAGCCCCCGCTCGGCCGCCTTCCGGGCCACGAGGCCGGCGGCCACCATCACCTGCGGGTTCGAGGTGTTGGTGCAGCTGGTGATGGCGGCGATGGCGATGTGGCCGTGGTCGAGCTCGACCTCGACCTCCTCGTCGAGGCCGGAGGTGGCGTCGAGCCGCACCCGGACCCGCTTGTGGGGGCGCTCCTCCTCGGGCGCGCAGCCCCCGGCGGTGGCGGGCTCGCCGCCGCCGTGCGCGTCGGCCGCACCGTCGAGCGCCGCCGAGGGCGGGTCGCTGGCCGGGAACGACTGGGCGTCCTCCAGGTCGTAGCCGCCGATCGACACCGGCGTGGCTCCGGCACCCGCCGTCGCCTCCTCGGGCAGCGACTCGACGAGCGCCGCCGCGAAGCACCGCTTGGCGTCCCGCAGGGGCACGCGGTCCTGGGGGCGCGACGGGCCGGCGATCGACGGCTCGACGGTGGACAGGTCGAGCTCGAGCGTCTCGGTGAAGGTCGGCTCGACCGCGGGGTCGTGCCAGAGGCCCTGCTCCTTGGCGTAGGCCTCGACCAGCGCCACGAGGTCGTCGGGCCGGCCGGTGAAGCGCAGGTAGCGCAGGGTCTCGTCATCGATCGGGAAGATCGTGACGGTCGAGCCGTACTCGGGCGACATGTTGCCGATCGTCGCCCGGTTCTCGAGCGGCACGTTGGCCACGCCGGGGCCGTAGAACTCGACGAAGCGCCCGACGACGCCGTGCTCGCGGAGCATGTTGGTGACCGTGAGGACGAGGTCGGTGGCGGTCGAGCCCTCCGGCAGCTCGCCCGACAGCCGGAAGCCGACGACCTCGGGGACGAGCATGGAGATCGGCTGGCCGAGCAGCGCCGCCTCGGCCTCGATGCCGCCGACGCCCCAGCCGAGCACGCCGAGCCCGTTGACCATCGGCGTGTGCGAGTCGGTGCCGACCAGCGTGTCGGGGAAGGCCACGCCGTCGCGGACGGTGACGACGGTGGCGAGGTACTCGAGGTTGACCTGGTGGCAGATGCCGGTGGCCGGCGGCACGACCGAGAAGCGCCCGAAGGCCTGCTGGCCCCAGCGCAGGAACTGGTAGCGCTCGAGGTTGCGCTCGTAGTCGCGCTCGGCGTTGCGGGCCAGCGCGTCCGGCCGGCCGAACACGTCGACCTGCACCGAGTGGTCGATGACGAGGTCCGCGGGGATGAGCGGGTCGAGGGTGTCGGGGTCGCCGCCCCGCTCGGCGACGGCGTGGCGCATGGCCGCGAGGTCGACGACCGCGGGCACGCCGGTGAAGTCCTGCATCAGCACCCGGGCCGGCAGGAAGGAGATCTCCCGGGCCTCGCCCCGGCCGCCCGACCAGCGGGCCAGCGCCTCGACGTCGTCGTCGGTGACCCGTACGCCGTCGTTGTGGCGCAGCAGGTTCTCGAGCAGGACCTTCAGCGAGTACGGGAGGTGCGAGACGTCCGTGCCGAGCGCGCTCAGGCGGTGGATCTCGTAGCGCTCACCGCCGACCTCGAGGGTTCCACGAACGTCGATCGCAGGCATGTCTGACCTCCGGGGCGTGTCGGTCCGCTCGCACCGTAGCGACTACCCCGCCGGATCCGCGCCGACCCCCGCGACGCGTCCCGGCGGTGTCGCGGCGCGCCGGCGGCGGCGCCGGAGCGCGACGAGCGCGGTGGCCAGGCCGGCGGCGGCCAGCGCCTCGACGACGAGGCCGATCGGGCGCTCGTTCTGGATGCGGGAGTGGAACCGGTCGACGGCGGCGGGGAAGGGGGAGCGGCCGAGGAAGTGGCGACCGGGCTTGTCCATGTCGATGAGGCACGCCCCGGCGATGCCGGCGGCCACCGAGGGGCGGGCGAGCGCCGGCACGGCGGCGGCCAGCGCCAGCCCGCTGACGCCGAGGCCGACGGTGCCGTCGACGCGGGCCACCCGCACGAAGTCGTCCCAGCCGACGCGCTCGTCGCCCCAGTGGAGCACCCGGTCCATCGCCACGTGCGAGGCGAGCCCGGCGACGAAGGCCGCGCCCGGGTGGGGGACCACGAGGCCGATGAGCGCCCCGGCGAGCGCGTGGTTGGTGATGAACATCGCCGGCGGACACTAGGCGCGGCCCGCCCGGGGTCGCGCCGGCGGCGGGGTCCCGCCCGTCAGTCGGGGCGGCGGGCCCGGCTGGGCGCGACCCGGGGCGGCTCGTTCGGCTGCTTCGGGTAGACGGGCGGCCAGGGCGCGTCCATCAGACCGGCCGCCATGTCGCGCTCGTGCATCTCGAGGAGCGGCTCCAGCGGCTGCGGGTGCGCGGCCATGCCGGCCCACGGGTCGCCGAGGCGGCAGAGGCGCGCCGGCACCGTGGCGATGGTGAGCTCGTCGGGGTCGACGTCGGGCAGCTCGTCCCAGGTCAGGGGCGTCGACACCTGGGCGCCCACCCGGGCCCGGACCGACCAGGCGCCGAAGACGGTCTTGTGGGGGGCGTTCTGGTTGTAGTCGACGAAGACCCGCCGCCCGCGCTCCTCCTTCCACCACGCGGCGGTGACGAGGTCGGGCCGGCGCCGCTCCAGCTCGCGGGCGACGGCGACCGCGGCCGCCCGCACCTGGTAGGAGGTCCAGCGGGGCTCGAGCCGTACGTAGACGTGCAGCCCTCGGCTGGCCGTCGTCTTGGGGTGGGCGGTGATGCCGTGCTCGTCGAGCAGGGCCCGCAGCTCGACGGCCGCCTCGACCGCCTCGGCGAAGCCGGTGCCGGGCTGGGGGTCGAGGTCGAGCCGCAGCTCGTCGACGTGGTCGGCGTCCGCGGTGTCGGCCCGGTAGGGCCAGACGTGGAAGCCGAGGCAGCCGAGGTTGACCGCCCAGAGCAGGTGGGCGACGTCCGCGGCGACGAGGGCCCGGGACGGCGTGCCGTTCACGGTCTCGACGACCGTCGTCTGCAGCCAGTCGGGGACGTTGTCGGGCACCCGCTTCTGGAAGAACGACGGCCCGCCCACCCCCTCGGGGAAGCGCTGCATGAGCGTCGGCCGCCCCTGCATCGCCCGCATGATCGGCTCCTCGACGGCCAGGTAGTAGCGGACGAGGTCGAGCTTGGTCTCGCCGCGCCGGGGGAAGAACACCTTGCCCGGGCTCGTGATGCGGACCTCCCGCCCGGCGGCGGTGACCGTGACCTCGTCGGACGCCACGCCGGCACGGTAGCGCCGCGCGGCGCGCCCGGCGCGGCCGCACCGCCCGTTGACGCGCGTCACCAGGGTGGCGGTAGCCTCACGCACAGTGTTCGCACGGCCGCCGTACGAAGCTTCCGCCGCCCTCACCCGAGGGCGACCGCACGAGGAGGTCCCGGCTCCCTAGTGTCTGTGCCGTGCCGCGGCGCCGCTGTGGGAAGGACGGTCACGTGCCAGGGTCGGACGGGGTGACGGGCGCTCGCCGCCGTGCGCGGTGGTCGGTCGGGGTCGTCGTGGCGGCCCTGCTCGTCGGCGCCGCCGCGACCCCGGTCGACGCCCAGGAGGGCGGCGGGGAGCCGGCCACCGCGCGCCCGCCCGCCGACAACGTCTTCCCCGTCGCGCTACCCCACGAGGTCGGCTTCAGCGACTCGTGGCACGCCTGCCGGGACGGCTGCCGGCGCCGGCACAAGGGCGTCGACATCATGGCGGCGCAGGGTGCGCCGCTCGTGGCCGTCGAGTCCGGTGTCATCGCCAAGGTCCAGGACGTCGACGAGGGGCTCGGCGGGCTGACGGTCTGGCTGCGGGGCGACTCGGGCGTCGCCTACTACTACGCCCACAACTCGGCCAACCTCGTGGTCGAGGGCCAGCGGGTCGTCCGGGGGCAGCCCATCGCCCGCGTCGGCCGCACGGGCAACGCCCGCACGACGCCCCCGCACGTCCACTTCCAGGTCAACGTCTGCGGCGAGCTGTCCAGCGCCGAGCCCTGCACGGTCAACCCGTTCCCCTACGTGCGGCGCTGGGTGCAGGTGCCCGTCGACGGCGGGCCCGACGGCGTCGGCTGGTACCGGCCGGACGCGGCCACCTTCGGCCGGCGCACCGAGGTCGGCTCGCCGCTGCCCGACCTCGTCCACCCCGACGTCGCCGGCGACGAGGTGCCGGTGGCCGGCGACTGGGACGGCGACGGCCGCGACTCGCTCGGCGTCTACCGCCGGTCGGACGCCACCTTCCGCCTGCTCGACGACGAGGGCCGGCCCATCGAGCCCATCCCCTTCGGCGAGCCCGGGCGCACCGACGTCTGGCCGGTGGCCGGCGACTTCGACGGCGACGGCCGTGACACCGTCGGCCTCTACCGCCGGGCCGACGCGACGTTCGTCGTGCTGGTCAGCGGGGGCGGGGCCTCCGCGCCGGTCGCGGTCGGTGACCCCGGCCGCGACGACACGTTCCCGGTCGTGGGCGACTGGGACGGCGACGGCCGCGACGCGGTGGGCGTCTACCGCCAGGCCGACGGCGTCGTCGCCCGGGTCGACGACGACGGCACGCCGCTGCCGCCCACCCGGGCCGCCGCCTGGGGCCCCGAGGTCCTGCCGGTGGCCGGGGACTGGGACGGCGACGGCCGCGACGACGTCGCCGTGCTGCGCCGCGACACGGGCACCTTCGAGCTGCCCGGCGGCGACCCGGAGGCGCCGGGTGGCATCCGGGTGGTCGAGGTCGGCGCCCTGCCCGGCGCGCTGCCGGTCGCCGGTGACTGGAACGGGCGCGAGCTCGTCACGCTCGAGGAGCTCAGCCAGATCTTCGGCCCGCTGCCCGACGAGGCCGCCGTCGCCGAGGGACTGCCCGCCCTCAACGCCGCCATGCTGCGGGCCGGCATCAGCACGCCGGAGCGCAAGGCCGCGTTCCTCGCCACGCTCCGCAACGAGAGCGGGTTCCGGGTCGACGCCGTCGAGGCGGGCGACGACAGCCGCTGGCGGGGCCGGGGCCTCATCCAGCTCACCGGCGAGCACAACTACCGCGCCGCCGCCGAGGACCTCGGGCTCGACCTGGTCGGCAACCCCGACCTGGCGCTGCACGGCCTGGCCAGCCCGGCCATCGCCGCCTGGTACTGGACCGTCGCCCGGGACGTCAACGTGGCGGCCGACGCCCGCGACATGGCGGCGGTCAACATCGCGGTCGGCTACGAGCCGACCGAGCGGCGCGACGCCCGGCGGTGCGCCGACTTCGTCGCCGCCCTGCGCTTCTACTCGGGCGAGGCCGAGCCCGAGGGCGTCAACTGCGAGCGGACCGCCGAGTCCCGGCGGCTGGCGTTCTCGGCCGTGGTGCCGCTGCTGGGCGGCAGCCACGGGGCGCCGACCGGGCGGTTCGGCCTCGCCCCGGACGCCGTCCCCGACGACTGGCGACCGGGCGACCCCGTCCACGGCTGAGGCCGAGGGGGTGCCGGCGGTGGGATTCGAACCCACACTGACGTCCTCCTAAGGGACGCGCCTCTGCCGTTGGGCTACGCCGGCCCGTGCGTGCGCTCGCCGGGCCCCGTCGCCCGGCGGGGGCCCAGGATAGGTGCCCCGGCGGGGGCGCTCGGACGGGAGCGTCGGGCGCGGCGCCGGAGTCGGGGCCCGACGCCGCTACCCTCTGCGGCCGTGAGCCTCATCACCCCGACCGCACAGACCACGTCGCTCGTCAACCCGACGCACGAGATCTTCAACCGCCTGCTGCGGGAGCGCATCATCTTCCTCGGCACCGAGGTCGATGACGACATCGCCAACGTCATCTGCGCCCAGATGCTCTACCTGGCGGGCGACGACCCCGAGCGCGACGTCTGGCTGTACATCAACAGCCCGGGCGGGTCGGTGACGGCGGGCATGGCCATCTACGACACCATGCAGTTCATCGAGCCCGACGTGGCCACGGTCTGCATGGGGCTCGGGGCGTCGATGGGGCAGTTCCTGCTGTGCGCCGGGGCCAAGGGCAAGCGCTACGCGCTGCCGCACGCCCGCATCATGATGCACCAGCCCTCGGGCGGCATCCGGGGCCAGGCGGCCGACATCGCCATCCAGGCCGAGCAGCTGCTCTACGTGAAGAAGCTGATGGCCGAGCGGATCGCCTACCACACGGGGCAGAAGGTCGAGCAGATCCTGGCCGACTCCGAGCGCGACCGGTGGTTCACCGCCGAGCAGGCGAAGGAGTACGGCATCATCGACCACGTCATCGTCAAGCGCGGCGAGATCATCTGACCGGCCGCGCCCGGCCGGGCCCGCCCCCGACGGCCCCGACGGTCAGCCGGCGCCCTCGTCGGCGTCCGGCTCGGCACCGCCCGTGCCGTCCCCGCCGCCCCCCTCCTTGCCGGCGGCCAGCTTCTCGACGGCCTCGCGGGCCTTGGCCTGGACCGTCTCGATCTTGTCGGCGTACTTGCCCTTGGTCTTCTCGTCGACGAACTTGGCCGCCTTGTCGATGCCGCCCTCGATGGTGTCGGCGTGGTCGGTGACCGCCTCCCGGGCCTTGTGGGTCAGGTCCTTGGCGAGGTCCTTCGCCTTGTCGATGAAGTCGGACATCGTGATCGGGCCTCCTCGTGAGGGTGGGCAGGGTGGTCGACGTGGTCAGCCGGTGTCGGGCTGGGCCGCGGTCGCCAGGGCCCGCAGCTCGGTCACGGCGTGCTCGAGGCCCAGCGGGTCGCGGTAGAGCGCCGATCCGGCGACGAGGACGTTGGCCCCCGCGCGGGTGGCCCCCTGCACGGTCGCGGGGCCGATGCCGCCGTCGACCTCGAGGTCGCAGTCGTGGCCGCCCTCGAGGATCATGCGGCGGACCCGGGCGATCTTCGGCTCCATCGTCGGGATGTAGTCCTGCCCCCCGAAGCCGGGGTTGACGGTCATGACCAGCACCAGCGAGCACAGGTCGAGCACGTTGGCCACGGCCTCGGCCGGCGTGCCCGGGTTGAGGGCGACGCCGGCCTGCGCGCCGAGCTCGCGGACCCGGCCGAGCGACCGGTGCAGGTGCCGGGTCGACTCGGCGTGGATGATGAGCAGCGAGCAGCCGGCCTCGACGTAGCGGTGGACGAGCTGGTCGGGCTCCTCGACCATGAGGTGGGCCTCGAACGGGACCTCGACGTGCGGCCGGCAGGCGGCGATGACGTCGGGGCCGAAGGTGAGGTTGGGCACGAAGCGCCCGTCCATGACGTCCCACTGGATGCGGTCGACCCCGGCCTTCTCGAGCGCCACGACCTCCTCCCCGAGCCGGGAGAAGTCGGCCGGCAGCACGGACGGCGCGATCTCGATCGGGCGGGGGCCGGGCGGGGCGGCGGGGGAGTCCACGTCGTCCATCCTAGGGTGGGCGCCGTGCAGGGCCCGGCGATGCAGCTGCGGATCTCCGGCGTCGCCGTCGGCGGCGACGGGCTGGCCCGCGAGCCGTCGGGCCGCGTCGTGTTCGTCGAGGGCGGCCTGCCCGGCGAGCGGGTCGCGGCCGAGCTGGTGGCCGAGCGGCGCGACCACGCGCGGGCGGTGGCCGTCGACGTGCTCGACGCGAGCCCGTCCCGGGTGGTGCCGCCGTGCCCGTTCGTGGCCGCCGGGTGCGGGGGCTGCGGCTGGCAGCACGTCGCGCCGGGCGCGCAGGTGGCGCTCAAGGCCGAGGTCGTGGCCGACGCGCTGCGCCGGCTGGGCGGCGTCGCCGACCCGGTCGTCGAGGCCGGGCCGCCGCTGCCGGCCGCGGGCGCCCGCACGACGCTGCGGGGCGTCGCCGACGGGGAGGGACGGTTCGCCCTCCGGCGTCGCCGCAGCCACGACCTCGTCCCCGTCCCCGGCTGCCTCGTGGCCCACCCGCTGGTGGCCGAGGTGCTGCGGGAGGGCGCCTTCCCGCCTGGCGCCGAGGTGACGGTCCGGGCGGGTGCGGCCACCGGCGAGCGCCTGGTCGTCGTCGACGGGCCGGGTGGGGCGCCGGTCGACGCCGGCGACGTGGCGGTGCCCGCGGGCGTCCGGGTCGTGACCGGCGCCGAGCTGGCGGCCGGGCGGCGGGCGTGGCTGCACGAGGAGGTGGCCGGCGTGCGCTTCCGGGTGTCGGCCCGGTCGTTCTTCCAGTCCGGCCCGGCGGCCGCCGGGGCGCTGGTGGACGCCGTCGCCGCGGCCGCCGGGGTGGGCGAGGGCGACCGGCTCGCCGACCTCTACGGCGGCGTCGGCCTGTTCGCGACCACCGTCGGCCGCCGGGCCCGGGTCCAGCTCGTCGAGGCGAGCGCCTCGGCCGTGGCCGACGCCCGGGTCAACCTGCGGGGGCTGGACGCCCGGGTGGTGCGCAGCGACGTCGCCCGCTGGCACCCGCGGCGCACGGACGTCGTCGTCGCCGACCCGCCCCGGGCCGGGTTGGGGCACGCCGGGGTCCGGGTGGTCGCCGCCACCCGCGCCCGGCGGGTCGTGCTCGTGAGCTGCGACGCCGGCGCGCTCGGGCGCGACGTCCGGCTGCTGGCCGAGGCGGGCTACGAGCCGGTGGCGTCCACCCTGGTGGACGCCTTCCCGCACACGCCCCACGTCGAGGTCGTCACCCGCTTCGACCGGCGCCGCTGACCGGCCCGGCGCGGCCTGCGGGCGGCCCCCGAGGGATCGCCGCGCCACCGGGCGGGTAGTCCAGCGCGACGTCGGGCCGGGAGCGAGGAGCTTGCACGGGCCCTCGCTCCCGGTCGGGCATCCCGCCCCCTGTCCGGGAGGCCCGACCGGGGCGACCCTGCCGCCGGCGGCGCGTCAGCCGCCCGTCACCGACTCGACGTGCACGACGTGGCCCTGGACCCGGTCGAGGGTCCCGTCCTCGAGGCAGCCGACCAGGCGCTTGCGCCCGTTGGTGCCGATGGCGGGGCTGATCTCGACCCGGTAGGTGCCGTCGGCCGTGGCGGTCGGGCCGGTGGCGGTGCCCGACACCGAGGCCGCGCAGACCGCCCACAGGGCGGCGGCCGCCTCGTCGTCGGTGCCGCGGTACCGGCGGGTGCCGACGTCGAAGACGACGGTCGTGACGCTGCCCTCGACGACGGGGTCGGGGCGGTTCTGCGTCAGGTCGGCCAGCTCGCCGACGCCGAGCACACCGCCGACTGCCACGACGACGGCGAGGAGGACCT
>PKRH01000078.1 GCA_017577565.1 Thermoanaerobacterales bacterium | reverse complement strand
GTGGGGTCGGTGGGGGGGTCGGAGGAGTGGGCGGGGTTGCGCGCGGCCACGATCAGGCCCGGGCGCGGGGGGCCCCGGGCGAGCCGGCACGCCACCCAGGTTTTGCCGACCTCGGGGCGGGGGCCGGCGACGAGCACGAGCCGCTCAGGACGGTTGGCCACGGCCCTCCCGGGACGGCGCGGGCGGCGACGGGCGGTCGGTGGCGCCGGGGGGCGCCGCCGCGGGCAGCGCCGCCAGCGCGGCCACGAGCCGGTCGACCTGGTCGTCGGTGTGCGCGGCGGACAGCGCCACGCGCAGGCGCGAGGTGCCGGGCGGCACCGTCGGCGGCCGGATGGCGGGCACGAGCAGGCCCTGCTCCAGCAGCGCGCCGGCCGCGGCCACGGCGGCGGCCTCCTCCCCCACGACCACCGGCACGATGGGCGTCGGGTGGCCGGGGCGCACCCGGTCGACGTTGCGCCGGAGCCGGCCGAGCAGCGCGGCCCCCTCGGGCGACCGCAGGACCCGGAGGGCGGCCAGGCCGGCGGCGGTGTCGGCCGGCGTCGGCGCGGTCGTGAAGATGAAGGGCCGGGCCCGGTTGACGAGCAGGTCGACGTAGCGGCGGGGCCCCGCGACGAACCCGCCGAGCGCACCCAGCGCCTTGGACAGCGTGCCGACGCGCAGCAGCGGCACGTCCCGGGCCGCGGCGGCCGCCGGGTCGACGTCGGGCCCGATGACGGCGTGGGCCTCGTCGAGCACGACGAGCGCGTCGTGGGCGGCGCAGACGTCGAGGAGGCCCTCGACGTCGACGACGTCGCCGTCCATCGAGAACGCGCTGTCGGTGACGACGAGCGCCGGGCCCCGGGCCTCGGCGGTCACCTCGACGAGCAGCTTGGCCAGGTGGTCGAGGTCGGCGTGGCGGTACACGCGCACCCGGGCCCGGGCCAGGCGGGCGCCGTCGACGATCGACGCGTGGTTCAGCTCGTCGGAGAGGATCGTCACGTCCTCGCCGCCCAGGGCGGTCAGCACCCCGACGTTGGCGGCGAAGCCGGTCGGGAAGGTCAGGGCGGCCTCGGTGCCCTTCCAGTCGGCCAGCTCGGCCTCGAGCTCGGCGTGCACCGGGCGGGAGCCGACGACCAGCCGGGACGCCCCGGCGCCGGCGCCCCAGCGGTCGAGCGCCTCGTGGGCGGCGGCCACCACCGCCGGGTGGTGGGTGAGGCCGAGGTAGTCGTTCGAGGCGAAGGTGACGACCGGACGGCCGTCCAGCTCCCCCGTCACCGGCCCGGTGGTGGCGATCGGCCGGGTCGCGCGCCAGCGCCCCGCCGCCCGCACGGCGTCGAGCTCGGCCTCGACGCGCCGGTCCCACGCGCCCCTCATCGCGGTACCCTGCCGGGCCCGCGCCGCCCGCCGGCGCCGTGCGTCCTGGCCTGCATCGGGACGCAGCGTAGGACGGGTCGGGGCGTCACATCCCGCCGGTACACTGAGGTGCTGCTACTTGACAAGGGGCTGATCGGTTTCGACGTCGAGACCGGGAGCTGGACCGTGCGACCGGAGTTGCTCAGACTCCTTAAACGGGGCACCAGAACAACTGCCGACAACGAGCAGTACGCCCTCGCCGCCTGATCCAACCCAGGTGGACGAGAGCGATAGCGACCAGCAATGGCACGCGGGGCCAGATCACCGCAGCCTGGCAACAGAAGCGGTGGTTGACGGCGGGAAAGACCGCTGACGGTGGGAAAGACCACTGACACCGGGGAAAGACCCGGCGGCGGTCCTCTTCGCAGGGCCAACCGACCCGGCGGTGCGGCAGCCGTGAAGCCGCGATCACGGGAATGGTCGTAGCGCGGTCAGTGACCGCTCGACGGACGGGGGTTCGATTCCCCCCAGCTCCACGCGACGGGCCGGCCGCCAGGGCCGGCCCGTCCCGCGCCCGGGCGTGGCGACGCGCCCGGTCCGGCCCGTAAGGTCGCCGCTCCCCGACCTGGAGAGGCGCACCGACGATGGACCTGCTCGTCACGAACGCGACCCTGCTCGACCTCGAGTCCGGCGAGCGGATCGAGGGGTCGTCGGTGCGGGTCGAGGGGCGGCGCATCGTCGAGGTCGGCCGCGGCGAGCGGCTGCGGGCGGGCGACGAGGTCACCCGCATCGACGCCGGCGGCCGGACGCTGCTCCCCGGCCTGATCGACGCCCACGTCCACGCCGCGCTGACCACCATGGACCTCGCCGCCCTCGGGCGCCGGCCGCCGACCCGCATCGGCATCGAGGCCAAGGCGATCCTCGAGGGGATGCTCCGGCGCGGCTTCACCACCGTCCGCGACGCCGGCGGCCTGGACCGGGGCATCGCCGAGGCCCTCGAGGCCGGGCTGATCACCGGGCCCCGCGTCCTGCGCTCGGGGCGGGTGCTGAGCCAGACCGGCGGCCACGGCGACACCGTGCCGGTCGGGGACGAGCCCCACCTCTGCGCCTGCCGGATCCGCTCGACCGGCTTCGCCCACGTCGCCGACGGGCCCGACGCCGTGCGCCGGGCCGCCCGCGAGGAGCTGAAGGGCGGCGCCCACCAGATCAAGGTCATGGCCGGCGGCGGGGTGGCCACGCCGACCGACCCCATCGACATGGTCCAGTACACCCGGGCGGAGATCGAGGCCGCGGTCGAGGAGGCGGCGGCCCGGCGCACCTACGCCTTCGCCCACGCCTACGTCCCCGACGCCATCGTCCGGGCGGTCGAGGCCGGCGTGCGGTCGATCGAGCACGGCAACCTGCTCGACGCCGAGGCGGCCCGGGTCATGGCCGCACACGGCTGCTACCTCGTGCCGACGCTCGTCACCTACGACGCCATCGCGGCCTTCGGCCGCCAGCTCGGGTTCCCGGCCGGGAGCCTGCGGAAGCTGGACGAGGTGATCGACGCCGGGGCGCGCGCCATCGAGCTGGCGCTCGATGCCGGCGTGCGGGTCGGCTTCGGCACCGACCTGCTCGGCGAGACCCACGACCAGCAGTCCCGGGAGCTCGAGCTGCGGGCCCGGGTGCAGCCACCGCTGGACGTGCTGCGGTCGGCGACCCTGGTCAACGCCGAGCTGCTCGGCCTGGCCGGCGAGGTCGGCGTCGTCGCGCCGGGCGCGAGCGCCGACCTGCTGCTGGTGGACGGCGATCCGCTCGCCGACATCGGCGTGCTCGTCGGCCCCGGCGACCACCTCGACCTCGTCGTGCGCGCCGGCGAGGTCGTCGTCCACCGGCTCGCCTGACCGGCCGGTGGCGTGACCGGGAGCGAGGTCGGACGGCACCGGCCCGCCGCGCCGTCCCGGCCCCGGCGCTCAGCCGGTCCCCGGCGGCAGCGTGGCGGTCGTCGTCGCCGTCGTCGCGCTCGGCCCACCGGTGGCGTCGGCCGGCAGGGTCTCACCGGTCGGGCGGGGGCGCGGGCCGGTGCACGTCGTGCCGAGCGCGGCGAGCCCGACCACGAGCAGGACGATGGCGACGATCCAGGCGACTCGCACGGCGTTGACCGTACTGCGCGGAGGGTGGCGAACCCGTCCACGGGCCCGGGGCCGCGCCGCCCGCCGGACCGTCACTCCATCGCCGGGGCGCCGGCCACCGACGGCTCGGCGGGCTCGGCCCGCACGACCAGCACGACGCCGCCGGCGATGAGCAGGGCCGCCGGCACCGCGGAGAGCGGCGGCACCTCGTCGAAGAACACCCAGGCCAGGAGGGCCGAGCCGACGATCTCGAAGAGGATGGCGACCGACACGACCATCGGGCTCGTCGTCCGCAGCACCCGGTTGACCAGCGTGTGGCCGAGCAGCTGCGGACCGACGACGAGCCCGACGAGCAGCCACCAGGTCGTGGCGTCGTAGCCGGCGAGCGCCTGGCCGCCGGCCGCGCACACGACGAGCAGGACGGCGCCGGCCACCGCGTAGCAGGCCAGCGCGTAGACCGCGGTCGAGACCGTGCGCCGCACCTCGGCGCCGACGGTCACGTAGGCCGCGGCCAGCGCGCCCCCGGCCACGGCGAGCAGGTCGCCGACCAGCGCCCGGGCGGAGATCGACAGGTCGATGCCGGTGAGCAGCACCGTGCCGGCCATGGCGGTGGCGATGCCGAGCCACGCGGCCCGGGGGACGTGCTCACCCCGCCAGCGGGCGACGAGCGCGGCCCAGGCCGGCTGGGTGGCGACGAGGGCGACCGAGGACGCCACCGAGGTGAACGACAGGCTCGGCACCCAGGTGCCGAAGTGCGCCGCCAGGAACAGGCCCGACAGCGCCGCCAGGCGCCCCTCGCGCCCCCGGAGGCGGCGCAGCTCGCGCCGGCCGCGGGCGCCGGCCACGGCCAGCGCGGCGAGCACGGGCAGGGCGAGCGCGTTGCGCCAGAACGCCACGGCCAGCGACGGGGCCTCGGCGCCCCGGATCAGCGGCGCCGAGGTCGACACCGCCACGACCGCGAGCCCCAGCAGCGCGAGGTCGAGGGTGGGCGGGCGCGCCATCGGCGCCGGCGGCGGTCCGGCCGGCGAGGGGGCGCCGGGACGGGGGGACGGCGACGGCGAGGTCATGGCCGCCGACCAGGCTGACACGTCCCCGGCCCGACCCCTTGCATTTGCAGTGTGAGTGCGAAAAGGTGGGCGACGTGGAGGCAGAGGGGATCACGACGGCGGCCGCCGCCGGCCAGGCGGAGAGCGCCGCCGAGCCGGTCGTCTACAACCCGTTCGCGCCGGGGTTCACCGACGACCCGTACGCCCAGTACGCCGCCCTGCGGGCCCAGGGCCGCGTGCACCGCAACCCGCTCGGGCAGCGGGTGCTGTCGCACTACGACGAGTGCTTCGAGCTGCTCCGCCTGCCGGGCACGAGCGTCGAGGACACCAACGCCACCGACATCGTCCGCCCGCAGCTGCCCCCGGACCTGGCCGAGTACGCGCAGAACCGCGGCCGCACGCTGCTGCGCCTCGACCCGCCCGACCACACCCGCCTGCGGCGGCTCGTGTCCAGCGCCTTCACCGTCCGCCGGGTCGAGCGGCTGCGGGGCCGGGTGCGGGAGCTCGTCACCGAGCTGCTCGACGACCTCGAGCGGGACGCGGCCGCCGGCGAGCCCGTCGACCTCATCGCCCGGTTCGCCTTCCCGCTCCCCTTCACGGTCATCTCCGAGATGCTCGGCATGCCCGAGAGCGACCGCGACCAGGTGCGGTCGTGGTCGCGGGAGATGACCAACGCCATCGAGCCGTTCAACGACGAGGCGACGCTGCGACGCATGGTCGCCGCCGGCGCCCAGATGTTCGGCTACCTCGACGAGGTCATCGACTGGAAGCGGCGCAACCCGGCCGACGACCTGCTCAGCGCCCTCATCGCCGCCGAGGAGGACGGCGACCGCCTCA
The DNA here is from genome assembly GCA_017577565.1 of Thermoanaerobacterales bacterium. Lineage (GTDB taxonomy): Bacteria > Actinomycetota > Acidimicrobiia > Acidimicrobiales > VFJN01 > ZC4RG19. Next base: position 11,865 of record PKRH01000078.1, on the reverse strand, counting down.
CGACCGAGGAGCTGCGCGAGACCGTCGTGCTGCTCTACATCGCCGGGCACGAGACGACGGTCAACCTCATCGGCAACGGCACGCTCGCCCTCCTCCGCCACCGCGACCAGTTCGAGCGCCTGGTCGACGACCCGTCGCTCGACGCCAACGCGGTGGACGAGCTGCTCCGCTACGACAGCCCGGTGCAGGTGTCCCGCCGCATCACCACCCGCGAGGTCGAGCTGGCGGGCGAGACCATCCCGCCGGGCTGCTTCGTGCTGACGCTGCTCGGGTCGTCCAACCGCGACGAGACGAGGTGGGGACCGACGGCCGACGACCTCGACCTCGGGCGCGAGGGCGCCAACGCCCACCTGTCGTTCGGCAGCGGCATCCACCACTGCCTGGGCCACGCCCTCGCCCGGCTGGAGGGCATGGAGGCGGTCCCGGCGCTCGTGCGTCGCTTCCCCCGCATGGAGCTGGCCACCGACCGCCCCCGGTGGAACGGCCGCATCGTGCTGCGGGGCCTCGAGTCGCTGCCGGTCACCCTGGCGGCCTGACCCGGGCGGGGGCGGGCTCGGCGGGCCCGCCGGGCGCGGGCCCGGCCGCGGCGCGACCGGGCCCGGCCCCGCTCACACCTTGAGGAAGCGGCTCAGCGCCCAGCCCGAGCCGGCGGCGCCGATGACGACGCCGAGGACGAGCACCACGACGACCGTGAACCACAGCTCACCGGAGGTGGCGACGAAGCCCTCCATGATCGCCCGGTAGTCCTCGTGCTGGGCCGCCCGCTGCATGAACCGGTCGAGGGCGAACACGGCCCCGAGGGCGAAGATGGCGCCGATCAGGCCCTGCACGATGCCCTCGAGCATGAACGGCACCCGGATGAACCAGTTGGTGGCGCCGACGAGCTTCATCACCTCGATCTCGCGCCGCCGGGCGTACATGGCCATGCGGATGGCGTTGAGGATCAGCAGCAGCGCCGCCACCAGCAGGCCGATGCCGACGACGAGCATGGCCCGCTGGGCGAACTCGGACACGCCGACCACCGTCTGGACGCTCTCGCGCTCGTCGGTGACCTGCAGGACGCCGGGCATGGCGGCGAGCTCCTCGCCCATGCTGGCCATGAGGTCGACGTCGTCGGCGGTGGGCGTCAGCCGGTAGGAGTCGGGCACCAGCTCGGGGTTGGCCTCGAGGCGCTGCTTCATCGCCTCGTTGCGGTCGAAGAGGCGCATCGCCTCCGCGTGGCTCTCCTCGCGGTCGACGTAGCGCCACCGCTCGACCTCGGGGTGCTCGTCGATGAACGTCTCGATGGCGTCCCGCTGCTCGTCGGTGATGTCGGACTTCAGGAAGGCGATGAGCGTGATGCCGTCCTTCCAGCGGGCCGAGACGTTGTCGACGCCCTGGTTGAGCAGCAGCGTCGAGCCGAACAGCGCCAGCGACACCGCCACGGTCATGATGGCGGCGATGGTGAGCGTGACGTTGCGGCGCAGGTTGGTGAAGGTCTCGCGGGCGATGTAGTCGAGCTTCACTGGTAGACCCCCCGAGCCTGGTCGCGGACGATCCGGCCGTGCTCCAGCTCGATCACCCGGCGCTGCATGGTGTCGACGATCGACCGGTCGTGGGTCGCCATCACGACGGTCGTGCCGGTCCGGTTGATGCGGTCGAGCAGACGCATGATGCCGACCGAGGTGGCCGGGTCGAGGTTCCCGGTGGGCTCGTCGGCCAGCAGGATGAGCGGCCGGTTGACGAAGGCCCGGGCGATGGACACCCGCTGCTGCTCACCGCCCGAGAGCTCCTCGGGCAGGTTGTCGGCCTTGGACTCCAGGCCGACGAGCTCGAGGATGGCCGGCACCTGGGTCTTGACCACGTTGCGAGGACGTCCGATCACCTCGAGGGCGAAGGCGACGTTCTCGTACACGGTCTTGGTGGCCAGGAGCTTGTAGTCCTGGAAGATGCAGCCGATGTTCCGGCGCAGGTAGGGCACCCGCCACGACGAGAGCCGGGCGATGTCCTTGCCGGCCACGAAGATCCGCCCCTTGTCGGCGGTCTCCTCGCGGTTGATGAGGCGCAGCATCGTCGACTTGCCCGACCCCGACGGACCGACGAGGAAGACGAACTCCCCCTTCTCGATGGTGGCGGACACCCCCCGGAGGGCCTCGACGTTGCCCTTGTAGATCTTGGTGACGTTCTCGAAGGTGATCATCGTCCTCGCCCACAGGCCGCGCCGGACCGCCGCCCCGTGCGATCGTCCCCAGCTGTTGCGATGAGGTTACAGATTCCGCGCGGTGCCACCTTCATCGCAAACCGAAGGTAGTTCCCGCGCCGGCGCCGCAGCGCGGATGGTCACACCTGCTCGGCGGCCGCGCGCCGCCACTGCAGGTACGACTCCATGAACGGGTCGAGGTCGCCGTCGAGGACCGCGGCGACGTTGCCGGTCTCGTACTCGGTGCGCAGGTCCTTCACCATCTGGTACGGCTGCAGCACGTAGCTGCGGATCTGGCTGCCGAACCCGACCCGCTGCTCCTCGCCCTTGATCTCGGCCAGCTCGGCCTCGCGCTTCTGCCGCTCGAGGTCGGCGAGCTTGGCCTTGAGCATGGCCATCGCCCGGTCCCGGTTCTGGAACTGGCTGCGCTCGACCTGGCAGGACACCACGATGCCGGTCGGGATGTGGGTGAGGCGCACGGCGGAGGACGTCTTGTTGACGTGCTGGCCGCCGGCCCCCGACGCCCGGAACACGTCCATCTTGATGTCCTTCTCGTCGATGACGACGTCGGTGTCCTGGTCGTCGAGCATGGGCACCACCTGCAGCGCCGCGAACGCCGTCTGCCGCTTGCCCTGGGCGTTGAACGGGCTGATGCGCACCAGCCGGTGCACGCCCCGCTCGGCCTGCAGGTAGCCGTAGGCGTAGCGCCCCCGGACGACGAAGGTGGCCGACGACAGGCCGGCCTCGGACCCCTCGGTGACCTCCTGCAGCTCGACCTGGAAGCCCCGGCGCTCGGCCCAGCGGGTGTACATGCGCAGCAGCATCTCGGCCCAGTCCTGGGCGTCGGCGCCACCCTCGCCGGCCTGGATCGTCACCAGGGCGTCACGCTCGTCGTGCTCGCCCGAGAACATCGAGCGCAGCTCGATCCGCCGCAGCTCGGCGTCGATCTCGGCCAGCGCCGCGTCCACCTCGGCGAGCGAGTCCTCGTCCCCCTCCTCGCGGGCCAGCTCGTGCAGCGTCTCGGCGTCGTCGAGCCGGCGGGCCAGGCTCTCGTACTGCGCGATGTCGTCGTTGACGGCGGCCAGCTCGGCCGTGACGCGCTTGGCCTTGTCGGCGTCGTCCCACAGGTCGGGTCGCGCCGCCTCGGCCTCGAGCTGGGGGCGGCGGGCCCGCAGCTCGTCGACCTTGAGGTAGCGCTCGGCCTCGCTCAGCCGGGCGCGCAGCGCCTTGAGCTCGTCGGAGAGGTCTCGCATCGGAGGGTCGGCCTACCGGCCGTGGCAGTGCTTGAACTTCTTGCCCGAGCCGCAGGGGCACGGGGCGTTGCGGGGGGTCTTGTCCCACTCGGACTTGACCACCGGCGTGTTGGTGCGGGTGGCGGTCCGCGCCCCGCCGGCGGCCACGGTCCCGGTCGCCGCCCGCGCCGCGGCCGCCATGCCGGCGGCGCCGCCCGAGCGGGACGGGTCCTCGGGGGACGAGTAGCTCACGTCGCGCAGCGCGGCGTCGCCGGCGTCGGCGTCCGCGAGGGCCGGCGCCCCACCCCCGGCCGGCTGCCCGTCGGCGGGCGCACCGTCGGCCGGCGCCGCGGGGCGGGTGACCTTGACGTCGACGTGCATGACGTAGCGCACGAAGTCCTGCCAGATGCCGTGCATCATCTGGCTGAACATCTCGAAGCCCTCGCGCTGCCACTCGACCAGCGGGTCCTTCTGCCCCATGGCGCGCAGGTTGATGCCCTCGCGCAGGTAGTCCATCTCGTAGAGGTGGGCCCGCCAGCGCTGGTCGATGACCCGCAGCATCACCTGGCGCTCGACCTGGCGCATGACCTCGGGCGTCAGGGTCGCCTCGCGCTTCTCGTAGTAGTCGAGCGCGTCGTCCATGAGGAGCTCGTAGAGCTCGTTGGTCGAGGTGGCGGCGCCGAGCTGCTCGGTGGTCAGCTCGGTGGGCCAGTAGGTGCGGACCTCGGTGAGCAGGCCGTCGAGGTCCCAGTCCTCGGTGAACTCGCTGACGCAGTGGGCCTCCACCAGCGAGCTCACGGCGTCGGGCAGCGCCTCGCCGACGAGCCGCTCCCGCAGGTCGACCTTGTCGAGCACCTGGTCCCGCAGCGCGTAGACGACCTTGCGCTGCTGGTTCATGACCTCGTCGTACTTGAGGACGTTCTTGCGGATCTCGGCGTTCCGCTGCTCGACGGTCGTCTGCGCCCGCTCGATCGCCTTGGTGACCATCTTCGCCTCGAGCGGCACGTCGTCGGGCAGGGTCTTGCTCATGACCCAGTCGACCGCCCGGGTGGCGAACAGCCGCATGAGGTCGTCCTCGAGGCTGAGGTAGAAGCGGCTCTCGCCGGGGTCGCCCTGGCGGCCCGCCCGGCCCCGCAGCTGGTTGTCGATGCGGCGGGACTCGTGGCGCTCGGTGCCGAGCACGTACAGGCCGCCCAGCTCGCGGACCTTCTCGCCCTCGGCCCGGGTGAGCTCCTGGTACTTGGCGGTCAGCTCGGCCAGGCGCTCGCGGCCCTCCTCGGAGTCGGGGTCGAGGCCCTCGGCCACCAGGTCGCGCTTGGCCAGGCCCTCGGCGTTGCCACCGAGGATGATGTCGACGCCACGGCCGGCCATGTTGGTGGCCACGGTGACCGCCCCGAGCCGGCCCGCCTGGGCGATGATCTCGCCCTCCCGGAAGTGCTGCTTCGCGTTCAGCACCTCGTGGGGGATGCCGCGCTTGGCGAGCATCCGGGACAGCTTCTCGGACTTCTCGACCGAGATCGTGCCGACGAGGACCGGCTGGCCGCGCTCGTGCCGCTCGGCGATGTCCTCGACGACGGCGTTGAACTTGGCCTCCTCGGTCTTGAAGATCAGGTCGGGCTGGTCGATCCGGATGACCGGCTTGTTGGTGGGGATCGGCACGACCTGGAGGTCGTAGGTGTTGGCCAGCTCGGCGGCGTCGGTCTGGGCCGTGCCGGTCATGCCGGCGAGCTTCTCGTACATCCGGAAGTAGTTCTGGAGGGTGACCGTCGCGAGGGTCTGGTTCTCCTCCTTGATCCGGACGCCCTCCTTGGCCTCGACCGCCTGGTGCAGGCCCTCGGACCAGCGGCGGCCCTCGAGGATGCGGCCGGTGAACTCGTCGACGATCTTCACCTCGCCGTTCTGCACGACGTAGTCGCGGTCGCGCCGGAACAGCTCCTTGGCCTTGAGCGCCGCCTGCAGCTGGTGGACGAGGTTCTGGGCGACCCCGTCGTAGAGGTTGTCGATGCCGAGCATGCGCTCGACCTTCTCGATGCCCTCCTCCGTCGGGGCGACGGTCCGCTTCTCCTCGTCGACCTCGTAGTCGACGTCGCGCTTCAGGCTGCGGGCGATCGAGGCGAACCGGTAGTAGAGCTGCGCGGCGTCGGCGACCTTGCCGGAGATGATGAGCGGCGTGCGGGCCTCGTCGATGAGGATCGAGTCGACCTCGTCGACGATGGCGTAGACGTGGCCCCGCTGCACCTGCCGGCTCCGGCTGGTCGCCATGTTGTCGCGCAGGTAGTCGAAGCCGAACTCGTTGTTGGTGCCGTAGGTGATGTCCGCGGCGTACTGGGCCCGCTTGTCGGCCGGGTCGTTCCTGCCGGGCACGACGAGCCCGGTGGTCAGGCCGAGGAAGTGGTAGATCCGGCCCATCCACTCGCGGTCGCGGGTGGCCAGGTAGTCGTTGACCGTCACCATGTGGACGCCGCGGCCGGTCAGCGCGTTGAGGTAGGCCGGCAGCGTCGACACGAGGGTCTTGCCCTCGCCGGTCTTCATCTCGGCGACCCAGCCGAAGTGCAGCGCGGCACCGCCCATCAGCTGGACGTCGAAGTGGCGCTGGCCGAGGACGCGCCGGCTGGCCTCGCGGACGACGGCGAAGGCCTCGATCAGGAGGTCGTCCAGCGTCTCACCGTTGTCGAGGCGCTGGCGGAACTCGGCGGTCTTGGCCTTCAGGGCGTCGTCCGAGAGCGCCTGCATCTCGGGTTCGAGCGCCCCGATGTCCGGCACCAGCGACTGCAGCGCCCGGAGCTTCTTGCCCTCGCCGGCGCGGAGGAAGCGGTCGAGCAGTGACATGCGCCCGTCGAGTCTACCGGTGACCGGGGCCGCGCCCGATGCGGTGGGGCGCGATCAGCCGCCGGCGCCGCAGGTGATGGCGCCGATGGCCCGCTCGGCGATGGCGTCGGCCGAGGGCCGCTGGCCGGCGGCCAGGCGGGCCGCCGCCGCCTCGACGAGCCCGGTGCGCACGACCGGGGTGCCGGCCAGCACCCGCAGGGCGGCGTGCGCCGGCAGGGACGTGGCCTCGTGGTGGCGGGGCGAGGTCGGGCGTGCGGACGGCCGAGTGCGCCGCGCCACGCGCCGCCGTGCCCCCCGTCCGGCGGGCCCCGGGGTGGCGTGGCTCCGTCGATCCCCCATCACAGGGCTTCATCGGCCCGAACCGGCCGTGACTTGAGAAGAATCTTCGACCTCACGTAGCCGCGCCGACACGCTACGGGGTGAGGTCGCCGGAGGCGGCGTGCGGGCGGCGGTGAGGCCGACGACGGTGGCCGGCCCGGCGACCGCCAGGGCCCGGGCCGCGGCGGCCAGCGTGGAGCCGGTGGTGACGACGTCGTCGACGAGGACGACCGGCCGGCCGCCGGCGAGCCGCCGCGCGCCGGGCCGGGCGACGAACCGGGGGCCGGTGCGGCGCTCGGCCAACGGGCGCCCGGTCTGGGGCGGGCCGGACCGGCGGTCCAGCAGCGGGCGGCAGGGCAGGCGCCAGCGCCGGGCCACCGCCCGGGCCAGCAGCTCGGCCTGGTCGAAGCCTCGCCGGCGCCGGCGGGCGGCCGTGGTGGGCGCCCAGGTGACCACCGTGCCGGGCGGCGGTGCGAGCAGGGCGGCCATGCCGGACGCCGTCCACCCGAGCGCCGCCCGGTCGCGCCGGTACTTCAGCGCGGTGACGAGCGCGCGCCCGAGCCCGTCGTAGGCGACGAGCGAGCGGCAGGCGGCCAGCCCGGGCGGCACCGGGCCGTCCGGGGCGCGGGCCACCAGCCGGGCGCAGCGGGCGCACGGCGACGGGCCCGGCGCGCCGCAGCCGGCGCAGCGGGTGGGCAGGAGCGCGGCGAGGAGCACGGGCGGACCCTACGGCGGAGGTGTGACGGCGACGTCGCCGTCCCGGCCGGACGGCCCTAGCGTGACCCGCCGTGCCCCTCCTCCGCCCGGTCACCGAGCCCCGCGTCCGGGTCCCCCGGCTCGTCGCCGGCCTCGTGCTCTGCGGCCTGGGGGTCGCCTTCATGGTCGCCGCCGACCTCGGCCTGGCGCCGTGGTCGGTGCTCGACCAGGGCATCTCCGGGCGCACCGGCATCCCCATCGGCACCGTGAGCATCCTCGTCGGCGCGGTGGTGCTGGGCTCCTGGCTGCCGCTGCGCGAGCGCCCCGGACTCGGCACCGTCCTCAACGTCGTGCTCATCGGCGCCACGACCGACGCGGCCCTGCTCGTCCTCGACAGGCCCGACGGCCTCGCCGGCCGGCTCGCCTACCTGGCCGCCGGCGTCCTGCTCTGGGGGCCCGGCAGCGGCCTCTACATCGGCGCCGGGCTGGGCCCGGGGCCCCGTGACGGGCTGATGACCGCGCTGGCCGCCCGTGGCGTCGGGTCGATCCGGGCGGTGCGCACCGGCATCGAGCTGACCGCGCTGACGACCGGCTGGCTGCTCGGCGGCTCGGTCGGCCTGGGCACGGTGGCCTTCGCCGTCGCCATCGGCCCGCTGGTGCAGGCGTGCCTGCCCCGGCTGGCGCTGCCGGACCCGCCCGCGGGCGCGCCCGGAGCCGGTGCGCCCGGTCCGGCCCCGGCGGCCGGGGCGCTCCCCACCCCCGCCGACGGGGGTGGGGAGCCGCCGGATCAGTAGCGGTAGTGGTCGGGCTTGTAGGGGCCCTCGACCGGCACCCCGATGTACGCGGCCTGCTCGGGCGTGAGCCTCGTGAGCTTCACCCCCAGCGCGTCGAGGTGGAGCCGCGCCACCTTCTCGTCGAGCTGCTTGGGCAGCACGTGGACGCCCAGCGGGTAGTCCTCGGTCTTCGTGAACAGCTCGATCTGGGCCAGCACCTGGTTGGTGAAGCTCATCGACATGACGAAGCTCGGGTGGCCCGTGGCGCAGCCCAGGTTCAGCAGCCGGCCCTCGGCGAGCAGGATGATCGAGTGGCCGTCGGGGAACACGTACTCGTGCACCTGCGGCTTGATCTCGACCTTGCGCACGTCGCTCATGCGCTCGAGGCCCGCGACGTCGATCTCGTTGTCGAAGTGGCCGATGTTGCCGACGATCGCGTTGTGCTTCATCCGGGCCATGTGCTCGGCCGAGATGATGCCCTTGTTCCCGGTGGCGGTGACGAAGATGTCGGCGGTCTCGACGACCTCCTCGAGGGTCGTGACCTGGTAGCCCTCCATCGCCGCCTGCAGGGCGCAGATCGGGTCGACCTCGGTGACGACGACGCGGCAGCCCTGGCCCCGCAGCGCCTGGGCGCACCCCTTGCCGACGTCGCCGTAGCCGCAGACGACGGCCAGCTTGCCGCCGAGCATGACGTCGGTGGCCCGGTTGAGCCCGTCGATCAGGCTGTGGCGGACGCCGTAGAGGTTGTCGAACTTCGACTTGGTGACCGAGTCGTTGACGTTGATGGCCGGGAACAGCAGGGTGCCGTTCCTGGCCATCTGGTAGAGCCGGTGGACGCCGGTGGTCGTCTCCTCGGTGACGCCCTTGATGCCCGCCGCCGTCTCGGTCCAGCGGCCCGGGCGCTCGGCGATCGTGCGCCGGAGCGTGTCGAGGACGACGTGCCACTCGTGGGGGTCGTCCTCCCCCGCCTCGGGGACGGCGCCGGCCTTCTCGAACTCCGCGCCCTTGTGCACGAGCAGGGTCGCGTCGCCGCCGTCGTCGAGGATCATGTTGGGGCCACCGCCGTCGGGCCAGCGCATGGCCTGCTCGGTGCACCACCAGTACTCCTCGAGCGTCTCGCCCTTCCAGGCGAAGACGGGGACGCCGCTCGGGGCGTCGACGGTGCCGTTCGGGCCGACGACCACCGCGGCCGCGGCGTGGTCCTGCGTCGAGAAGATGTTGCAGGACACCCAGCGGACGTCGGCGCCCAGCGCGGTGAGCGTCTCGATGAGCACCGCCGTCTGGACGGTCATGTGCAGCGAGCCCATGATGCGGGCGCCGGCCAGCGGCTGGGCGTCGGCGTACTCGGCCCGGACGGCCATGAGGCCGGGCATCTCGTCCTCGGCGAGGCGGATCTCGCGGCGGCCCCAGTCGGCCAGGGACAGGTCGGCGACCTTGAAGTCGCCCTCTCTCAGCGTGGGCATGGGGTCACTCCCTCGATGACGTGTCGGGTGGGCTGCGGCGCCGGGTGCGGCGCGCCTCTGCCTGCGTCATCGGGCTGGGCGCAGCAGCGCCACCCATGTCAGCCCGAGGTGCGCCGAGACTAGCGGCGCGGCCACCCGCCGGTCGACCAGCGAGGTCCGGGAAACGCGCTCGGACGGGCCGGCGCGCGCCGCGTAGCGTCGGTCGACCGTGACGTCCCCCTCACCGCCCGCCGACGGCCGGGCGGCGCGCCCGCTCGCCGCCGAGCTGCGCCCCGAGGCCCGGTCGATGGCCGGGATCGTGGGCGTCCTCGCGCTCTCGCTCGGGGCCCGCTTGGCCCTGCCGTTGCTCCTGGGCCGCTTCGCCGACGACGCCCTCGAGGGCGCCGCCACCTCCCGCCTCACCGCCCTGGCCCTCGTCTACGTGGCCGCCGCGCTGGGCGCGGCCCTGCTCGACCTCGTCGTCGTCTGGTGGTCGGCCCGGGTGTCGTGGCGGGCCGGCAACCGGCTGCGGGAGCGGCTCGCCGCCCACGCGCTGCGCCTGGAGCCGGCCTGGCACGGCCGCCACAGCCCCGGCGAGCTCATCGAGCGCATCGACGGCGACGTCGAGGCGATGACCACCTTCTTCGCCGACATCGCCGTGCGGATCGCCGGCAACGTCGCCCTCATCGCCGGGATGCTCGTGCTCGCCACCACCATCGATCCCTGGGCGGGCCTGGTCCTCACCGTGACCGCGCTGGCGGGCGCGGCCACGATGGTCCGGCTGCGGGTGGCCGCCGTCGACGCGCGCGAGGCCGAGCGGGAGGTCAACGCCCAGCTCTACGGCGACCTCGAGGAGCGGCTCGGCGGCCTCGAGGACCTGCGGGCCAACGGCGCCGGACGCTACGCCGTCCACCGCCTGCTCGCCCACAGCGCCCGCTCGTGGCGGGCCGCCCGGCGGGCGTCGCTGCGGGGCGACGGCGCCTACGCGGCGGCCGCCGGCGTCTTCGCCGTGGGGACCGCCGCCACCATCGGCGTCGGCGTGGTCCTCCAGCAGCGGGGCGTCGTCACCGTCGGCGCCGTGCTGAGCCTCTACCGGTTCGCCGACATGCTGCGGCGGCCGCTCGAGCAGGTGGCGGAGCAGCTCAACGAGCTCCAGAAGGCGCTGGCCGGCGCCCGGCGGGCCGCCGGCCTGCTGGCCACCGAGCCGGCGATCCGCGACGGGCGCGACGACGGCGGTGGCCTCCCGGCGGGGGCGCTGGCCGTCGAGCTCGACCACGTCACCTTCGCCTACCACGCCGACGACGGCCCGGTGGTGCGGGACGTCGACCTGCGCCTGGCGCCGGGCGTCCACCTGGGCCTGGTCGGCCGCACGGGCGCCGGCAAGTCGACGATCGGCCGGCTCGTGACCCGGGCCTGGGACCTCGGCGGCACCCCGCACGACCGGGGGGCGGTCCGCCTGGGCGGCGTCGACGTCCGCGACCTCACCCTCGCCGCCGTCCGCCGGCGGGTGGCGGTGGTGACCCAGGACGTCGAGCTGTTCCGGGCGTCGGTCCGCGACAACGTGACGCTGTTCGGCGCCCGGCCGGCGGACGACGACCGGCTGCGGGACGTCCTGGCGCAGGTCGGCCTCGGCGACTGGCTCGCCGCGCTGCCGGACGGCCTCGACACCCCGCTGGCGGGGAGCGACGGCCTGTCCGCCGGCGAGGCCCAGCTGCTGGCCTTCGCCCGCGCCTTCCTGGCCGACCCGGCGGTCGTCGTGCTCGACGAACCCTCCAGCCGGCTCGACCGGGCGACCGAGCGCCGCGTCGAGGCCGCGACCGAGGCGCTGCTCGCCGGCCGCACCGCCATCGTCATCGCCCACCGGCTGGCGACGCTCGACCGGATGGACGAGATCGCGGTGCTCGAGGACGGCCGGGTCGTCGAGCACGGCCGGCGGGAGGACCTGGCCCGCTCCCCCACCAGCCGCTACGCCCGCCTGCGCAGGGCCGGGGCGCCGGCGGCAGCCGATCCGCTCGAGGAGGTGGCCCCGTGACGCCCGGCACGCCCACCACCGGTCGCCGACGCTCCTCGACGCCGCGCGTCGCCCTGCGCCTGGCCCGCAACGACCCGGCCGCGTACCTGATCGCGTGGGCCGGCTGGGTGGCCTTCTACTCCGCGCCGCTCGCCACCGCCGCCGTGGTGCGCCTGGTCCTCGACCGCGTCGCCGGCGGCGACGCCGGCGGCGTGTGGCTGCTCCTCGGCGCGCTGGCCGGCGTCGAGGTGGTCCGGTGGACGATGGTCGCCGTTGCCGTGCAGTGGCACGGCTGCTGGGTCGGCTGGCAGACCGTGCCCCGGGTCAAACTCCTGCGCTCGCTCGCCGAGGAGCCCGGGCCCGCGGCCGGCCGCCTGCCGGGCGC
>PKRH01000077.1 GCA_017577565.1 Thermoanaerobacterales bacterium | reverse complement strand
CCAGGTGGGCGATCGCCCCGTCGAGGTCGCCCTCGGCCGCGGCCAGCTGGGCCAGCGACGCGGCCACGTCGGTCACCGCCAGCGTGTCGAACCCCGCCGCCTCGGCCTGCGTCCGCATCCGCTCGATCAGCGCCCGCACCTCGCCGAGGTCGCTCCACTTGCGGGCGTGCCACACCAGGTTGTTGAGGCAGCGGGCGGCCAGCACGTGGTCGCCGACGCGCTCGGCGCCGGCGGCCGCCTCCTCCAGCAGCCGGCGGGCCTCTTCGCCGCGGGCCGGGTCGAGCAGCAGCATCGAGCCCTTCTCGGCCATCGCCTGGAGCCGCACCCGCTCGAACCCGTTGGCCTCGGCCAGCGCCAGCGCCTTGTCGGCCCACTCGATCGTCTCCTCGGCGTGCTCGCGCAGCATGTGGAACTGCGCGACCGCCGCCATCGCCTGCGCCCGCTGCTCGTCGGTCGCCAGCCCGTCGACCACCGACACCAGCTCGTCGGTCAGCCGGGTCAGGTCGTCGATCTCGCCCCGCTCGAAGGCGATGCGGGCCCGCATGGCCAGCGCCTCGGCCCGGGCGCCGGCGTCGGCGGCCGCCGTGGCCCGGGCCAGCCAGGCGTCGCCGTGGGCCCGGGCGTCGTCGAGCTGCCCGGCCAGCCAGGCCGCCCGGGTGGCCAGCGCCAGCAGGTCGAGGTCGTCGGGCGCCTCGGCGAGGCCGGCCTCGGCCAGCACCAGCGCCTGGTAGGACGACCCCCGGGCCAGGGACTCCCGGGCGCCGAGGCGGGACTCGGACACCAGGTCGTCGAAGCGGCCCGCGCCACGGGCGTGGTGGGCCAGCGCCACGTGGTCGCGGCTGCCGGCCGCCCGCAGCGCGGCCAGCGCCCGCTCGTGCAGCCGCCGCCGCTCCCGCCCCAGCAGGCCGCCCTCGACGGCCTCCCGGACCAACTCGTGCCGGAAGCTGAAGACGTCGGGCTCGTCCTCGGCCAGCAGCCCGTGGTCGATGGCCACCCGGAGCCGGGCGATCAGGTCGTCCTCGTCGACGTCCAGGACCGCGGCCAGCAGGTCGAAGTGGACCCGCCGGCCCAGGACCGCCGCCGCGCTGAGCATCTGGCGCACCGGCGGGGCGAGGGCGTCGACCTCGGCCCGGACGAGCTCCGCCACCGTCCAGGGCAGGGACACGTCCTCCCGCCCGCCGCAGCCCGGGGACGCGGCCAGCAGCTGCTCGAGGAAGAAGGGGTTGCCGCCGGTCCGGCCGTGCAGCTCGTCGACCGTCCGGAACGACGGCTCGCTGCCCTGGACCGCGGTGAGGAAGTCGCTGACCGCCGCCGGGTCGAGCCGGTCGAGGCGGACGTGGGTCACGGCGTGGCGCCGCTCGATGCGCAGCAGGGCCTCGGCCGCCGGGTGGCGACGCGACAGGCCGTCGGGGCGGTAGGTGCCGACGAGCAGCAGGCTCCCGGGCCCCGGACCGGGGTCGACCGCGGCCAGCCCGGCCAGCCGCTCGAACACCGCCACGCTCTCGGGGTCGGCCCAGTGCAGGTCCTCGAGCACGACCAGCGCGGTGCGGCCGGCCGTCAGCCGCCGGACGAGGTCGGCGGCCGCCCGCACCCGCTCGTCGGCCCCCCGCTCGACGTCGCGCACCGCGGCGTCCAGGGCGGCCAGCTCGGGGTCGTCCGCCCCGGCACCCGCCCCCTCGGCGCCCCGCACGCCGTCCAGGGCGTCGAGCACCAGCTCCAGGGGGCGGCCGAGCGCGCCCGGGTCCGCCTGGCCGGCGAGCACCAGCGTGCCGGGCGGCGCCGCGTCGACCAGTTCCTGGACGAGCCGGGTCTTGCCGATCCCGGCCTCGCCCGTGACCAGGGCGACGGTCGGGCCGGGTCGGGCGCCGAGCAGGCCGACGAGGCGGTCGAGCTCGGCCGCCCGGCCCACCATCACGGGCGACAGACCGGTGCGGCCGGCGAGCACGGGCACGAGCGTAACGGCGGCGGGGCCGGCCCTCAGTCGACGCGGTCCGTGCGCCGGGTGCGGCCGGCCCGGCGGCGGGGCGACGGCCGCCGCCGCGGCGCCGAGGCCCGCAGCTCGGCGATGTGCTCGTCGACGAGGAGCTTCGTGGCCTCGTAGCTGGTGAAGGGGAACATGGGACGAGGATGCGCCCCTGAGGGCCCCGGCCACATCGGGCAGACGACGCATCTTTCGCGCCAACCCGATGACTAGGCGGCGCGGGCGCGGGCCTACGTATCTGACGATGGCTCGTCCCGCGACGGCCGGCGCGCCGGAGCCGTACCACGCCGCGTACCGCCCATGACGCGAAGCGCGTGCGCTACGGTCGCGCCCGTGCGCCGCCTCCTCGGTGCCTGGCGCCTGGCCGCCCCCGTCGCCACCCTGGCCGCCGCCGGGTGCGAGCTGCCCAACTTCGGCGCCCCCGACCCCAAGTCCGAGGAGGGCGACAGCATCTTCTCGCTGTGGCAGGGCTTCTTCGTCGCCTCCATCGGCGTGGCCCTGCTCGTGTGGGGGCTGATCCTCTACGCCGTCATCCGCTTCCGCCGCCGCCGGGACGACGAGATGCCCCGGCAGAAGCCGTACAACATCCCGATGGAGGTGCTCTACACGGGCACCCCGATCGTGGCGGTGGCGCTCCTGTTCGCCTTCAGCGTCGCCACCGAGGACGAGGCCACCGACCTGCGCCCCGACCCCGCCGAGCGGGTCGAGGTCATCGGGTTCCAGTGGTCGTGGCAGTTCGTCTACCCCGAGCACGACGTCGTCGTGACCGGCGGGCCCGGCGAGCCACCGGAGATGGTGCTGCCGGTGGGCGAGACGACCCACCTGCGCCTGGTGGCCGACGACGTCAACCACGCGTTCTGGGTGCCCGACTTCCTCTCCAAGCGGGATCTCATCCCGGGCGTCGACAACGAGATCCCCGTGACGCCGACCGAGACCGGCACCTACATCGGCCGCTGTGCCGAGTTCTGCGGCCTCGACCACTGGCGCATGAACTTCACGGTGCGGGTCGTGACCGCCGAGGAGTACGAGGACTGGCTCGCGGCGCAGAGGGCGGAGGACGGCGGGTGACCACCGTCGACGAGCGCCCGACCGCGGTCGCCGAGCCGCCCGAGCCGGCACCCCGCCCGACCGGCCTGCTGGCGTTCGTCACCACGACCGACCACAAGCGGATCGGCGTGGCCTACATGGTCACGGCCTACGGGTTCTTCCTGCTCGGCGGCCTCCTGGCGATGCTCATCCGGACCGAGCTGGCCGAGCCCGGGTCCCAGTTCCTGAACCAGGACCGGTTCAACGAGAGCTTCACCATGCACGGCAGCATCATGCTGTTCCTGTTCCTGGGGCCCTTCGCGTTCGGTCTGGCCAACTACTTCGTGCCGCTGCACGTGGGCGCCCGGGACATGGCGTTCCCCCGACTGAACGCCCTGTCGTACTGGTTCTACCTGTTCGGCGGGCTGACGATGGTGTCCGGCTTCCTGACTGCGGACGGCGCCGCCGACTTCGGCTGGACCGGCTACACGCCGCTGTCGTCGATCGTGCGCTCGCCCACCCTCGGCGGCGACCTGTGGCTGGCGGGCATCGCGCTGACCGGCCTGTCCGGCGTGCTCACCGCCGTGAACATCGTCGCCACCGTGGTGGCCATGCGGGCACCCGGCATGCGCATGTTCCGGCTGCCCATCTTCACCTGGAACATGCTCGTGACGAGCGTGCTCATCCTTGTGGCCTTCCCGATGCTGACGGCCGCGGCCGTCATGTTGTTCACCGACCGGCAGTTCGGGACGCACATCTACGACCCGGCCTCCCACGACGGCGTCGTCGGCTCGCCGCTGCTGTGGCAGCACCTGTTCTGGTTCTTCGGCCACCCCGAGGTCTACATCCTCGTGCTGCCGTTCTTCGGCATCGTCACCGAGGTGTTCCCGGTGTTCTCGCGCCGGCCGGTGTTCGGCTACGCCGGACTGGTCTTCGCCACCATCGCCATCGGGGCGCTGTCGGTCGGCGTCTGGGCGCACCACATGTTCACCACCGGGGCCGTGCTGCTGCCCTTCTTCACCGGCGTCTCGATGCTCATCGCCGTGCCGACCGGCGTGAAGTTCTTCAACTGGATCGGCACGTTGTGGGGCGGGTCGATCGTCTTCCCCACCGCGATGCTCTTCGCCCTGGGGTTCCTGGTGACGTTCCTGCTCGGCGGCATCACCGGCGTGATGCTCGCCTCCGCCCCCATCGACTTCCACGTGCACGACAGCTACTTCGTGGTCGCGCACTTCCACTACACGATGTTCGGCGGGTCAGTCTTCGCCCTCTACGCCGGCATCTACTACTGGTGGCCGAAGATCACCGGCCGGCTGCTCGACGAGCGGCTTGGCAAGGTGCACTTCGCCATGACCTTCGTCGGGTTCCACCTCACCTTCTTCGTCCAGCACGTCCTCGGCTTGCAGGGCATGCCCCGCCGGGTGGCCGACTACCTGGAGGAGGACGGGTTCACCGGCCTCAACCAGATCTCGACCGCCGGCGCCTTCCTGCTGGGCGCGTCGACGCTGCCGTTCCTGTGGAACGTGCTGCGATCGCTGCGCCGGCCCGCCACCGCCGGCGACAACCCCTGGGACGCCCACACGCTGGAGTGGGCGACGACGTCGCCCCCGCCGCCGGAGAACTTCGTCGGCACGCTGCCGCCCATCCGCTCGCAGCGGCCGGTGTGGGACCTGAACCACCCCGGGCACAGCACGGTCGTGCTCGGTGTGGCGGGCGACGGGGGCGGTGACGGCCGCGGTGGGGACGGCGCCGGGCCCGACGCACCGGGGGCGGGCCCGTGACCGACCAGGCGGCGCGGCCGACCGAGGGGCCGCAGGGCCACGAGCTGCGCCAGGCCGACGACCGGAAGGTGCCGTGGCGGGTGTTCGGCGCCATCGGCGCCATCCTCGGTGTCATCGCGCTGATCTACTGGGGCACCTCCTACGAGGAGGCCGGCGTGGTGATGCTGGTGGTGGCGGCGGTGCTCGGCCTGTGGGTCGGGGTCTACCTGTGGCTGCAGCAGCGGGAGCCCGCCGCCCGCATCGACGCCGCCGTCGCAGCCGGCGACGCCATCGCCGCCGAGGGGCGGGCCGAGCCGGGCACCGGCGAGGCCGAGGACGGCCACTACCTGCCCCACGCCAGCGTCTGGCCCTTCGCCATCGGCGTGGGCGCGGCGACGCTGGCCAACGGCCTGGTGCTGGGGCTGTGGGTGATCGTGCCGGGCGCGGTGCTGCTGGTCGTCGGCATCGCCGGGTTCGTGCGACAGACCCGTCACCGGGACTGACCGGCCCCGGCCGTGTGCGCCGACTCGACCGACGTCCTGGTGGTGGGGGCCGGGCCCACGGGGCTGACGCTCGCCGCGGGGCTGACGGCGTTCGGCGCCCGGTTCCGGATCGTCGACCGCCGGCCCGACCGGGCGTCCGAGTCGCGGGCGCTGGCGATCCAGCCCCGCACCCTCGAGGTCCCCTACCCCCGGACGTTCGTGCTCGCCGACCTCGACGCCGAGGGGCTCGCCCCGGGCGCCGTCCACGCCCACCTGTCGCCGTCGGGGTGCTGTTCTTCTTCCCGCTGGGCCACACGGCACCGTGGCGGCTGATCGGCGTGCGCCCCGACACCAGCGACGGGCCGGAGCGCCCGAGAACCGAGGACCTCCAAGCCCTCGCCGACGCCTACACGAGCGGTGAGGCTCCACGACCACGTGTGGGCCTCGCACTTCCGGCTCCAGCTCCGCCACGCCACCCGCTACCGCGCCGGGCGGGTCCTCCTGGCCGGCGACGCCGCCCACGTCCACAGCCCCGCCGGTGGGCAGGGCATGAACACCGGCATCCAGGACGCCTGGAACCTGGCCTGGAAGCTCGCCTGGGTGACCACCGGCGCCGCCGACACCGCTCTGCTGGACACCTCCGAGGCCGAGCGACGGCCGGTCGGCCGCGCCGTCCTCCGGCTCACCGACCGCGCCTTCAGCGCCGCCACCTCGACCAACCCGGTGATCGGCGCCGCACGCACCCGACTCGCCCCGTGGCTGCTGCGCGCCGCCCTCGCGGCGCGCCCGACCCGCGCCCGCGCCTTCCGCAGCGTCGCCCAGCTCGCCGTCACCTACCGCGACAGCCCGCTCAGCGCCGACGGCACCCGCCGGGACGGGCGGGGTCCACGGCCCGGTGACCGGCTGCCCGACGCGCCCGTCACCGTCGACGGCCGCCCCACCACCCTCCAGCGGGCACTGGCCACCCCGCACCTCCACCTGCTCGTGACCGGTCCGCCCGTGCCAGCCGACCACCCGGTCACCCGGGTCCCCCACCTGCGCGCCCACCACCTCACCCACGAGGCGGCGGCCCACGCCCTGGTCGACCACACCGGCCGCGCCCACCGCCGGCTCGGTCTGCGAGCCGGCGAGGCGGCGCACCTCCTGGTCCGCCCGGACGGCCACATCGCCGCCCGCGCCGACGGTCGCCGGCTCGACGAGCTGGACGGACGCTCCGGCGCTGGTTCGGCGCCACCTGACGGCCCGCGGGTCACACGGCGGCGATGAGGGTGAGGTGGCCCCGGCGGACGGTGCGCACCGCGCCCGGGCGGCCCTCGTCGCGGGCGCCGGGCGTCGCGGGCCCGCCGTCGGCGAGCTCGGCCGCGGTGGGCGTGGGCGGGGCGTGGCCCCGCCCGGCGGGGTGGGCGGCCGGGCCGGACGTGCCCACCGCCCCGGCGTCGAGCGCGGCCCGCCGCACGGGCACGGCCGGGGGGAGCCCCGCGAGCCGCAGCGCCGTCGCCAGCTCGCACCGCCGGAACTGCCCGACGCCCCGGCCCCGGGGCGTGGCCACGAACCGGTAGGTCTCGCCGGCGGCGTCGATGCAGAGCGAGCCGCCCTCGCCGTGGTGCTCGTAGATCCAGACGTCCGGCCGGCCCCGCCGGCGCACCCGCCCCGTGAGCTGGAACTCGTCGACGTGGACGGCCCACGGGAGCCCCGCGAGCCGGGCGCGGCGGCTGACGAGGATGAGCGGGCGCCACCACTCGAGCAGGTGGGGCGCGTCGTGGGGCGGTGACCACAGCTCCATGGGCCGGACCCTACGGACGGGGTGCGACAGGATCGGGGGCCGAACGCCTTGACCGCCTGGTCAAGGTGGTGTTGGCTTGTCGGTGACGCGGGCGTCAGCCAGAGGGAGGGGGACGGCGATGCACGACCTGGTCATCCGCAACGGCACGGTGGTCGACGGCTCGGGCGCACCGGCGCGGGAGCCCGGCACGGCCGACATCGCCATCGACGGCGAGCGCATCACCGCCGTCGGCCGGGTCGACGAGCGCGGGCGGCGCGAGATCGACGCCGAGGGCCGCCTGGTCACGCCGGGCTTCGTCGACATCCACACCCACTACGACGGCCAGGCCACCTGGGACCCCGACGTCACGCCGTCGAGCTGGCACGGCGTCACGACCATCGTCATGGGCAACTGCGGCGTCGGCTTCGCCCCCGCCGACCCCGCCCGCCGCGACTGGCTCATCCAGCTCATGGAGGGCGTCGAGGACATCCCCGGCACCGCCCTCGCCGAGGGGATGACCTGGAACTGGGAGACGTTCCCCGAGTACCTCGACGAGCTCGAGCGCATGCCCCGCGTGCTCGACGTCAGCGCGCTCGTGCCCCACGGCGCGGTGCGCGCCTACGTCATGGGCGAGCGCGGCGGCCGCAACGCCGAGGCCACGCCGGACGAGATCGAGGCCATGGCCAAGCTCGTGCGCGAGGCGATCGAGGCGGGCGCCGTCGGGTTCTCGACCACCCGCACGCTCCTGCACCGGGCGAAGGACGGCGAGCTGGCCGCCGGCACGACCGCCAGCCCCGACGAGCTGATCGGCATCGGCATGGCCATGGGCGAGGCCGGCACCGGGGTGTTCGAGGTCGCCAGCGACATGTTCGACCCCGAGGCCGAGTTCGCCTGGATGCGGACCATCGCCCGCGAGACCGGTCGCCCCGTCACCTTCGGGTGCCTCCAGGACGACCTGCGCCCCGAGCACTGGCGCCGGCTGCTCGAGCTGGCCGACCAGGCCCGCGCCGAGGGCATCCCCATCGTCCCCCAGGTGGCCGGCAAGCCGGCGTCGGTGCTGTTCGGCTGGGACTCGACCGCCCACCCCTTCATGTTCCACCGCACCTGGCAGGAGATCGCCGACCTGCCGCCGGAGGAGCGCCGGGCCCGGCTGCGCGACCCCGAGGTCCGGGCCGCCATGCTGCGCGAGAAGCCGGAGGTCGCCGGCATCGCCGCGGTCATCACCTCGGCCTTCCACAAGCTCTTCCCGCTCGGCGACCCGCCGGACTACGAGCCCGGGCCCGAGAAGAGCGTCAAGGCCATCGCCGAGCGCGAGGGCCGGACCCCCGAGGAGGTCACCTACGACCTCATGATGGCCGACGACGGCCGGGGGCTCCTCTACATCCCGCTGCTCGGCTACGCCCACGGCGACTTCGGCGCCCTCCACGAGATGCTGATCCACCCGGGCACCGTGCTCGGCCTCGGCGACGGCGGCGCCCACTGCGGGCTGCTGTGCGACGCCAGCCTGCCCACCTACATGCTCACCCACTGGGCGCGGGACCGCTCCCGGGGCGAGCGGATCCCCCTCGAGCAGGCGGTGCACATGCAGACCCGGGCCACCGCCGCGCTCTACGGCTTCGACGACCGGGGGCTGCTGGCGCCCGGCTACCTGGCGGACGTGAACGTCATCGACTTCGACCGCCTGGCGCTGGAGCCGCCCGAGCTGGTCCGCGACCTGCCGGCCGGCGGCAAGCGGCTCATCCAGCGGGCCCACGGCTACGTCGCCACCGTCAAGCGGGGCCAGGTCGTGCGCGAGCACGACGAGGCGACCGGCGCCCGCCCCGGCCGCCTGCTGCGCGGGCCCCAGCCGGCGCCTGCCGCCTGACCGTCCCGCCGCCGGCGGCGCGAAACCCGTGACGGGTCCGCGGCGCGCCGCCGGTAGCGTGGGCTGTCATGGAGGTCCGCCTCCTCGGACCCGTCGAGGTGGCCGGCGACGACGGGCGGATCGTCACGGTTCCCGGGCAGAAGCTGCAGCTGCTGCTGGCTGCGCTGGCGATCGAGC
Source organism: Thermoanaerobacterales bacterium (assembly GCA_017577565.1). GTDB lineage: Bacteria > Actinomycetota > Acidimicrobiia > Acidimicrobiales > VFJN01 > ZC4RG19. The sequence continues at coordinate 8,169 of PKRH01000077.1, read as the reverse complement.
GCGGCAAGCCGATCTCGGCCGACCGCCTCGTCGACATCGTCTACGGGGACGCGCCGCCCCGGCAGCCCCACAACGCGGTCCAGGTGCTCGTCTCCCGCCTGCGCCGCAGCCTGGCCGCGGCCGGCGACGGCCTGACCATCGAGACGACCGACGCCGGCTACGCGCTGGTCGCGAGCGACGAGGTCACCACCGACCTCGAGCGCTTCGACGCCATGGTCGCCCGGGCCCGCAGCCGCCTGGACGACGACCCGGGTGCCGCCGTCGTCGACCTGCGCAGCGCGCTCGACCTCGTGCGGGGGGAGCCGCTGGCCGGGCTGCCCGCGGAGGGCTGGGCCCGGGCCGAGCGCAGCCGCGTGACCGAGGCGCAGCTCGCCGCCGTCGAGGCCCGCATCGACGCCGAGCTGGCCATCGGCGGCCACGCCGCCGTCGTCCCCGAGCTGGAGCAGCTGACCCGCGAGCACCCGCTGCGCGAGCACCTGTGGGCCCAGCTCGTCCTCGCGCTCTACCGCTGCGGCCGCCAGGCCGACGCGCTGCGGGCCTACCAGGACGCCCGCCGCCACCTGGTCGAGGAGCTCGGCATCGAGCCCGGCGCCGAGCTGCGCGAGCTGGAGGCCAAGGTGCTGGCCCAGGACCCGTCGCTGGACCCGCCGGTCGTCGTGCGGACGACGCTGGTGACCCGCGACGGCGCCCGGCCCGCCCCGGCCGCGGACGGCGACGGGGCCGCGGCCGGCGGGCGCGACCACCGGCCCGGGCCCGACGGACGGGACCCGGCCGCGGCCACGACCCCCCGCCGGCGCGGCAACGTGCCCCGCCCGCTCACCGCCTGCCTCGGCCGCCAGCGCGAGCTGCGCGACGTGCTGGAGCTGCTCGACAGCCACCGGCTCGTGACGCTCGTCGGGCCGGGCGGCGCCGGCAAGACCCGCCTGGCCTACGAGGTGGCCCACGAGCTGGCCCCGGCGGTGCCCGAGGGGGTGTGGCTCGCCGACCTGGCCGGCGTGCGCGACGCCGGCGGCGTGCTCAGCGTGCTCGTCCGGGCCCTCCGCCTCGACGAGAGCGTGCTGGCCGGCGGCGCCTCGCCCCGCACCCTCGACGACGTCGCCCTCGCCCTCGCCGACCGGCGGCTCGTCCTGCTGGTCGACAACTGCGAGCACGTCGTCGACGAGGTCGCCGTGCTGGTCGAGTCGCTGCTCGCCCACTGCCCCGACCTGCGGGTGCTGGCCACGAGCCGCGAGACCCTCGGGGTGCCCGGCGAGTTCCTCTACGTCGTGCCGCCCCTGCCCCTCGACGACGCGGTCGAGCTGTTCGTCGAGCGGGCCTCGGCGGGGGCGGCCGCCCCGGTCGCGGCCCTCACCGACGGCGCCCGCGACCTCGTCGTCGAGATCTGCCGCCGGCTGGACGGCCTGCCCCTCGCCATCGAGCTGGCCGCCGCCCGCGCCCGCCACCTCGACCTGGCCGAGATCGTCGACCGGCTCGACCGGCGCTTCGAGCTGCTGACCGAGGGCCCGCGGACCGCCGCGCCCCGCCAGCGGACGCTGCGGGCGGTCGTCGACTGGAGCTACGAGCTGCTCGACCCCGACGAGCAGCGGGTGTTCGAGCGCCTGTCGGTGTTCTCTGGCGGGGCGACGCTGGAGGCCGCCCGGGCCGTGTGCGCGGACGGCGACGTCGACCCCCGGGCCGTCGAGACCCTCCTCGGCCGGCTGGTCGACAAGTCGCTCGTCGTCCTCCGCCGGACGCCCGCCGGTGCCCGCTTCGGGCTGCTGCAGACGCTGGCCGACTACGGGGCCGACCGCCTGGCCGAGCGGGGCGAGACCGCGGCGACGATCCGGCGCCACGTCGAGTGGGCCCGGACGCTGGCGGCCCGGGCCGCCATGAGCCGGGCCCAGGCGGGCAGCGTCACAGAGGTGCGGGCCGTGCAGCTCGAGGCGGCCAACCTCCAGCAGGCCATCGCCTGGGCGCTGGAGGAGGACCCGCTCGTCGCCCTCGAGCTGGCCTCGAACCTCGGCTGGCACTGGTTCACCACCATGCAGGCCGGCCTGGCCTGGGAGGTGCTGACCACCGCGCTCGACGCCGCCCCGGACGACGCCCCCGACGCGCTCGTCGCCCAGGGCCGGGCCGTCGCCGGGCTCGCGGGCGTCATGGCCGGCCAGGCCGAGCGGGCCTTCGCGCTGTCCGCCTCCGCGCACGAGATCGAGGAGCGCATCGGCGACCCCCGGCGGCTCGGCTGGCACTGCTTCATCCGGGCCACCCAGCACGTGTTCGCCACGGAGCCCCGGCCGGCCGCCGAGTGGCTGGCCGAGGCCCGCCGCTGGTTCACCGAGATCGACGACGAGCACGGCCTCGCCACCGTCGACTTCCAGCAGGGCGTCGTCACGGCCCTCCTGGGCGACCTGACGGCCGCCGACGAGCTGCTGCGCCGGGCCGTCGCCACCTGCCGCCGCACGGGCAACCACATGACGCTCATGGCCGCGCTCGCCCGCCTCGGCGAGGTGGCCCAGCGCGACGGCCGCCTGGACGACGCCTACGCCGCCTGGCAGGAGCTCCACGAGCTGGCCACCGAGGCCGCGGTCCCGGCCCTGGTCTCGCTCGCCGCGGCCGGCATGGCGCTGATCAAGCTCGACCAGGACGAGCCCGAGGCGGCCGCGGCGCTCAGCGAGGCGGCCATGGCCGCGAGCGGCGAGGGCTTCTCCCCGCTCGTCGAGGGCTACGCGCTCGCCGCCTGGGGCTCGACCCAGGCGACCGTCGGCGACCGCCGGCAGGGCGTCGAGCGGATGCACGAGGCCGCCGGCCTGTTCAGCCGGATCGGCTACCACGGCGGCGCCAGCGAGTGCTGGCTGCGGCTCAGCCGGCTCAACGCCCAGCAGGGCGCGTGCGAGGACGCCGTGCGGTGCGCCGAGCAGGCGGTCGAGTGCGCGTCGCACGGCGACGACGCCGTCGCCCGGCGGGCGGCGGAGCAGCAGCTCGACGCCGCCCGCCGCCTGGTGCGCTGACCGCCGGCGGCGGTGCCGGCTCAGCCGACGACCGCGGCCAGCGTCTTGCCGAGCAGCTCGACGTTCTCCGGGTCGTGGCCGGTCGAGGGCAGGTTGCAGACGAACCCGTCGACGCCGGCGTCCCGCATGGCCTGGAACTGCTCGCCCAGCTCGTCGGGGTCGCCCACGCTCATCGTCAGCCCCCGGGCCCGCTCGAAGGCCTCCTCGTCGAGGCCCCGCTCCGCGAAGTAGCGGCGGGCGGTCGCCATCGCCTCCTCGTGGGTCCGGCCGATGTGGACCGAGCGCAGGACGCTGACGGTGATCTCGCTGCGGTCGCGGCCCACGTCCTCGCAGTGGGCGGCGAGGACGTCGAGCTTGCGGGGGATCTCGGGCGGCGAGCACAGCAGGTTCGACTCGTCGGCGAACCGGGCGACGAGCCGCAACGTGCGGCGCTCCCCCGCGCCGCCGATCACGACCGGGACCCGCCCGATCGGCGCCGGCTGGTTGATCGCCTCGGTCACCTGGTAGTGGCGCCCCGCGACGGTGGGTCGCTCGTCGCGCAGCATCGGCACGATGATCTGCAGCGCCTCCTCGAGCTTGTCGAACCGCTCGGCGAACGTGCCGAACGGGAAGCCGAGCGAGCGGTGCTCGAGCTCGAACCACCCGGCCCCGATGCCGAGCTGGGCCCGGCCCCCCGAGACGATGTCGAGCGTCGTCACGGTCTTGGCCAGCAGGGCGGGGTTCCGGTAGGTGTTGCCGGTGACCAGCGCCCCCAGCCGGACCCGGGACGTGCGCTGGGACAGCGCCGAGAGCAGCGAGTAGCACTCGAGCATGTAGCTGTCCGGCTGGCCGAGGACGGGCAGCTGGTAGAAGTGGTCCATCACCATGACGGTGTCGAAGCCGGCCCGCTCGGCCGCCTCCGCCTGGCGGGCCACGGCCTCGAACAGCTGGTCGGGCCCGACGCCGGGGTAGTCGAAGTCGGGGATCTGGTAGCCGATGCGCGTCATGTGTCGCCTCCTCGGTCCTGCCGGCGACCGTACGGCTTCGAGCGCGCTCCAGGTCAAGGGGCAGGTCGGCGGGGTGGTGGAGGTGCCTCCCCCGCCCTGACAGGGGCCCCGGGGGGCGATGACAGCGCCGTCTCAGCGCCCCGCAACCCGGGGACCGCACCGTGGGGGGCGTCCAGGAGGCCCAGGTTCCGGAGGACCCCCATGTCACAGCTCCTCTACCGGCTGGGACGGCGCACGGCGGCGCACCCCTTCCGCACGATCGCCGTCTGGGCCCTGCTCGCCGCCGTGGTGTTCGCGCTGCAGGGCGCCGTCGGCAACGACCCGGTCAACGACTACCGGGTCCCCGGCGTCGAGTCGCAGGAGGCCGCCGACACCCTCGAGGCGCGGTTCCCCGAGTTCGCCGGCGTCACCGGCCGCGTCGTCTTCCACGTCGACGAGGGCCGGATCGACGACCCGGCCAACCGGGCGGCCGTCGACGAGGCCGTGGACCGGCTGGCCACGGGCGCCGACGTCACCCTCGTCGCCGACCCCTTCGACCCCGACCTGCCGACCGTGAGCCCCGACGGGCGCACGGCCTTCGCCACCGTCCAGTACGGCGTCCAGACCGTGCAGCCCGAGCACTACGACGACGTCGTGGCGGCCGTCGAGCCGGCCCGCGACGCGGGCGTGCAGGCCGAGGTGTCGGGCGAGATCGCCTGGGCCGCCGCCGAGATCGAGGGCCAGGAGGCCATCGGCCTGGCCGTCGCCCTCGTCGTGCTGCTCGTCGCCTTCGGCTCGATCATCGCCGCCGGCATGCCGCTGGCCACCGCGCTCGTCGGCGTCGCGGTCGGCCTCGCCGGCCTGGGGATCATGGCCGGGTTCGCCGACGTGCCCCAGGAGTCGCCGGTGCTGGCCGTGATGATCGGGCTCGGCGTCGGCATCGACTACGCCCTGTTCGTCGTCACCCGCTTCCGCCAGCACCTGCACGAGGGGATGCCGGTGACCGAGGCCGCCGGCCGGGCCAACGCCACCGCCGGCCAGGCCGTGCTGTTCGCCGGCACGACGGTCGTCATCGCCATCGTCGGCCTCGTCCTCGCCGGGCTGCCCGCGGTGACGACGATGGGGCTGGCCGTCGCGATCACGGTCGTGGTCGCCATGGCCATCGCGGTGACGCTGCTGCCCGCGCTCATGGGCTGGGCCGGCGAGCGCATCGACCGCTTCGCCCTGCACCGCCGCCGGGCCACCGACGCCGCCCACGAGACCCTGTCGGGCCGGTGGGCGCACCGCGTCGGCCGCCGCCCCGGCCGGTACGCGACCGTCGCCCTCGTCGGCCTGCTGGCCCTGGCCGCCCCGGTGCTGTCGCTGCGGGTCGGCTTCGCCGACGACGGCAACGCCCCGCCCGACACGACGCAGCGCCGGGCCTACGACCTGACCACCGCCGCCTACGGCCCCGGGGTCAACGGCCCGCTCACCGTCGTCGTCGAGGGCGAGCCCGGCGGCGACGCCCCCCAGCGGGTGGCCGGCGCGCTCGCCGCCACCGAGGGGGTCGCGTCGGTGACGCCGCCGGTGCTCAACGAGGACGGGGACACGGCGGTGCTGTTCGCCTTCCCGACGACCGCCCCGGGCGACGAGGCCACCGCCGACCTGCTCGGCGAGGTCCGCGCCGAGGTGCTGCCGGCGGCGGTCGAGGGCACCGGGGCCACCGCCCAGGTGACCGGCGGCACGGCGTTCTTCGAGGACCTCTCCGACCGGATCGCCGACCGCCTGCCGCTGTTCATCGCCGCCGTCGTGGCGCTGTCGTTCGTGCTACTGGCCGTCGTGTTCCGCTCGATCCTCGTGCCGCTCAAGGCCGCGGTCATGAACGTGCTGTCGATCGGGGCGGCCTACGGGGTGGTCGTGGCCATCTTCCAGTGGGGCTGGGGCAAGGACCTCATCGGCCTCGACGAGACCGTGCCGGTCAACCCCTTCGTCCCGCTGATCATGTTCGCCATCCTGTTCGGCCTGTCGATGGACTACGAGGTGTTCCTCCTCTCCCGGGTGCGGGAGGAGTGGCTCCGCACCGGCGACAGCCACACCTCGGTCGTCGACGGCCTCGGGGTCACGGCCCGGGTCATCACCTCGGCGGCGCTCATCATGATCAGCGTCTTCCTCGGGTTCGTGATCGGCGACGACGTCCTCATCAAGATGTTCGGCGTCGGCCTGGCCACGGCCGTGCTGCTCGACGCCACGGTCGTCCGCATGGTCCTCGTGCCGGCGACCATGGCGCTGCTGGGCGACGCCAACTGGTGGCTCCCCCGCTGGCTCGACCGGGTGCTGCCCCACCTCGACCTCGAGGGCGGCCCGGACGTCCCGGCACCGGCCCCCGCACCGGCGCCCGCCGCGGCGGCCGGGGAGTCGCTCGACCTCCGCCAGGTCGTCACCGTCTCCACCGACGGGGCGGCGATCGAGGGCGGCCTCGACCCGGCGGCGCCGACCACGGCCGCCACCCGGCTCGACGCCGGGGACGCAGGAGGTGCGTCGTGACCTTCGACCGACCCGACCTCGACGCCGCCCTCGCCGCCCACCTCGGGCTGCAGGTCGCCGGGGGCGGCCCGCCCTGCGGGTGCTGGGCCACCGCCACGGTGCCGGCCTCACCGCCCTGGACGGCGGCGGCCGGTCCCGCCGGTGACGCCGAGGGCCCCACGGTGCCGACGGCGGCCATCCTCGCCGCCGTCGACGCCACCGCCCGGCGGGTGGCGTGGGCGGCGCTGGGCGAGCCCGGCGACGCCGCGACCCTCGTCGAGACCGCGGCGAGCGTCCAGTTCCACCGGGCCGCCCGGGGGGTGGTGACGGCCCGGGCCAGCGTCCCGTGCGACAACCCGATCAGCCACCGGGCCGACGCCTCGGGGACGGTGCGGTTCTCGGTCGCCGTCGACGTCACCGACGCGGGCGGCGACCGGGTGGCCACCGGCAGCGTGCAGTGGCTCGCGCAGCTCCCGGTCGGCGCCGACGACGGCGCCGGGGCGGCCGGCCCGCAGGCGTAGCCTCGTCCCCGTGGCAGCTGGGGACACGACCGCAGCGACGGGGGACGACGACCTCGCACTCGGCGGCCTCGCCGAACCGCCCGGCGGCACGCCGGCCGGGCCCGGCCCGGAGGTCGCACCGGACGTCTGGGGCGACCTGGCCACGACCCGGGACGGCCCGGTGCCGCCGGAGCCGGCGGCGGTCGAGGCCCGGGCCCGCGACCTGCTCGACCAGCTGACCGAGCACGAGAAGCTGCACCTGCTGTCCGGCGACGGACCACTGGTGCGAGGGCTGGTCGAGATGCGCCGGCGCTACAACGCCCGGCCCTACGTCGCCGGCGCCGTCCCCCGGCTCGGCATCCCCGGCATCCGGTTCAGCGACGGGCCCCGGGGCGTCGTCATGGGCAGCGCCACCGCCTTCCCGGTGCCCATGGCCCGGGCGGCGACCTTCGACCCCGAGCTCGAGGCCCGGGTGGGCGAGGCCATGGGCGCCGAGTGCCGGGCGCTGGGCGGCAACCTGCTGGCGGCCGTCTGCGTCAACGTGCTGCGCCACCCCGCCTGGGGCCGGGCGCAGGAGTCCTACGGCGAGGACCCCCACCTGGTGGGCGAGATGGGCGCCGCGCTGGTGGCCGGCATCCAGCGCCACGTCATGGCCTGCGTCAAGCACCTGGCCTGCAACTCGATCGAGGACGGGCGGTTCTCGCTCGACGTGGCGGTCGACGAGGACGACCTGCGCGACATCTACCTGCCGGCCTTCCGCCGCTGCGTCGAGGCGGGCGCCGCCGCCGTCATGGCCGCCTACAACGCGGTCAACGGCGAGCGCTGCGGCCACCACGCCCACCTGCTGCTCGACGTCCTCAAGGGCGAGTGGGGCTTCGACGGCTTCGTCATGAGCGACTTCGTCCTCGGCGTGCGGGACGCCCGGGCGGTGGCGGCCGGCCTCGACCTCGAGATGCCCTTCGCCTGGCGCTTCCGGGCGCTGCGCCGCCGGGTCCGGCAGGGCGCGGTGCCGGCCGAGCGCATCGACGACGCCGCCCTCCGGCTGCTCCGCCAGCAGGTGCGCTTCGCCGCCCGGGCCGCCGCGGCGGCCGCCGCCGGCGAGCGCGCCCCCGCCCCCGAGGTCGTGGCCGGGCCCGAGCACCGGGCGCTGGCCCGCGAGGTGGCCGAGCGGTCGATGGTGCTCCTGCGCAACGTGCCGGTGCCGGCCCTGCCGGC
>PKRH01000076.1 GCA_017577565.1 Thermoanaerobacterales bacterium | reverse complement strand
GAGCCCCCCCCGCCGCCCCCCCCCCCCCCCCCCCCCCCCCCCTCCCCACCCCCCCCCCCCCCCACCCCCCGCCCCCCCCCCCCCACCCCGCCCCCCCCCCCCCCGCGGGCGGGGCGGGGCTCCCCGCCCTGCCGGCGGTGCCCCGCGCCCTCGCCGGGCCCGCGCCGGCGCCGGGCTACCCGCCGATCGCCGGCACCCGGGCGGCCCGGGCCGCGGCCGCCGGGTGGTTCGCCCGTCGGGGCCTGCCCACCGACCCCGACCAGGTCGTCCTCGCCCCGGGCAGCAAGGCGCTGCTGCACGCCCTCGTCACCGCCCTGCCCGGCGACGTCGTGCTGCCCGTGCCGTCGTGGGTCAGCTACGCGGCCCAGGCGGCGCTGGCCGGCAAGCAGGTCGTCGGCGTCCCGGTGCCCGCGGCGGCCGGCGGCGTCCCCGACCCCGACCTGCTCGACGGCGCGCTGCGCCGGGCGCGGGCGGCCGGCCGGGACCCCGGCGTCCTGATCGTCACCCTCCCCGACAACCCGACGGGCACGGTCGCGGACGAGGCGCTCGTCCGACGGGTGTGCGCGGTCGCCGAGGACCACGACCTCGCCATCGTCTCGGACGAGATCTACCGCGACCTGTCCTGGGCGCGGCGACCGGTGACCAGCCCGGCGACGGTGGCGCCCGAGCGCACGATCGTCACCTCGGGGCTGAGCAAGAGCGTGGGGCTGGGCGGGTGGCGGATCGGGTTCGCCCGGTTCCCGGACGGGGCGCGGGGCGAGCGGGCCCGCGCCGCCGTCGTCGGGGTGGCCAGCGAGGTCTGGAGCGGCCTCGCGGCGCCGATGCAGGAGGTCGCCGCCTACGTCCTCGGCGAGCCGGCCGAGGTGCGGGCCCACGTCGAGGCCGGCCGGCGGCTCCACCAGCGGGTCACGACCGCCGTCCACGGCATCGTCGAGGCGGCCGGGGCCCGGTGCCGCCCGCCGCAGGGGGCGTTCTACCTCTACCCCGACCTCGAGCCGGCGCGGGCCCGGCTGGCCGCCGGGGGTGTCACCACCGGCGAGCAGCTCGCCGCGCACCTCCTGGACGACCACGGCGTCGGGGTCCTGCCCGGGGCCGCCTTCGGTGACGACCCCGCCGCGCTCCGGCTCCGCCTCGCCACCAGCCTGCTGCACGGCCGCACCGACAGCGAGCGCTGGACCGCCCTCCACCACCCGGACCCGCTGGCTCTGCCCTGGGTGGCCTCGGACCTGGCCCGGCTGCGCGAGGTGCTGCACCGCCTCCTCGGCTGACCGGCGCCCCCGTGCCGGACGACCGGCCCGTCGAGCGTCCGCGGCAGGCCCCGTCCTCGGTACCCTGCGGCATGGCTGCACCCACGCTCGAGCAGATCACACGGGCTCCCAAGGTGCTGCTGCACGACCACCTCGACGGCGGTCTGCGGCCGAGCACCGTCGTCGAGCTGGCCAAGGAGGCCGGGCACACGCTGCCGACCACCGACCCGGAGGAGCTCGGCCGCTGGTTCACCGCCGGCGCGCACCGCCACGACCTCGACCTCTACCTCGAGACCTTCGAGCACACGGTCGCGGTCATGCAGACCAAGGACGCGCTCATGCGGGTGGCCGCCGAGTGCGCCGAGGACCTGGCCGACGACGGCATCGTCTACGCCGAGGTCCGCTTCGCCCCCGAGCTGCACCTCCAGGGCGGCCTGACCCTCGACGAGGTCGTCGAGGCGGTGCTGGAGGGCTTCCGGATCGGCAGCGCCGGGCGCGACATCACCATCGGGACGCTCGCCACCGCCATGCGCCACGCGGCGAACTCGCTGGAGATCGCCGAGCTGGCCCTGCGCCACCGGGACGAGGGCGTCGTGGGCTTCGACATCGCCGGCAGCGAGGCCGGCCACCCGCCGACCCGCCACCTGGCGGCGTTCCAGGAGGTCGCCAAGGCCAACGGCCACATCACCATCCACGCCGGCGAGGCCTTCGGCCTGCCCTCCATCTGGGAGGCGCTGCAGCTGTGCGGGGCCGAGCGCCTCGGGCACGGGGTCCGCATCGTCGACGACATCACCTTCGACGAGAACGGCCGCCCCCGCCTCGGCCGGCTGGCGGCCTTCGTGCGCGACCGGCGCGTGCCCCTGGAGATGTGCCCGAGCTCCAACGTGCACACCGGCGCCGCGCCGTCGATCGCCGAGCACCCCATCGGGCTGCTGACCCGCCTGCGGTTCCGGGTGACGGTCAACACCGACAACCGGCTGATGTCCGACGTCACGCTGTCCCGCGAGCTGCACAACCTCGTGGAGGCCTTCGGCTTCGGCTGGGACGAGATCGAGTGGCTGACCGTCAACGCCATGAAGTCGGCCTTCTGGCCCTTCGACCAGCGGCTGCGGATCATCCAGGGGAAGATCAAGCCGGGCTTCGCCGCCCTGCGGGCCGAGGAGCTGTGAGGGCCCCGCTGGTTACCCTGGGCGCGTGACCACCACGACCTCGGCACCGTCGCTCGCCGACGTGACGGCGTCGGACGCGGCGCTGCGCCGCTTCCTCCACGGGCTGCCCGGCGTCGACCAGGTGGGCGCCGAGGCCCGGGCGGCGACGCTGGCCACGCGCTCGATCAAGACCACCGCCAAGCGGTTCGCGCTCGACCTCGCCATCCGCATGGTCGACCTGACGACGCTCGAGGGGCAGGACACCCCGGGGAAGGTCCGGGCCCTGTGCGCCAAGGCGCAGCGGCCCGACCCGACCGACCCGTCCTGCCCCCCGGTGGCGGCGGTGTGCGTCTACGGCGACCTGGTGCCGGTGGCCGTCGAGGCGCTGCGGGGGTCGGGCATCCGGGTGGCCGCGGTCGCCACCGCCTTCCCGTCGGGCCGGGCGCCGCTCGAGGTCAAGCTGGCCGACGTGCGGGCCGCCGTCGAGGCGGGCGCCGAGGAGATCGACATGGTCATCGACCGGGGCGCCTTCCTCGCCGGGCGCTACCTGGCGGTGCACGACGAGATCGTGGCCGTGAAGGAGGCCTGCGGCGACGCCCACCTGAAGGTCATCCTCGAGACCGGCGAGCTGGCGACCTACGACAACGTCAAGCGGGCGTCGTGGCTGGCCATGCTGGCCGGGGCCGACTTCGTCAAGACCTCGACCGGCAAGGTCTCCCCCGCCGCCACCCTGCCCGTCGCGCTCGTCATGCTCGAAGCGGCCCGCGACTTCCGCGACCGGACCGGCCGGCGGGTGGGGGTCAAGGTCGCCGGGGGCATCCGCGCCGCCAAGGACGCCATCCGCTACCTCGTGATCGTCAACGAGACCTGCGGCGACGACTGGCTCACGCCCGACGCCTTCCGCTTCGGCGCCTCGTCGCTCCTCAACGACCTGCTGATGCAGCGCGAGAAGACCGTCACCGGCCGCTACGCCGGCCCCGACCACTTCACCCTCGACTGAGGGGTCCCGCCATGTTCGAGTACGCACCGGCGCCCGAGTCCCGGTCGATCGTCGACATCGCCCCCAGCTACGGGCTGTTCATCGACGGCGAGATGGTCGACCCGATCGACGGGCACCCGTTCAAGACGGTCAACCCGGCCACCGAGGAGGTGCTGTCCGAGGTCGTGGCCGCCGGTCCCGCGGACGTCGACCGGGCCGTCGCCGCCGCCCGCCGCGCCTACGAGGAGGTGTGGTCGCGCCTGCCCGGGCGCGAGCGGGGCAAGTACCTGTTCCGCATCGCCCGCCTCGTGCAGGAGCGGTCGCGCGAGCTGGCGGTGCTCGAGACGATCGACAACGGCAAGCCGATCCGCGAGAGCCGCGACGTCGACCTCCCCCTCGTCGCGGCGCACTTCTTCTACCACGCCGGCTGGGCCGACAAGCTGGCCTACGCGGGCTTCGGGCCCGACCCCCGGCCGCTCGGCGTGGCCGGGCAGGTCATCCCCTGGAACTTCCCGCTGCTCATGCTGGCCTGGAAGGTCGCCCCGGCCCTGGCGACCGGCAACACCGTGGTGCTGAAGCCGGCGGAGACGACGCCGCTCACCGCCCTGGCCTTCGCCGACATCTGCCGGCAGGCCGAGCTGCCGCCCGGCGTCGTCAACATCGTCACCGGGGCCGGGGACACCGGCCGGGCGCTGGTCGAGCACCCGGGCGTCGACAAGGTGGCCTTCACCGGCTCCACCGAGGTCGGTCGCCAGATCGCCCGGTCGCTCGCCGGCAGCCGCAAGAAGCTCACCCTCGAGCTGGGCGGCAAGGCGGCCAACGTCGTCTTCGACGACGCCCCGCTCGACCAGGCCGTCGAGGGGATCGTCAACGGCATCTTCTTCAACCAGGGCCACGTGTGCTGCGCGGGCAGCCGCCTGCTCGTCCAGGAGTCCATCGCGGAGGAGCTGCTCGAGCGGCTGAAGCGGCGCCTGCGGACGCTCCGGCTCGGCGACCCGCTCGACAAGAACACCGACATCGGCGCCATCAACAGCCAGGCCCAGCTGGACAAGATCCGCACGCTGTCCGAGATCGGCGAGCAGGAGGGCGCCGAGCGCTGGTCGCCGCCGTGCGAGCTGCCCGAGCGCGGCTACTGGTTCCCGCCCACCGTGTTCACCGGCGTGAGCCAGGCCCACCGCATCGCCCGGGAGGAGATCTTCGGTCCCGTGCTCTCCGTGCTCACCTTCCGCACCCCGGCCGAGGCGGTCGAGAAGGCCAACAACACGCCCTACGGCCTGTCCGCCGGCGTCTGGACCGAGAAGGGCAGCCGCATCCTCTGGATGGCCCAGCGCCTGCGGGCCGGCGTCGTGTGGGCCAACACGTTCAACCGCTTCGACCCGACCAGCCCCTTCGGCGGCTACAAGGAGTCGGGCTTCGGCCGCGAGGGCGGCCGTCACGGCCTGGAGGCCTACCTCGATGTCTGACCGCCTGTCCGTGCGCAAGACCTACAAGCTCTTCGTCGGCGGCGCGTTCCCCCGCTCGGAGTCGGGCCGCAGCTACGAGGTGCGGTCGGCCGACGGCCGCTTCCTCGCCAACGCGGCGCTGGCCTCCCGCAAGGACGCCCGCGACGCCGTCGTCGCCGCCCGCAAGGCGTTCCCCGGCTGGTCGGGCGCGACCGCCTACAACCGGGGGCAGGTGCTCTACCGGGTGGCCGAGGTGCTGGAGGGGCGGCGGGCGCAGTTCGTCGCCGAGCTGGTCGACGCCGAGGGGCTGACCCCCCGGGAGGCCGAGCGGGTCGTCGACGCCGCCGTCGACCGCTGGGTCTGGTACGCCGGGTGGAGCGACAAGCTGCACCAGGTGCGGGGCTCGTCCAACCCGGTGGCCGGCCCCTACTTCGACTTCTCGGTGCCCGAGCCCACCGGCGTCGTGGCGGTCGTCGCCCCGGCGTCGCCGCTGCTCGGCCTGGTGTCGGTGGTCGCGCCGGTCATCGTCACCGGCAACACCTGCGTCGTCGTGGCGTCCGAGCGCGCCCCGCTGCCGGCGATCACGCTGGCCGAGGTGCTGGCCACCTCGGACGTGCCCGGCGGGGTGGTGAACGTCCTGACCGGTCGGGTGGCCGAGATCGCCCCCTGGCTGGCCTCGCACATGGACGTGAACGCCATCGACCTGACCGGCGTGGGCGACCCCGAGCTGGCGACCGAGCTCGAGGCTGCGGCGGCCGAGAACCTGAAGCGGGTGGTCCGCCCGCCCGAGGACGAGCCCGACTGGGCCGCGGACCCCGGCCTCGACCGCATGACGGCCTTCCTCGAGATCAAGACCGTCTGGCACCCGGTCGGCACCTGAGCGCGGCCGAGCCGCAGCCCGCGGGCCCGGGCCCGCACCTCAGCCGGTCGGGACGATCTCGAGCGGGTAGCCGGCCGGCCAGAGGATCGTCTCGAAGACGAAGTCGGCGGTCCGCTCGCGGATGTCGGCGGCCTGGGTGAGGGCGATGAAGTGGTCGCCGCCCTCGTAGGCGACGAAGCGGCACGGGCTGCCGGCGTCGGTCGCCTGCTGGCACTGGTCCCGCGCCACCGCGTGGGGGACGATCGTGTCGGCCGTGCCGCTGAACACGATCGACGGCCCGCGGTCGGGGCTCGGGGCGTGGAACAGCATCCCGGCGATGGCCACCGCGCCGGCCGCCGGCGTGTCGGCGGGGCGGTGCAGGGCGTGCAGCGCGTTGATGGCGCCGGCCGAGTAGCCCGCCGGCACGATGGCGTCGGGGTCGATGCGGAACTGCTCGGCGTGGTCCTGCAACCAGCGGATGGCCGCCAGCGTGTCCTCGTAGGCGTCGTTCGAGGCGGCGATCAGGTCGCCGCCCTCGGGCCGGATGCGGTAGTCGATCGTCACGCCGACGTACCCCCGCCGGGCCGAGTCCTGGGCGTAGGACGCGAGCTGGTTGCGGTCGCCGGCCCGCCAGGCGCCGCCGAACATCCACATGATCACCGGCCGCTCCTCGGCCGTGTCGCCCGCGGGCTCGTAGACGTCGAGGCGCAAGGTGATCGGCTCGCCGGTGTGGGTCGTCGTCGTGCGGTACGGGATGCCGGTCGTGGCCTCGTAGCCCTCGAAGACGACGTCGACGTACCGGGTGCCCTCGGGCCAGTCGCAGCCGGCGAGCGAGCCGGCGGCCACCGCGACCACGGCGGCGACGGACAGCAGGCGACGAACGATCCCCATCGGTCCCCCTCCTCGGCGCTGCCCGCACCCTACTCGCGCCCCGCGCCCGGCGGCCGGGCCGTGGCCGATCCGCCCACGGCGCGTGGCCAGGGTGTTGACTGGCACCGTGGGCGACGTGCGCACGCACGCCTTCCGGAAGGGCGTGCTCGAGGACGAGGGCTTCCCGGTCGCCGAGGTCACCGACCGGCTGGCCCGTCCGGACGTGCTCGTCTGGGTCGACGTCGTCGACGCCGGCCCCGACGACCTGCGCCCGCTGGCGGCGGAGCTGGGCCTGCACGACCTCGCCGTCGAGGACGCGGTCGAGCCGCACCAGCGCCCCAAGGTCGACCGCTACCCCACCCACCTGTTCGTCACCTGGAAGGTGGTCGACCTCGACCCCGACCGCCGGCGCCTGGTCACCGCCGAGGTCGACGCCTTCGTCGGCGACCGGTGGGTGGTCACGGCCCGCGAGCCCGGCGCCGGGTCGACCGAGGCGGCGCTGCGGGGCTGGTCCGCCCGGCCGGAGCTGGTCGCGCTGGGGCCCGGCGCCCTCGTCCACGGGCTGCTCGACCAGGCCGTGGACGGCTACATGGACGTGCTCGACCGCATCGAGGACGCCCTCGACGACGTCGCCGACGAGATCTTCTCCGGCAGGCCGCTGCCCCCCGACCGGCAGCGGGAGTGGTTCGACATGCGGCGGGCGGTGACCCGGCTCCACCGCCTGGTGCTACCGCTGCGCGAGGCGCTCAGCACGCTGCTGCACCGGGAGCACGAGCTCGTGCAGCCGGCCCTGCTCCCCTACTGGCAGGACCTCTACGACCACGTCGTCACCGTCACCGAGGCGACCGACGGCCTGCGCGACCTGTGCGCGTCGCTGTCGGACGCCGACCTGAGCCTGCGCGACTACCGCCAGAACCAGGTCATGAAGACGGTGTCGAGCTGGGCGGCGATCATCGCCGTGCCCACCCTGGTCACCGGCGTCTACGGCATGAACGTGCCGTTCCCCGGCGAGGGCGAGGTCCACGGCGTCGTCACCGCCCTGGCGCTGATCGTCGCCGCCTCGGTCGGGCTGTACGTGCTGTTCCGCCGGCGCGGGTGGCTGTAGACCGTGAACCGCACGCCTGTTCGCCGGGTACGTACGTTCGCTACAGTGGCGGCATGACCGGCCTGCGGTGGCAGCTGGCCGACGAGCCCCGGCCGCAGCAGACGCTCTTCGACGAGCCGATCTTCGAGCGCCAGCCCGGCCGCGGCGAGTTCCGGGGCCTCGAGTTCCTGCACGTGCGGGCCCAGCGGATCATCAACGAGGTCAAGGGCGCCCCGTTCGGGTTCCGCTACACCGTCAACCCCTACCGGGGCTGCACGCACGCCTGCACCTACTGCTTCGCCCGCCCCTCCCACACCTACCTCGACCTCGACGCCGACCGCGACTTCGAGCGCCGCATCGTCGTCAAGGTCAACGCGGTCTCCCGCCTGCGCGCCGAGCTCGACCCCCGGCGGTGGCGGGGCGACCTCATCGCCATGGGCACCAACACCGACCCGTACCAGCGGGCCGAGGGCAAGTACCGCCTCACCCGCGGCATCGTCGAGGTGCTCATCGAGCGGGCCAACCCGTTCTCGATCCTCACCAAGTCGACGCTCGTGCTGCGCGACCTCGACCTGCTCGTCGAGGCGGCCCGGCGCACGACCGTGCGGGTCAACCTGTCCATCGGCACGCTCGACGAGGACGTGTGGCGGGCCACCGAGCCGGGCACGCCCCACCCCCGGCGGCGGGTGCGGGCGATCGAGCAGCTCAACGAGGCCGGCGTCCCGTGCGGGGTCCTCGTCGCGCCGGTGCTGCCCGGCCTGTCCGACGCACCCGAGCAGCTCGAGGCCGTCGTCGAGGCGTGCGTGGCCGCGGGGGCGCGGTCGATCTCGACCGTGCTGCTCCACCTGCGCCCGGGCGTCGACGCCGTCTTCCTCGACCGGCTGGCCGAGACGCACCCCCACCTGGTCGCCGACTACCGGCGCCGCTACCGCGACCGGGCCTACCTCCCCGCCGCCGAGCAGCGGGCCCACGAGGCGCTGGTCCGCGACCTGGCCCGGCGCCACGGCGTCCGGGCGGTCGAGCGCACCGACGCCGAGCACATGACCGGGCGCCCGGCCCGGCCGGAGCAGCGGGTCGAGGTCCCCCGCCGCCGGCGGACGGCGCACCCGGAACCGACCGCCGTCCCCGCGGCTCAGGAGGACGCGACCCAGCTCTCGCTGCTCTGAGCGCCCCGGCGGGCGGCGGCCGACCGCAACGCCTCCTCGGTGGCCCGGTCGGCGGGGAAGAACGACTCGATGGACAGCTCCTCGACCGTCACGTCCCGGGCGGTCCCGAAGGTGGCGATCGTGCTGAAGAACCGCAGCGGCCCGGCCTCGGACCGGAGCTCGAGGGGGACGAACAGGCGGCTGGCCACGTCCTCGTCGGCGGGCGTGGCGACGACGCCCGGGTAGCCGCACACCTCGTCGAGCAGGGCGGCCAGCGCCGGGTCCCCGTAGAGGTCGACCTCGCGCCGCAGGCGGGCGACGAGGTGGGCCGACCACTGGTCGAGGTTGGCGATGCGGGGCGCGAGCCCGTCGGGGTGGAGGCTGGCCCGCAGGACGTTGGCGGGCGGGGCGAGCAGCGCGGGGTCGACGCCGGCGGCCAGCACGCCGAGGGCGGCGTCGTTGGCGGCCACCAGGTCCCAGTGCCGGTCGACGACGACGGCGGGGAACGGCTCGTGCCCCCGCAGGACGACCCCCAGCGCGGCCCGCACCGGCGCCATCTCGGCGTCGTCCAGCGGCCGGTGGCCGTAGACGGGGGCGTACCCGGCGGCGAGCAGCATGGCGTTGCGCTCCCGGAGGGGGACGTCGAGGTGCTCGGCCAGGTGCAGGATCAGCTCGCGGCTCGGCCGGGCCCGCCCGGTCTCCACGAAGCTCAGGTGCCGAGTCGACACGCCGGCCTCGCTGGCCAGGTCGAGCTGGCTGCGGCGCCGCCGCAGCCGCCACGCCCGGAGCAGCTCCCCGACCGTCCGCTCCCCGGCCGGCCGCGGCGGGGTGGTCGTCGCCATGCCCCGACGCTACCGGGGCCGGCCGGGGCGGCGCCGGGCAGATGTGAAGCTCACCTCAACGTGAGGTCACCGGTAGGCTGCCCGCCGTGGAGACGGAGCTCAGCATCGGCGCGCTGGCCGAGCGCGCGGGCGTCGCGCCCTCCGCCCTGCGCTACTACGAGGCCGAGGGCCTCATCACCTCCCGGCGGACCTCGGGCAACCAGCGCCGGTACAAGCGCGAGACGCTGCGCCGGGTGTCCTTCATCAAGGTCGCCCAGCGGGTGGGCCTGTCGCTGGGGGAGATCCGCGAGGCCCTCGCCTCGCTCCCCGACAACCGCACCCCCACCCAGGAGGACTGGGCCCGGCTGTCCAAGGCCTGGCGGCCGCGGCTCGACGAGCAGATCCGCCTCATCGAGCGCCTGCGCGAGCGGCTCGACGGGTGCATCGGCTGCGGCTGCCTGTCGCTGTCGGCCTGCAAGCTGCTCAACCCCGACGACCACGCGGGCGAGCACGGCGCCGGGCCGCGCTACCTCATCGGCGAGGACGACGAGTAGCGGCGCCGGGGCTCAGTCGTCGAGGGCGCCGTAGACGATCGACTTCAGCTGGCCGCGGAAGTCGAAGGTGCCCGAGGGGACGAACTGGGTCATGAACACGACCGCCAGGTCCTCGGCGGGGTCGATCCAGAACGCCGTCGAGGCGAAGCCGCCCCACATGTACTCGCCGGCCGAGCCGACGCCCCCCGTGGCCACCGGGCCGTTGGACACCGCGACGGTCAGGCCGAAGCCCATGCCGTCGAAGCCCACCTCGCCGTAGCCGCCGGGCAGGGCGAACTGCCGCAGGTCGCCGCCGCCCGGGAGGTGGTTGGACGCCATCAGCTCGACGGTCTTGCGGCTCAGGACCCGCACGCCGTCCAGCTCGCCCCCGCCGAGCAGCATGCGACAGAAGCGCAGGTAGTCGGGCCCGGTCGACACGAGGCCCCCGCCGCCCGACAGGAAGGTCGGCTGCTCGCGGTAGCCGCTGGCCCGGGGGTCGTCCACGAGCACCAGCCGCTTCTGCGAGTCGCGGCGGTAGAGCGCGGCGAAGCGGTCGATCGCCTCGTCGGGCACGTGGAACCCGGTGTCGACCATGCCGAGCGGCTCGAAGATCGTGGCCGCCAGGTACTCGTCGAAGCGCTGCCCCGACAGCACCTCGACGAGGCGGGCGCAGACGTCGGTCGACCAGGTGTAGAGCCAGTGCGTGCCGGGGTGGAAGCGCAGCGGCTCCTCGGCCAGCAGCTCGACCAGCGTCTGCAGGGTGGCGCCCCGGCCGGCCCGCAGCGACGGCGGGCGGTCGGGCGAGCCCGCCGGGTCGAAGCGGATGCGGCGGGGGCCGGCGCCGATGCCGGTCATGTGCATGAGGGCGTCCCGCACGGTCATCGGCCGGGCCGGCTCGACCAGGCGCTTGCCGCCGTCCTCGTCGCGCTCGAGGACCTTCAGGTCCCGGAGCTCGGGCAGGAACCGGTGCACCGGGTCGGTGAGGCGGAACAGGCCCCGCTCGTAGAGCGTGAGCAGCGCCACGCCGGTGATCGGCTTGGTCATCGAGTAGATCCGCCACACGGTGTCGGGCGCCACCGGCAGCTCGCGCTCGCGGTCGGCGTGGCCGAGGCCGCTCGCGTGGGCGAGGCGGCCGTGGCGGAAGACGAGCACCTGGCAGCCGGCGATCTTGCCCGGCTCGACGTAGCGGGTGCGCAGGTGCTCGTCGACGCGGGCGAGCCGGGACGGATCGAACCCGGCGCCGACCGGGTCCACCTCGAGGTCGAGCACGACGGTCACGGCCGGGCACAGTACCCCCCGTTTCATGCGCGTGCAGCACGTAGTGAGACAGGCGCCTCAACCGCAGGTCGTCCGTATCATTGACCAGCCCCATGCCCGCCTCTCCCACCGATCTCCGCTCCCGGCTCGGCGCGCTCACCCTGCGCGACGCGGACCGGATCCGGCGCCGGCTGGACCGCGCCCGGGCGGGGCGCGGCCGGCGGCCGGACGACGGCGCGCTGGCCGCGATCGAGGAGGAGCTGCGGCGGGCCGAGGCGCGGGTGGCCGCCCGGCGCGCCGCCGTGCCCGAGATCACCTACCCCCCGTCGCTGCCCATCACCGAGCGGCGCGAGGAGCTGCTCGCCGCGCTGCGCGACCACCAGGTGGTCGTCGTCGCCGGCGAGACCGGCTCCGGCAAGAGCACGCAGCTGCCGAAGATGTGCCTCGAGCTGGGCCGGGGCGTCCGGGGCCTCATCGGGCACACGCAGCCCCGTCGCCTCGCCGCCCGCACGATCGCCGCCCGGGTGGCCGAGGAGCTGGGCACCGAGGTCGGCGACCTCGTCGGCTACACGGTCCGCTTCGCCGACGAGGTGGGCGAGCGCACGCTGGTCAAGCTCATGACCGACGGCATCCTGCTCGCCGAGCTGCAGCGCGACCGGATGCTGCGGGCCTACGACACGATCATCGTCGACGAGGCCCACGAGCGGAGCCTGAACATCGACTTCCTGCTCGGCTACCTGACCGACCTCCTCCCCCGCCGCCCCGACCTCAAGCTGGTCGTCACCTCGGCCACGATCGACACGGCCCGCTTCGCCGAGCACTTCGACGCCCCGGTCGTCGAGGTGTCGGGCCGCAGCTACCCCGTGGAGGTCCGCTACCGGCCGATCGAGCCCGAGGCCCCGGCCGCCGAGGACGCCCCGGCCGACCCGCCGGCCGGGGCCGAGCGCGGCCGGCGGCGGCGGGCCCGCCCCGGGCGCGCGGCGCGGGCCCCGCGCGACCAGATCGACGCCATCCGGGACGCCGTCGACGAGCTGTGCCGCGAGGGGCCGGGCGACATCCTCGTCTTCCTCAGCGGCGAGCGCGAGATCCGGGACACCGCCGCGGCCCTGGCCGACGCCGACCTGCCCGCCACCGAGATCGTGCCGCTCTACGCCCGGCTGTCGGCCGCCGAGCAGCAGCGGGCCTTCGCGCCGCACCGGGGCCGCCGCATCGTGCTCGCCACCAACGTGGCCGAGACGTCGATCACCGTCCCGGGCGTGCGCTACGTCGTCGACCCCGGCACCGCCCGCATCTCCCGCTACAACCGGCGCACCAAGGTGCAGCGGCTGCCGATCGAGCCGATCAGCCAGGCCTCGGCCGACCAGCGGGCGGGGCGGTGCGGCCGGGTCGGCCCCGGCATCTGCATCCGGCTCTACAGCGAGGAGGACTACGCCGCCCGGCCCCGGTTCACCGAGCCGGAGATCCTGCGCACCAACCTCGCCTCGGTCATCCTCCAGATGGCGGCGCTCGGCCTCGGCGACGTCGAGTCGTTCCCGTTCGTCGACCCGCCCGACGCCCGGGCCGTGCGCGACGCGGTCACGCTGCTCGTCGAGCTGGGCGCCATGCGCCCCGACCGCACGCTGACACCGATCGGCCGGAAGCTCGCCCGCCTGCCGATCGACCCCCGCTACGGGCGGATGATCCTGGAGGCCGACGCCCAGGGCTGCCTGCGCGAGGTGCTCGTCATCACCGCCGCCCTGTCGATCCAGGACGTGCGCGAGCGCCCGACCGACCAGGAGGCCGAGGCCGACGCGCTGCACGCCCGCTTCGCCGACCCCGACTCCGACTTCCTGACCCTGCTCAACCTGTGGCGCCACCTCGAGCGGGAGCAGCGGCAGCGGTCCTCCAGCAGCTTCCGCCGCATGTGCCGGGCCGAGCACCTGAACCACGTCCGGGTGCGGGAGTGGCAGGACCTCGTGCGCCAGCTGCGCGAGGTGGCGAGGGAGCTGGGCCTGCACCGCAACCGCGAGCCGGCCGACGCCGACAGCATCCACCGGGCGCTGCTCGCCGGCCTGCTGTCACACGTCGGCATGTACGACCGCACGCACCGCGAGCACGTCGGGGCCCGCCAGACCCGGTTCGCCATCGCCCCCGGGTCGGTGCTGCACCGCCGCACGCCGTCGTGGGTCATGGCGGCCGAGCTGGTCGAGACCAACCGCCTCTGGGCCCGGACGGTCGCCCGCATCCAGCCGTCGTGGCTGGAGCCGCTGGCCGGTCACCTGGTGCGCCGCAGCTACGGCGAGCCGTGGTGGGACGCCCGCCGGGGCACGGCGATGACGACCGAGCGGGTCACGCTGTTCGGCCTGCCGATCGTCGAGGGGCGCCGGATCCCGCTCGGGCGGGTCGACCCCGCGGCCGCCCGCCGCCTGTTCATCGAGCACGCGCTGGTCGACGGGGACTGGCGCACCCACCACCGCTTCGCCGCCGCCAACCGGGCTGCCGTCGACGAGGTGCGCGCCCTCGAGGAGCGGACCCGGCGCCGCCTCCTGGTCGACCGCGAGCGCCTGGTCGCGTTCTTCGACGAGCGGGTCGGCGCCGAGGTCACCTCCGCCCGCCACTTCGACCGCTGGTGGAGGGCGGCCCGGCGGCAGGACCCCGACCTGCTCACGCTCACCCCCGAGGTGCTGACCGACCCCGGGGCGGCGCCGGTCGACCTCGACGACTTCCCCACGACGTGGCGGCAGGGCGAGCTGACCTTCGACGTCACCTACACCTTCGGGCCCGGCGCCGAGGACGACGGCGTCACCGTCCACGTGCCGCTGGCCGTGCTCCACGAGGTGCGCCCGGAGGGCTTCGACTGGCAGGTCCCCGGGCACCGGCTGGAGCTGGCCACCGCGCTCGTGCGGTCGCTGCCCAAGAGCGTGCGCCGCCGGCTGGCGCCGGCGCCGGACCGGGCGGCCGAGGCGCTCGCCGGCGTCGGGCCCGAGGACGGGCCGCTGCTCGAGGTACTGGCGCGGCGCCTGGCCCGGCTGGCCGGCGAGCCGGTCCGCCCGGAGGACTTCGACCTGTCCCGGGTGCCGCCCCACCTGCTCGTGCGGTTCCGGGTCGAGGACGAGGAGGGCCGCGAGGTGGCGGCCGGGCGCGACCTCGCCCAGCTGCAGCGCCGGCTGCGGGGCCGGGTCCGGCGGGCCGTGGCGGCGGCCGCCCCCGACCTCGAGCGGCAGGGCCTGCGGTCGTGGGAGGTCGGCGACCTGCCCCGCACCGTCGAGGTCGAGGCCGGCGGCCGGCGGGTGCGGGGCTACCCCGCGCTCATCGACGAGGGTGAGACCGTCGGCGTCCGGGTGCTCACCTCCCCGGAGGACCAGGAGCGGGCCATGTGGACCGGCACCCGCCGGCTCCTGCTGCTCGCGGCCCCCGCCGCCCGCCGGGACGCGGAGCGCCGGCTGCGGGCCCAGCCGGCGCTGGTCGCCGCCCGCCCGCCCCTGCCCACCGTGGCCGAGCTGGCCGACGACTGCGCCGCCGCGGCCGCCGACCGGGTCATCGCCACGCACGGCGGACCGGTGTGGGAGGAGCGGGCCTTCGCCGAGCTGGCCGCCGGCGCCCGGGCCCGGCTGGTCCCGCTGGCGGTGGGCGCGGCCGGCCGGGCCGGCGAGCTGGTGGCGGCGGCCGCCCGCCTCGACGGCCGGCTCGACGAGGTCCGGGCCCCGGTGCTGGCGCCGGCGGTCGCGGACATGCGGGAGCAGCTGCACCGCCTCGTGCGGCCCGGGTTCGTGCGGGCCGCCGGCCTCGCCCGCCTGGCCGACATCGGTCGCTACCTGGAGGGCATCCGGGTCCGGCTCGACAAGCTGGGCGAGCGCGCCGCCCGCGACCGCGAGGCCATGGCCGGGGTGCGCGAGCTGGAGGCCGCCTACGCGGCGGCGGTGGACGCGCTGCCCCCCGCCCGGCGACGCGACCCGGCGGTCGTCCAGGTGCGCTGGGACCTGGAGGAGCTGCGGATCAGCCTCTTCGCCCAGGTGCTCGGCACCGCCCGCCCGGTCAGCGAGCGCCGGATCCGCCGGGCGCTGGCCGAGATCGCCTGAGCGGCGCCGCCCGGGGCCCGCCGGGTCGGCCGGTCAGCCGGAGAGCCGGGCGGTCAGCGTGATCTCGGTGCCGGCCAGCGCCTTGGACACCGGGCACCCCTCCTTGGCCGCGGTGGCCTGGGCCTGGAACTCGTCGTCGTCGATGCCGGGGACCGCGGCCGTGCAGTCGAGCTCGATGCGGGGGATGCGGAACCCGTCCTCCCCTCGCTCGACGTGGACGGTGGCGGTGGTCTCGACCAGCGCCGGCCGGTAGCCCGCCCGTTCGAGCCCGGCGGTCAGCGCCATCGAGAAGCACCCGGCGTGGGCGGCCCCGATCAGCTCCTCGGGGTTGGTGCCCGGGCCGTCCTCGAACCGCGAGGCGAACGAGTAGCGGCCCTCGAAGGCGCCGCTGCCGAGGCGCACCGTCCCGGCGCCCTCGCGCAGGCTCCCGTCCCAGCGGGCGAACGCGGTGCGTGCGGGCATGGCGGACCTCCTGGTCGTGACGGCGCCCGCCGCGGTGGACCCTACCGGTCCCGGCCGGGTGCGCCCACGACCTCGTCGACCAGCCCGTAGGTCACGGCCTCCGGGGCCGAGAGGCTGCGCCCGGCGTCGACGTCCCGCTCGACGAGGCGGCGCTCCTGGCCGGTGCAGCGGGCCAGCCGGTCGATCACCGCCCGGCGCAGCTCGGCCAGGTGGGCCACCTCGGCGTCGATCCGGTCGGCCGGCCCCTGCAGCTCGACCTCGGCCAGGCGCAGCCGGACGTGCGCGCCCGGGCCGATCCGGCGGCGGCCGGTCCCCGCGGCGAGCACGACGGCGGCGGTGCCGCCCGCCTGCCCGAGGCAGGTGGTGTCGACCGGGCCTCGCACGAGGTCGAGGGCGTCGAGCACGGCGGGCACGGCGTCGAGCGGCCCGCCGGGGCTGTTGACGACCAGCGTGATGGGGCCGTCGCCCTCGCCGTCGAGCGAGACGAGCTGGGCGGCGACGAGGGAGGCCGCCTCGGCGTCGAGCGGCCGGTCGAGCATGACCGTGCGCCGCTCGAGCAGACGCTCGTAGACGAGCGAGCGGAGCTCCTCGCCACCGGCAAGCGGCCCGCCCGGCCCGGGGACGATCGGGACCGGCGGCACCGGCGGCCCGGGCCGGTCGGGCCCGGGCGGCTGCGGCGGGAGGGGCACCTCCGGCGGCGTGCGCGGGAACCAGGGCTCGTCCGGCGGTCGTCCCGCCGCTCGGTGGTGCCCCGTCCCGACCGGCCTCACTCCGGCTGCGCCCCCTTGCCGATCCAGAAGTCGTTCAGCGCGTCCTGCACCTTCAGGTACCAGACGAAGTGGCCGATGATCGGCAGCAGGAACCACAGGCCCCACAGCGTCGAGACCGGGCTCTGACGGCCGTCGCGCTGGTACATCTTCTCGATCTCGTTGGGGATCGTGAACATCAGCACGGGCGACAGGAGCAGGTAGACCACGACGCCCACGGGTCCGCCGAGGCCCTCGCCGTTGTACTTCTTCAGGTCCTCGTTCGTGCGGTAGGTCCAGATCGCACCCCAGATGCTGCACGTCACGATCCACAGCAGGATGACGATGCCGGGGCTGTAGAACGGCTTCTCCAGGCGCTGGGGCACGACACCGACCTGCGGGTACCAGCCGCCCTGCGGCGGGGCGTGGCCACCGGCGGGCGGCGGGGCGTAGCCACCGGCGGGCGGGGGCTGCGCGCCACCCGGCGGCGGCGTGGCGCCACCCGGGGGTGGGGGCGCCCCGCCTCCCGGCGGCGTGCCCGGAGGCGGCCCGCCGGCCGGGGGACGGTCCTGGTG
>PKRH01000075.1 GCA_017577565.1 Thermoanaerobacterales bacterium | reverse complement strand
TACAAGAAGAAGTCGCAATAAGAAAAAGGAATCCGTCTCGTGGCCTCGGATATGTGTATAGGAGACGGCTGGTACGTCGCGCCCGTGGGGTGGTGCCGCAGGTTGGCGAACGGCCCGCTGACGCCGGGCGGGCTCCGCCACGCCCGCCTGGGCGTCGAGGTGGCCGACGCCGCCCCCGCCGCGACCGGGGACCCCACCGCCCACGGCGACGAGATCGGTGCCGTCGTGGCGGCGGTCGTGCCGGACGGCCCGGCCGACCACGGCGGGCTGCAGGTCGGCGACGTCATCGTCGAGCTCGACGGCGAGCCCGTCACCCGCCCCCCCGACCTGCTGGTCCGGCTGCGGTCCCGCTCGCCGGGCGACACGGTCGACGTCGGGGTGCGGCGGGCGGACGGCAGCCGGGTGACGCTCGTGCTCACGCTGGACGAGCTCGTCCCGGCCGACGCAGGCGCGGGCTGACCCGACCCGCGGCGGCAGCGCCGTGGCGCGCGCCCGCCGTCAGCGACGGCGCAGCCAGCGTCGCAGCAGGAGCGCGGTGCCGGCGGCGGCGCCGGCCAGGCCGGCGCCGGCCACGCCGAGGGCGATCTCCTGCCGCCGGCGGGGGCTCATCGTCGCCCAGGCGCCGACGTCGTGGGCCTCGACGCAGGCCTCCTCGTTGGAGACCTCGGCCGTCCAGCCCTCGGCCCGCAGCCGGTCGGCGGCGACCACCCACGGGTGCAGCGTGTAGGGCACGAGCTCCGGCGGCGTCGGTCCCAGGCCCCACCGGAAGCGCCAGTGGGCGACGTGGCGGGCGAGGCGCTCGGGCAGCGGCACCCGGGGCGGCGCCCCGACGAGCGACCGGGCGAGGTCGCCGGGGATCGAGCCGGGCGGGGCCACGTTGTAGGCGCCGTCGAGCCGCCGGCGCCGGGCGAGGTCGCAGGCCCGGGCCAGGTCGTCGAGGTGCAGGAACTGCACCGGCGGCTCGTCGGCGTCGTCCGGCACCGCCGGCGCCGGGCGCAGCGCCCGGACCAGCCAGTCGCGGTGCCCGGCCGCGGCCACCCGGGCCGGCCGCAGCACGGTGGCGGTGGCGCCCGGGTGCCCCTCCCGCCACTCGGCGGTCAGGCGCTCGATCTCGGCCCGCTCGGCGGCGAAGGTGAACCCCGGGTTGGGGCGCAGCGGGGCGTCCTCGGTGAGGGGGACGGGGTTGTTGGACCAGGCGCCGTAGACGGTGGCGCTGGACAGCACGACGACGTGGCCGACCCCCGCGTCGCCGGCGGCGTCGAGGACGCGCCGGGCCACCTCGACGTCGGTCGTCGGGCCGGTCGGCGTGCGGGGTTCGGACTGGGCCAGGTGGAGCACGACCTCCGCCCCGTCGAAGACGTCCTTCAGGTCGTGCGTGCCCAGCACGACCCGCCGGAGCTCGACCCGCTCGGGCAGGTCGGGCACGGGCCCGGGCGCGAGCGCGACCACCTCGGCGGTGGGGTCGTCGGCGGCCAGACGGGCCACGCGCTCCCCGAGGGGGGTCTCGGCGCCCGTGATCACGACCGTGCTCATGGCTCTACCTTGCCAGAGGGGCGGCCCGACGCCACGACCCGGGGCCACGAGCAGCGGGGCGACGGCGCCCCGGCGCCGGGCCCGGGGACGCGGTGGGCGTCGCGGCGGGCGACGCTACCGTGAACCCCGTGAGTGACCCAGGCTCGCCCAACCCGTTCGAGGGCTTCCCCCTCTTCGGCGATCTGGCCAAGCTCTTCGGTCAGGCGGGCCGCGGGGTGCCGTGGGACGCCGCCCGGGCGCTGGCGCTCGCCGTCGCCACCGACAACACGCCCGAGCCGAACGTCGACCCCATCCAGCGCATGGAGCTCGAGCAGCTGGCCCGGGTGGCCGAGCTGCACGTCGCCGACGTCACCGGGCTGCCCACCACCGTCACCGGGCGCGAGCTCACGGTGCTGCCGGTCAACCGGGGTGCCTGGGCCCAGCGGACGCTCGAGGACTACCGGCCGCTGCTCGAGCAGCTCGCCGGCTCGCTGGGCACGGCCGAGGTCGTCCCCAAGGGCGACGAGGTGGGCGTCGGGCCCGACGACCAGCTCGCCGCCATGCTCGGGCCGATGCTCGAGGCCATGCAGCCGATGATGGTCGCCATGACCGCCGGCTCCATGGTCGGCCACATGGCCCGGCGGGCGCTGGGGCAGTACGACCTGCCGATCCCCCGCCGGCCCTCCGACGAGCTGATGATCGTCGTGCCCAACCTCGAGGCGTTCGGCAAGGAGTGGAGCCTGCCGGCCGAGGACCTGCGGCTGTGGATCTGCCTCCACGAGATCGCCCACCACACGGTGCTGGGCGTGCCCCACGTGCGGTCCCGGCTCGAGAGCCTGCTCCGGGAGTACACGACGAAGTTCCGCAACGACCCGGAGGCCCTCGGCGAGGCGCTGGGCGACATCGACCTCACCGGCGGCCCCGAGTCGATGGCCCAGCTCCAGCGGGTGCTCGGCGAGCCGGGCGCGCTGCTCGGCGCCATCCAGTCCGACGAGCAGCGGGCGCTGCTCCCGCTCCTCGAGGCGCTGGTGGCGGTGGTCGTCGGCGTCGTCGACCACGTCATGGACCAGGTCGGCGGCAAGTTCATCACCAGCTACGGCATGCTCACCGAGGCGCTGCGCCGGCGGCGGGTCGAGGCCGGCGAGGCCGACCGGTTCGTCGAGCGCCTCCTCGGCCTCGAGCTCACCCAGGCCGTCTACGACCGGGGCGCCGCCTTCGTCGAGGGCGTCGTCGAGCGCGCCGGCCCCGAGGGCCTCGCCCGCCTGTGGGAGGGCGAGCAGATGCTGCCCAGCCCGCCCGAGGTCGACGCCCCGGGCCTGTGGCTGGCCCGCATCGAGCTGCTCGACGACTGAGCCGCCGGGCGCCGGGCCCGCCGCTACTGCAGCTTCGTCGGGTCGATGACGACCGGGCCCCGGGGCCGGTCGTCGTCCTCGGCCTCGTCGTCCTCGTCGGCCGGCGGGCCGGCCGGATCGACGGGCGGGGCCGCGGGCGCCGCGGTCAGCGTCGGGGCGACGGCCACGGCCCCGCGGCCACCCCCGGCCGTGCCGGGCGCGCCCGCCGTCTCGTCCGGGCCGGGGGCGAACCCCTGGCGCCGGCGCCGCAGGCGGGCGGTGATGACCTGCGTCGGGCTGCGCCGCTGCGGCAGCTCGCCCCGCTCGAGCCGGCGCAGCGAGGCCAGGTAGGAGAACAGGGCGAAGCCGTTGGTCGCGGCGATGACGAGGAACCCGATCTCGAGCGGCATCGAGATCACGACCGGGACGAACGAGCCGGCCACCCACAGGAGCTGGAAGCGGGTCTCGAACCGGGCGAACGACCGGCCCCGGTTGGCGTCGGGCGCGTCGCGCTGCACGACCGAGTCGAAGGCCAGCTTGCCGCTGCTCGCCGCCGTGCCGAGGCAGAGGGCGAACGCGGCGGCGGCCGCGACGCCGCCGGCCCAGGCGGCGAGCACGCCGGCGACGGCGGTCGTGCCGAGCACCGCCTGCAGGATGCGCTCCTCGGCCAGGCCGCTGCGCCGCAGCAACGGGGCGACGACGGCGCCGAGCAGCGACCCGACGCCGCTCGCGCCGACGACCAGACCGTACTGCCAGGCGGGCGCGTCGCTGCTCCGCAGCGCGAAGGCGACGAGGAAGGTGAGGAACCCGACGGTGCCCCGCAGCAGCGCCATGGCCGACGCGGCGAGGACGATCCCGCCGCCCCGCAGCTCGGCCCGCTCGGTCTCGGAGGTCTCGTCCTGCGCCACCCGGGTGGGCGGGATGCGGGTGCCGAGCACGGCGCCGGCGGCGAAGACGCCGGTCGCCAGCACGAGCACGCCCTGGCTGCCGGCGATGGCGAAGGCCAGCGCGCCGGGCAGCGCGGCCGCGAAGGTGATGACGCCGGACAGGAACGACAGGCGCGAGTTGGCCTCGACGAGCTCGGCGTCGTCCCGCACGACGGTGGGGACGAGCGCGGACTTGGCGACGTGGTAGCTCTTGGCCAGGACCAGGACGGCGAACGCCTCGGGGAACAGCAGCATGCTGTCCAGGTCGCCGATCATCAGCACGCAGATGATCGCCCGCAGGGCGCTCGCCCCGACGACCATCCAGCGCCGGCCGCCCCGGGCCCGGTCGAGGGCCGGGCCGATCAGCGGCGCCACGACCGCGAACGGGGCCATCGTCAGCACCAGGTAGCGGGCGACCTGGGTGCGGGCCGCGTCCGGGTCGATGTCGAAGAACAGCGAGTTGGCGAGCGCCAGCGCGATCAGCGTGTCGCCGGCGACGGCCGCGGCGTGCGTGCGGGCCAGGCGGGTGAACGGCGCCACGACGAACGCGCCGGCACCCGCCCGCCGCTTCGGCGGGGTCAAGGGCTGCCAGCCGTTCGCCGTCGCCATCGGATGCGAGGGTACAAGCCGCCGGCTCGCCGAGGGCGTTGCGTGCGGGCCTACGTTCGAGGCGTGGCGTACTTGTAACCGAGGCCCCGGATCGTGACGATCCGCGTCGGCGACGACGGGTCCTCCTCGACCTTGGCCCGGAGCCGCTTCACGTGGACGTCGAGGGTCTTGGTGTCGCCCACGTAGTCGGTGCCCCACACCCGGTCGATGAGCGTGTCGCGGGTCAGCACCCGGCCGGCGTTGGCCAGCAGGACCTCCAGCAGCTCGAACTCCTTGAGCGGCAGCTTCACCTGCTGGCCCCGGATCTCGACCTCGTGGCGCGCCGGGTCGAGCCGCACGTCGCCCACCTCGAGCACCTCGCCCGACGGCGCCCGCACCGACGGGTCGGCGGCGCGGCGGCGCAGGACCGCCCGCATGCGGGCCACCAGCTCCCGCAGCCGGTAGGGCTTGGTGACGTAGTCGTCCGCCCCGACCTCGAGGCCGACGACGGTGTCGATCTCCGAGCCCTTGGCGGTGACCATGATGATCGGGACGTCCGACCGCCGCCGCAGCTCCCGGCACACGTCGATGCCCGAGACCTTCGGCAGCATGACGTCGAGCAGCACGACGTCGGGCTTGACGGCGTCGAACACCTCGAGCGCCTCGGCGCCGTCCCGCGCCGCCCGCACCCGGAAGCCCTCGCGCTTGAGCCCGACCGACAGCGCCTCGACGAAGCTGTCCTCGTCCTCGACGAGCAGGACGGTCGCCTCGGGGGTCATGGTCGCCGTGCCTCCTTCGGGGTCGTGTGGGCGGCCGGGGCCGGCCCGGCCGGCAGCCGCAGCGTGAAGGTCGAGCCCGCGCCCTCCCGCGACTCGACGCGCACCTCGCCCCGGTGGTTGGACGCCACGTGCCGCACGATGGCGAGGCCGAGGCCCGTGCCGCCGGTCTCCCGGCTGCGGGCCCGGTCGACCCGGTAGAAGCGCTCGAAGATGCGCTCCAGGTCACGGGCGGGGATGCCGATGCCGCGGTCGCGGACGGAGATGTCGACCCAGGTGCCGTCGGTGCCCGTCCGCACGGTCACCGTGCTGCCGGGCTCGCTGTACTTGACGGCGTTGTCGAGCAGGTTGGCCACCGCCGAGACGAGCTGGCGGCGGTCGCCGGCGACGACCGGGGCGTCGCCGACCGTGGCGTCGACCTCGATGGCCCGCCGCTCGGCGGCGGGCCGCACCCGCGCGACCGCCTCGGCGACGACGTCGGCCACCACCACGTCCTCGGCGTCCACGATGCCGCCGGCCTCCAGCCGGGACAGCTCGAGCAGGTCGTCGATCGTGCCGCTGACCCGGAAGGCCTCGGTGGCCACCCGCTCGGCCAGGCGGTGGACGACCTCGGGGTCGTCCTCCTCGAGCAGCGCCTCGGCCAGCACGGCCAGGGCGCCGATCGGCGTCTTCAGCTCGTGGCTGATGTTGGCCACGAAGTCCCGGCGGACGTTCTCGAGCCGGCGGCGCTCGGAGGTGTCCTCGACGACCACCAGCACGCCGGCGGGGCGCCGGTGGTTGGCCAGCGGCACGGCCCGGATGCTCAGCACCCGCCGGGGCGGGCCGGCGAGCTCGAGCTCGCGCTCGCCGGCGTGGGCGCGCAGCGCGTCGGCGGCCATCGAGCGGATCGCCTCGTGCACGACGGCGTCGCTGTTCCGGGCGGCGAGGAACGAGGCGCCGGGGTCGTTGCTGTAGACGACCTCGCCCCGGTCGTCGAAGATCACGACCCCGCTCTGCAGGGCGCCGAGCGCCCAGGCCAGGCGGCGCTCGGTCGCCGCCGCCTCCCGCCGGGCCCGCACCTGCTCGTCGACCGCGCGCTCCAGGTCGTCGAGCGCCCGGTCGAGCGCGGGCCGGGGTGGCCGCTGCGGCCCGGGGGCGGCGCCGGTGAGCCGGGCGACGGCGGCGTCGATGCGCTGGGCGGCGGCCCGCCGGGCGACGGCCGCGGCCATCAGGCCGGCCAGGACGCCGGCCAGCGCCAGCGACAGGACGGCGACCAGGATCACCACGGCGCTGCCACCACCGGCCTCAGCGGCCTCCCCGGGCCGCGGCGCGGCCCGCCAGGTCCTCCACCACGGCCAGCGCCACCCGGACGTCGACCGACTCGTCGAGGTGGACGCCGGTGATCGGGGTCACCGTCACGAAGCCGGCCCGGACCAGGGCGGTGTCGCAGTCGGGCGGCAGCTCGTCGCCGGTCGGGCGCATCTCGAGCTGCAGGCGCCCGCCGTCGGCCGCGGACTCGACGACCCGGGTCCGCACCGAGCCGAACGGCGCCAGCCGGGCCGTGCGCACGCCCTCGATGTCGGCGACGGGCCGGTCGGGCACGTTGACGTTGAGCACCGTGCACCGGGGCGCGTCGGCCAGCCACCCGACGAGCGACGCCGCGATCCGGGCCGCGGTGTCCCAGTGCTCGGGCAGGCCGCGGTCGCGACCGGCGCCCTCCCGGGCGCCGACCGGCGACCCGACCACCTCGGCGACGGCCCCGTCGTCCCGGGCGGGCACGGTCGTGGCCTCGTGGGCCAGGCCGGAGGGGACGGCGATGCTGACCGCCAGGCCCGACACGCCGAAGTTGGCGCCGGTCAGGGCGCCGCCGACGGTGCCCGAGTGCAGCACCGCCCGCCCGGTGTTGGCGCCCGGGTTGACGCCGGACAGCACCATCTCGCTCGGCTCGCCGAAGCCGCCGATGCGGTCGGCCAGCACGCAGAGCCCGGGCGGGCCGTCGAGGGCGTACGCGGGGACACCGTCGAGTCCCGGCAGCTCGACGGGTCGGGCGTCGATGCTCCGGTCGAGGTGGACCTGCCCGATGGCGGCGCTGGAGCCGCTCATGTCCTCGGACGGCGCCACGACCCGGACCTCGTGGCCGGCCTCGACCACCGCCCGGGCCAGCGCGTGCAGGCCGGCCGAGCCGACGCCGTCGTCGTTCGTGACCAGGATCCTCACGGTGCTCTCCTCACGTGGGGGGCTCGGCCCAAGTCTGCCGCCGCCGGCGGCGGTCGCCATCGGCCGGACCGTCCCGGTCACCGCACCTCCGCCGCGAGGTGCGCGGGGTCGCCGGTGAGCATGTAGCGCAGGCGGGCCCCCATGACCGCCGCGTGGTCGGCGATCCGGTCGGCCGCCTGGCCCGCCGCGAACAGCCGCACCGCCACCGACGCCTCGCCGCCCGGCACCCGGCCGAGCTCGACCAGCAGCCGGTGCTCCAGCGTGGCCAGCGGCGGCCGCTGCTCGACCAGCCGGGTGGCGAGGCCCAGGTCCTGGGTCGACCAGGCCCGCAGCGCCGTCCGGTACTCGTCGACGGCGACCTCGACCAGGGTGCGCACGACGTCCCAGGCGTCACCGGCCGCGGCCAGCGCCGCCCGGTCGGGCCCCAGCTTCACGATCCGCAGCGCCAGGTCGCCGATGCGTTCCAGCTCGGACAGCACCCGCACGACCGACACGACGAACCGCAGGTCGCTCGCCACCGGCGCCTCCCGCCCCAGCAGCGAGTAGCACCGCTCGAGCAGCGAGACGTGGACGGCGTCGATCGCGTCGTCGGCCGCCAGCGCCGCGGCGACCACCTCGCCGTCGGGGTCGCCCTCGTCGAGCACCCGGCGCATGCGCTCGAGGTTCTCGTCGACGCGCACGCCCATGAGCTCGACCTGGAGCCGCAGCTGGTCGAGCTCGTCGTGGAACGCGGTCCGCAGGGGGACGGGTGCCTCCCGGGCCGACATCGCCACCCCCTCAGCCGAAGCGGCCGGTGATGTAGTTCTCGGTGCGCTCGTCGGCGGGCTGGGAGAAGATCCTCTCCGTCCGGTCGAACTCGACGAGCACGCCGGTGCGCCGGTCGGACCCGTCGCCCGCCTCGGTGGAGAAGAAGGCGGTCGCGTCCGACACCCGGGCCGCCTGCTGCATGTTGTGGGTGACGATCACGATCGTGAGCTCGCGCTTCAGCTCCTGCACCAGGTCCTCGATGCGGGCGGTGGCGATGGGGTCGAGCGCCGAGCAGGGTTCGTCCATCAGGAGCACGTCGGGCCGGGTGGCGATGGCCCGGGCGATGCACAGCCGCTGCTGCTGGCCGCCGGAGAGGCCCGTGGCCGACTCGCGCAGGCGGTCCTTCACCTCGTCCCACAGGGCGGCCTTCCGCAGCGCCCCCTCGACGATCTCGTCGAGCTCCGCCCGCTTGCGCCGGCCGTGGAGGCGGGGGCCGTAGGCGACGTTGTCGTAGATCGACTTGGGGAACGGGTTGGGCTTCTGGAACACCATGCCCACCCGCCGGCGCACCTCGACGGGGTCGACGCCCGGCCCGTAGAGGTCGACGCCGTGGTAGGTGACCGTGCCCTCGACGCGGGCGCCCGGGACGAGGTCGTTCATGCGGTCGAGGCACCGCAGCACGGTCGACTTGCCGCAGCCGGACGGCCCGATGAACGCCGTGACCTCGTGCTGGCGGATGTCCAGCGAGACGCCGCGCACGGCCTGGACGTCGCCGTACCAGACGCCGAGGTCGCGGACCTCGAACACCACCGGCCGCGAGCCGGGGTCGACCGGGCGCGACCCGGCGAGCGGCCGGGGCAGCACCGCGCCGGCGCTGCGGCCGGCCGCCGGGGCGTCGGTGGGGGTGGCGGTGGCGGTGGGCTCGGTCATGTCGACCTCTTCCTCTCGACGCGGTTCCGCAGGACGATGGCGAGCGTGTTGACGAGGAGGACGAAGGCCAACATGGCGAGGATGGCGGCCGACGAGTTGGCCACCTTGAACTCCTCCTCGGGCAGCTTCGCCCAGTGGCTGACGATCGTCGGCAGGGCGACGAAGCGCTCGGTGAGGTGCCCGGGATCGACGACGTTGGACACGCTCAGGCCGGCGCCCCGGCTGAGGAAGCCGGTCACCGCCCCGACGACGATCAGCGGGGCGGCCTCGCCGACGGCCCGGGCGATCGACAGCAGGCAGCCGGTGAGGATGCCCGGCGCGGCGTAGGGCAGCACCTGGGTGCGGACGACCTCCCAACGGGTCGCGCCCACGCCGTAGGCGCCCTCGCGCAGCGACCGGGGCACGGCCCGGATCGCCTCGGCCGTCGTGATGACGACGATCGGCAGCACGAGCACGGCCAGGGTGGCGGCGGCCGCGGCCAGGGTGCGGCGGTCGACGTCGCTCTGGCCGCTGAAGCCGCCGAGGGCCTCGACGAAGATCGCCAGGCCCAGCAGGCCGTAGACGACCGAGGGCACGCCGGCCAGGTTCCGCACGTTCAGCTCGATGAACGCGGTGAGCCGGTTCCGGGGGGCGTACTCCTCCAGGTAGATGGCGGCCCCGACGCCGACCGGCACGGCCAGCACGACGACGCCGGCGGCGATCCAGAACGAGCCGACGATGCCCTGGGAGATCCCGGCCCGGCTCGCCGACGACGACAGGGCGCCGTCGAGGAACTCCCACCCCCGCTCGGTGTAGACGGGCATGCCGTCGGTGACGACGGTGTGCAGGAGCACGCCGAGGACGAGCATCGACAGCAGCAGGCAGGCGAGCAGGGCGGCCTCGAAGAGCCGCCCCCGGACGTCGACCCGGGCGCCGCGCAGGGCGCGCTCGACCGAGCCCCGCACGGCGCCGGTGCTGCTGGAGATCGTGGTCAGCGCCATCCGGTCGTCCTCCTCAGTAGGTCCGGCGCACCCGGCGCACGAAGCGGTCGGCGACCAGGTTCAGGCCGAGCGTCAGCGCGAACAGCACGATCCCGACGAAGTAGAGGGCGGGGACGGCCAGCGCGTCGGCCCGCACGCCGTCGGTGCCGGTGGCCAGCGACGCCATCGCCGCCGTCATCGTCAGGCTGCCGTCGAGCGGGTTGGCGGTGAAGGTGGCCGAGTCGGCGGCGCCGCCGGCGATGAACACGACCATCGTCTCGCCGATCGCCCGGGACGTCGCCAGGACGAAGGCGGCCACGATGCCCGAGACGGCGGCCGGCAGGACGACCCGCAGCGTCGTCGTCGCCCGGCGGGCGCCGAGGGCGGCGGACGCCTGGCGCAGCGCCGAGGGCACCGCCCGCATGGCGTCCTCGGACACCGAGGCCATGAGCGGGATCGTCAGGATGCCGACGCCGATGCCGGCGGCGAGCATCGAACCCGTGCGCCCCTCGCGCTCGCCGAAAAGGGTGCCCACGACCTCGGGGGCGATCCAGTTGAGGGCGAACACGCCGAGCACGACCGACGGGATGCCGGCGAGCACCTCGAGCACGGGCTTGAGCACGGCCCGCACCCGGGGCCGGGCGTACTCGGACAGGTAGACGGCGGCCCCGAGGCCCAGCGGGGCGGCGACCACCATGGCCACGCCGGTGATGACCAGGCTCCCGACGACGAGGGTCGAGATGCTGAAGCGGCCCTGCCGGGGGTTCCAGGCGTCGTTGGCCAGCACCCGGCCCCAGTCGACCTCGGCCACGAACCCGGCCGCGTTGGCGGCCAGCGAGCCGACGATCAGCGCGCTGACGAGCAGCGAGGCGAGCGCCGCCCCGCGGAGGACGAGCCCCATGGCCCGCTCCCGGCGGTGGCGGCGCGGATCGCCGGACAGGTCGACCGCCGGCTCCGGTGGGGTCAGCGGGACGCCCACGCCTCGCGGGTCGCCTCGACCTGGTCGTCGGGCAGGGTCACGTAGCCGCCCTCCTCGACGAGCTCGGTGAGGTTCTCGAGGTAGAAGTCGACGAAGTCGGCGAGGGCGGCGTTCTCCTGGGCCTTGGCCGTGTTGACGTAGATGAACAGCGGCCGGGAGAGCGGGTAGCTGCCGTCCGAGATCGTCTCGGGGGTGGGCTCGACGCACTCGCCGCCGGGCTCGGCGGCGATCGGGATGGTCCGCACGGTGTCGCCCGCCTCCTCGGCGTAGGCGAAGCCGACCCAGCCGAGCGACGTCGGGCTCGACTCGACGGTCGCCACGATGACGTTGTCGTCGGCCGACGAGGCGTAGTCGGTGCGGGTGGTGGCCTCCTGGCCCCGCTCCTCGGCGTAGCCCTCGAGGGCGATCTCGACGAACGAGTCGTAGGTGCCCGACTCGGTGCCGGGGCCGGCCAGCACCAGCTCGGCGTCGGGCAGCCGGGTGTCCGACCCCAGCTCGGTGGCGATCGCCTGGGCGTCGGACCAGTTGGTGAAGCCCTCGGACTCGGGGCCGACCAGGGCGTAGAGGTCGGCGAAGTTGAGGCACTCGACCTGGTCGTTGTCGACGCTGGTCATGACCGCCATGCCGTCGTAGGCGATCTGCAGCTCGACGTACTCGACGCCGTTCTCCTCGCACCGGGCGACCTCCTCCTCGGAGATCGGCCGGGAGGCGTCGGAGATCTCGGTCTCGCCGTTGCAGAAGAGCTCGAAGCCGTCACCGGTGCCGGGCCCGTCGACGGCGATCTCGACGCCCTCGTTCTCGGCCAGGAAGGCCTCCGCGGCCAGCGACGAGATCGGCTCGACCGTCGACGAGCCGGAGATGTTGATCGAGCCGCCGCCCTCGCCGCCGTCGACCTCGGTGGTCTCGGCGCCGGCGTCGCCGTCGTCGTCACCGCCGCACGCGGCGGCGACGAGCCCGCACGCCAACGCGAACGAGAGCCACGCCACGCGACGTTGCCTGGTTGACTGCACCTGTGCCCTCCTCTGGGCTCGCTGCCGTTGCTGCCCGGGACGCTACGGAGGGCGATGAACGGCCGAGGAGAGCGTCCGTGAACCAGAGGTGAACGGGCGCGGAACCTTCGGCCAAACCCGCGCCGGGGCGGCCCCGACGGGCCGCCGGCCGGGGGCGCGACGTCAGCCGGACAGGTCGCGCAGCTGGCGGACCAGCAGCCGGTCGTGGGCGTAGGTCAGCAGCGCCTCCGCCTCGTCCAGCGCCACCCACCGGCGGTCGTCGACCTCGGCGGTCGGGCGCCACGACACGTCGCCGACGGCCCGCATGGCCCAGTAGCGCACGAGCTTCGGGCGGCCCTTGCGGTCGAGGTAGCGGGCCGAGGGGAGCTCGTCGCCCAGCTCGACCGCGACCCCGGCCTCCTCGGCGACCTCCCGCCGGGCCGCCTGCTCGAACGACTCGCCGGCCTCGAGCTTGCCCTTGGGCAGGGACCAGTCGTCGTAGCGGGGGCGGTGCACCACGAGCACCTCGACGCGCCGCCCGGCCCGGCGCCAGACGGCACCGCCCGCGGCCCGGACCTCGGCCTCGGCCATCAGCCCGTCGCCGAGGCCGGCGGCGACGGCAGCGGGCGCACCGCGCCGCCGTCGTCGAGGGCGAGCTCGGCCGTGGCCACCGGCCCGTCGCCGCCCCGCCGGCTGCGCAGCTCGGCCACCCGATCGAGCTGGCGCTCGAGCTGGCGGCGGCGGGTGCCGGTGAGCTCGTCCCAGCTGCGCCGCACGCTCTCGAAGCTGCGGCCCACCTTGTCGAGCGCCTCGGCGAACTTCGTCCACTGCCGCTCGAACGCCGCCAGGCACTCGAGGATCTCGTCCGAGCGGCGCTGCAGCTGCGTCTGCTCGACGGCCTGGCGGATGACGGCGAGCACCGAGAACAGCGTGCTGGGCGAGCAGAGCACGACCTTCTGCCGGAGGGCGAAGTCGACCAGCTCGCGGTCGTGCTGGTGCACGAAGGCGTAGACGGCCTCGTTGGGGATGAACAGCAGGACCTCGTCGAGCGTCTCGTCCGGGTCGATGTAGACCCGCCCCGACAGCTCGCGCACCCGGGCCCGCACGTCCCGCACGAAGGCGGCGGCGTAGCGCTCGCGCTCCTGCTCGGTCGTCGCCTCGAGGTGGCGGAGGTAGTTGTCGATCGGGAACTTCACGTCCATGTGGAGCACCCGCCCGCCGGGCAGGAAGAACGTGAAGTCGGGCACCGTGCCGGCCGTGGTGGCCGACTGCTTGCGGTAGCTGATGCCCTCGACCAGCCCGGCGGCCCGCAGGACGTCGTCGGCCATGCGCTCGCCCCACTGGCCCCGGGCCGAGGGGCTGGCGAGCGCCTCGCGCAGCGACTGGGTGGTCTCGGCCAGCCGGGCGCTGACCGCCGCCACCTCCTCGAGCCGGGTCTCGAACCGCCCGTGCTGCTCGGCCCGCTCGCGCTGCAGGCGGGTGACCAGCTCGCCGATGCGGGCCAGCTCGGCCCGCACGTCGCCGATGTGCTGCTCGACCGCCTGGTTGCGCAGGGCCAGCTGCTCGGCCACCGCGCCCTGGAGCTCGCCGATGCGCTGCTCGAAGGCCTGCGTGCGGTGGGCCAGCTCGCGGGAGCCGGCCTCGGCCTGGGCGCCGAGCCGCTCCCCCGCCACCTTGACCACCGTGTCGACCGCGGCGTCGACCGCCGCCCGCAGCGTCGCCTCGTGCCGGGCGGCCAGGTGGGGGTCGGGCGGCCGGCGGGCACCGCCCAGCTGCACGACGACGACCCAGGCGCCGGCCACGCCGGCGACCAGCCCGGCCACGACACCCACGAGCAGCAGCACGATGTCCATGGCGCCGACCCTACGAGGCGGCTGTGACAGCCTCGGGGACCCGTCAGACGACCGACGGTGGCACCGGCCCGGACCGGGCCCGCTCGACCGCCCGCCGCTGCAGCTCCGCGTGCGCGTCCACCGTGCCGCCGGGCGCCGAGCGCACCCACCGCCCGTCCGGGCCCAGGGTCCAGGCCAGCACGTCGTCGGCCAGCTCGACCTCGAGCAGCTCGTCGATGCGGGCCTGCAGCGAGGGCTCGAGCACCGGCACCAGCACCTCGACCCGGCGGTCGAGGTTGCGCGGCATCAGGTCGGCCGACCCGATCAGGTGCAGCGGCGTGCCCGGCCCCCGCCCGTTGGCGAAGCGGTAGACCCGGGAGTGCTCCAGGTAGCGCCCGACGATCGAGCGCACCCGGATGTTCTCCGAGCGCCCCGGCACCCCGGGCGTCAGGCAGCAGATGCCCCGCACGATCAGGTCGATCTCGACGCCGGCCTGCGAGGCCCGGTGCAGCGCGTCGGTCATCTCGGGGTCGACGAGGCTGTTCATCTTCATCGTGATGCGGCCGGCGCCCGGCTCGGCCGCGGCGGCCTCGACCTCCCCCTCGATGAGCGACAGCAGCCCCTCCCGCATCATGCGGGGCGCGACGAGGAGCCGCTCGTAGTCGATGTTCCGCCCGTAGCCGGTCAGCTCGTTGAAGAACTGGGTGAGGTCCGACCCGATGGCGGGGTCGCAGGTCAGCAGCCCGAGGTCCTCGTAGGTGCGGGCCGTGCGGGGGTTGTAGTTGCCGGTGCCGAGGTGGCAGTAGCGGCGCAGGCCGCCGTCCTCCTCCCGGACGACGAGGGCCGCCTTGGCGTGCACCTTCAGCCCGATGAGGCCGTAGGTGACGTGGACGCCGGCCGTCTCCAGCTGCCGGGCCCACTCGATGTTGGCGCCCTCGTCGAAGCGGGCCTTCAGCTCGACGATGACCGCCACCTGCTTGCCCCGCTCGGCGGCCCGGATGAGCGACCGGGCGATCGGGCTGTCCCCCGACGTGCGGTAGAGCGTCATCTTGATGGCCAGCACCCGGGGGTCCTCCGCCGCCTGGCGGAGGAACTCCTCGACCGTGGCCCGGAAGCTCTCGTAGGGGTGGTGGACCAGCAGGTCACCCCGGCGCACGACGGCGAAGACGTCGGCCCGCTCGCCGTCCCCGTCGTCCAGGGGGGCCGGCGTCACCGGCGTGTACGGCGGGTCCTTCAGGTCGGGGCGGTCGAGGGCGTGCAGCGACCAGAGCCCGCCGAGGTCGAGCGGCGCCGTGAACGCGTAGACGTCGTCGTCGCCGAGGTCGAGCTCGCGCTGCAGCAGCTCCCGCACCTCGTCGGACATCGACGCGTCGATCTCGAGCCGGACCGCCCGGCCGAACCGCCGCCGGCGCAGCTCGAGCTCGACCATGGCCAGCAGGTCGTCCGCCTCCTCCTCCTCGAGGGTCAGGTCGGAGTTCCGGGTCACCCGGAAGGTGTGGTGCTGCTCGATCTCCATGCCCGGGAAGAGCTGGTCGAGGTGGGCGGCGATGACCTGCTCCAGCGGGACGTAGCGCTCGCCGTCGGGCATGACGACGAAGCGGGGCAGCAGCGAGGGCACCTTCACCCGGGCGAAGCGACGCACCCCGACCTCGGGGTCGCGCACGACGACCGCCAGGTTCAGCGACAGGTTCGAGATGTAGGGGAACGGGTGGCCCGGGTCGACCGCGAGCGGCGTGAGCACCGGGAAGATCCGCTCCTCGAAGGTCTCGACGAGGAACTTGCGGTCGTCCTGGTCGAGGTCGGCCCAGGACGAGAACCGGATGCCGGCCTCGGCCAGGGCGGGCGCCACGCCGTCGAGGAAGGCGGCCTCCATGCGGGGCAGGAGGACGTCGAGCCGGTCGCGGATCTCGAGCAGCTGGCGCCCCGGCGTGCGCCCGTCCGGGCTCAGCGTCGAGACCCCGGCGGCGACCTGGTCCTTCAGCCCGGCGACCCGGACCTGGAAGAACTCGTCGAGGTTCTGCCCGAAGATGGCGAGGAACTTGGCCCGCTCCAGCAGCGGGACGCGCTCGTCCTCGGCCAGCGCCAGCACCCGCTCGTTGAAGTCGAGCCAGGACAGCTCGCGGTTGCGGTAGGGCTCGGGCACGCCGGCGGCCGGGCCCGTCGGGGGAGGCTCGTCGGGACCGGGCGCGGGCGTGCTGGCCACGCGCCCGAGGCTAGCGGTGGCGGCGCGGCGGGGCGCCCGGCCCCGGCGCCGCCCGGTCAGGCGTTGTCGTCCTCGGGGTAGCCCAGGTCCCACTCGAGCAGGATGTTCTCCCGCTCGGCGTCGCGCACCACCCGCTCGCGGTTGCGGCGGAACTGGGGGTCGTGCGGCGGCAGCAGCACGAGCCGGGCCATCACCCGTCGCCGGAACTCCTCGACGAGCTGGCGGTCGCCGAAGTCGGACTGGACCTCCCAGTGCGGCGCCACCGGCCCGAGGTAGACGATCCGGGCGTGGGCGCGGGGCGGCTCGGCGGCGGGCGCGGCGTCGGACATGGCCTGCGAGCCTACCCGCCCTGCCGGCCGATCACGGCGGTGATCTGCCGCTCGCGCCCCTCGCGCTCGACCGTGATCTCGACCTCGTCGCCCGGCTCGTGCTCGCGGATGATCTCGCCGAGGCGCTCGTTGGAGGTGATCGCCTCGCCGTCGACCGCCACGATCACGTCGCCGACCCGGATGCCGGCCTCGTCGGCGCCGCTGCCGGGCACGACGTCGACGACGAAGGCGCCCTCGTCGGACTCGATGCCGAGCCGGTCGCGCACCGCCTCCTCGACCGACTCGACCGGCACCGTGCTCACGCCCAGCCGGGGGGTGTCCGGCGTGACCTCGCCGTTGCCCTCCCGGAGGTCCTCGATGATGGGCATGGCGGAGTCGATCGAGATGGCGAAGCCGACGTTCTGGCTGTCCTCGATGATCGCCGTGTTGATGCCGACGACCTCGCCGGCGGAGTCGACGAGCGGGCCGCCCGAGTTGCCCTGGTTGATGGCGGCGTCGGTCTGGATGAGGTCGGTCAGGGTGCCGTTCGGCCCCTCGATCGTGCGGTTGAGCGCCGAGACGATGCCGATCGTGACGCTCGGCTGGCCGCCGAGGTTGAAGGCGTTGCCGATGGCGATGACCGGCTCGCCCACCTGGAGCGCCTCGGACGAGCCGATCGTCGCCGGCGTCAGGCCGTCCACGCCCTCGACGCGGATGACCGCCAGGTCGCTGCTCGGGTCGCTGCCCACCAGCGTCGCCTCGTGCTCGGCGCCGTCGAAGGTCCGGACCGAGATGCCGTTCGACTGCTCGATGACATGGGCGTTCGTCATGATCAGCCCGTCCTCGGACAGGACGATGCCGGTCCCGGCGCCCTCGAAGACCCCGCCCCGGGTGCTGACGCTCGTCTCGATGGTCACGACCGAGGGCTCGACCCGGTCGAGGATCGCCTGCACGTCCATGACCCCCTCGGGCGTCGTGACCGGCGGGCGGGCCACGAT
>PKRH01000074.1 GCA_017577565.1 Thermoanaerobacterales bacterium | reverse complement strand
AGTGCGCCGAGCCGTCGAGGCCGACGAGGACGCTCCGGATGCCGGCCACCCTAGCCCTCCCCGTCCCGCCCCTCGATCACCGCCCGCGCCGCCGGCAGCGTCGACCGGTCGGCCAGCAGCAGGACGGTGTCGCCGGCCTCCAGCGCCGTCGAGCCCTGGGGGACGGTGAACTCGTCGCCCCGGCTGATCAGCACGACGAGCGCCCCCGGCGGCAGCTGCAGGTCGACGAGCCGGCGGCCGACGGCAGCCGATCCCGCCGGCACGGCCAGCTCGTGCAGCTCCATCGAGCCCTCCAGGGTGTCGGTGGCCTCGACCGGGTAGGCCGGGCGGCGCTCCAGCGGCGCGTCGACCCGCAGGCGCCGGGCCACGAGCGGGATCGACGTGCCCTGCACCAGCACCGAGACGAGCACGACGAAGAAGACGACGGCGAAGATCCGCCGGCCGCCCGGGACGCCCTCGACGAGCGGGTAGGTGGCGAGCACGATCGGCACCGCGCCCCGCAGCCCCACCCACGACACCATGGCCATCCGGCGCAGCCCCGGGCGGAACGGCGCCAGCAGGGGCACGACGGCGACCGGCCGGGCCACGGCCATCAGCGCGAGCGTGACGAGCAGCGCCCGCCCGGCGATCGGGCCCAGCTCGGACGGGACCACCAGCAGGCCGAGGCTGAGGAACACCGCGATCTGCATGAGCCACGACAGCCCGTCGGCGAACCGCTTCAGGCTCCGGCGGTGGATGACCCGGCGGGCGTTGCCGACGGTGAGCCCCGCCACGTAGACGGCCAGGAAACCGCTGCCCCCGGCCACGGAGGCCAGACCGAACACCCCGAGCACGACGGCGACGAGGGCCACGGGGTACAGGCCCTCGTAGCCCAGGCGCAGGCGGTTGAGGACCACGACCCCGGCGCGGGCGAGCGCCCACCCGGCCACGGCGCCGACGCCCATCTGGGCCACGAACAGCGGCACGAGGTCGACCACCGAGCTGCCCGGCTCGGTGAGCAGCTCGATGCAGGCGACGGTGAGGAACACCGCCATGGGGTCGTTGCTGCCCGACTCCAGCTCGAGCAGCGGCCGCAGCGGCGGCTGCAGGCTGACGTTGCGCGACCGCAGGATGGCGAACACCGCGGCGGCGTCGGTCGAGGACACGATCGAGCCCAGCAGCAGGCCCGTCGTGGTCGACACGTCGAGCACCCGCGCCGCCACGAGACCGGTCACGACGGCGGTGACCAGCACGCCGGCGGTGGCCAGC
Organism: Thermoanaerobacterales bacterium; assembly: GCA_017577565.1. Classification (GTDB taxonomy): domain Bacteria; phylum Actinomycetota; class Acidimicrobiia; order Acidimicrobiales; family VFJN01; genus ZC4RG19. The sequence goes on along the minus strand of PKRH01000074.1, from coordinate 16,147 downwards.
AGGAGCCCGGGGGCCAGCACCGGGCGCACGGCCCGCCAGTCGGTGTCGAACCCGCCGCCGAAGAGGATGAAGGCCAGGGCGACGACGCCGACGCCCTGGGCCAGCTCGACGTCGTCGAACTCGATGCCACCCGGCCCCTCCGACCCGGCCAGCATGCCGATGGCCAGGAACAGGAGCAGCGACGGCACGCCGAGGCGGTCGGACACCTTGCTGGCCAGCACGCCGAGCAGGAGGAGCCCGGCGGCGACCGCCATCACCGGCCCCGGGTCGGTCATCGCGGGCCCGCCCGGTGGCGCACGTCCGCCCTCACGCCGGCTCCGGCCGAGGCGCCGGCGGGCGCCGCGCCACCACCGCCCCGCCGGGGGCCAGCACCGCGTGGCCGCCGGCGAGCCGGCTGCCGGGGCTGGCCGCCAGCTCCTCCTCGGCGCCGTCGACCCGCACGGGGCCGCCGGACCCACCGACGTCGGCCACCACCACGACGTCGCCCCGCTGCACGACCACGGTGCCCGCCCGGTCGTCGCCCCACGCCTCGACCGAGCCCTGGCGGGCGTCCCGCAGGGCGGGCTCGCGCCGGCGCAGCGCGAGCAGCTCCCGGTACCAGGCGAGGACGTCGCGGTGGGGCGGGTGGTCCCGCTCCTCCCACCGCAGCACCGACGCCTCCCGGCTCGCCGGGTCCTGCGGGTCGACCACCTCGTCCGGCGACCACCCGAGGCGGGCCAGGTCGCGCTGCCGGCCCCGCCGCACCGCCGCGGCGACGTCGGGGTCGGGGTGGTCGGTGAAGTAGAGGAACGGCGTGGAGGCCGCCCACTCCTCGCCCTGGAAGACCAGCGGCACGTGCGGCGCGGTGAGCACCAGCGCGCTGGCCCCGTAGAGGGCCACGGGGTCGACGAGGTGGCCCAGCCGCTCGCCCCGGGCCCGGTTGCCGACCTGGTCGTGGTTCTGCAGCCCGGCGACCAGGCGGTGCAGCGGCGTGGCCGGGTGCAGCGGGCGGCCGTGGCGCCGCCCCCGGCTGGGCGACCACCGCCCCCGGTAGCGGTAGCCGTGGGCGAGCACGTCGGCGACCTCGCTCGCCGCCCCGGTGAAGTCGAGGTGGTGGCCGCCCCGCTCGCCGGTGAGGGCGACGTGCAGCGCGTGGTGGAGGTCGTCGGTCCACATGGCGTCCAGCCCCAGCCCGCCCGCCTCGGGCGGCTCGACCAGCCGGGGGTCGTTGGCGTCGGTCTCCGCGATCAGCACGAGCGGGCGCCCCAGCGACGCCGCCAGGGCCGCGACCTCCTCGGCCAGCTCGGCCAGGAACGGGTGCGCCGAGCGGTCGTGCAGGGTCTGCACCGCGTCGAGGCGCAGGCCGTCGACGTGGACGTCCCGCAGCCACTGCCGGGCGTTGTCGACCAGGAACGCCCGCACCTCGTCACTGCCCGGCCCGTCGAGGTTCACCGCGTCGCCCCACGGGGTGGCCGCCCGGTCCGTGAGGTAGGGGCCGAACTCCCCCAGGTGGTTCCCCGACGGCCCGAGGTGGTTGTAGACGACGTCGAGCACGACGGCGAGCCCCCGGCGGTGGCAGGCGTCGACGAAGCGCTGGAGCGCGTGCGGCCCGCCGTAGGGCTCGTGCACCGCGTAGAGGCCGACCCCGTCGTAGCCCCACCCGTGCCGCCCGGGGAAGGCGGCGACCGGCATGACCTCGACCGTCGTGACCCCGAGCTCGACGAGGTGGTCGAGGCGCCCGATCGCGGCGTCGAGGGTCCCCTCGGGGGTGAAGGTCCCCACGTGGAGCTCGTAGATCACCCACGAGCCGAGGGGCGGCGCCCGGAAGCCGTCGTCGCCCCAGGCGTGGGCGGCGAGGTCGACCACCGCGCTCGGCCCGGTCACGCCGTCGGGCAGGCGGGCACCCCGGGGGTCGGGGCGGACCGGCCCGCCGTCGAGCGACCAGCCGTAGCGGGTGCCGGGCGCGAGCTCGCCGACCTCGGCCTCCCACCAGCCGCCGCCGGCCGGGCGGGCGGGGACCGCCCGGCCGTCGACGACCGCGGCCACGGACCGGGGCCGGGGCGCCCACACCCGCAGCGTGGTCACGGCGACACCACCAGGAGGGGTCGGAGCACGGCAGGGGCATTCCCCGCCCGCCGTGCGGCGAAACGGCCGGCGGGCCGGGGTCTCGGCCCGCCGACCGCCACCGGGCGGTCGTGGGACGGGGACGCGGCTGCCACCATGGGGGCATGGCTGCCACCGATCGTCACCGCATGCCCCCGCTGGTCGAGGAGACGCCGTGGCGGTGGCGCATCGACCCCACCGGCGACATGCGCGTCCCCGGCGTCGTGTTCGCGTCCCGGGCGCTGCTGCCGGACGTCGCCGCCGACCAGTCGCTCCAGCAGGTGGCCAACGTGGCGACGCTGCCGGGCATCGTGCGGGCGTCCTACGCCATGCCCGACGTCCACTGGGGCTACGGCTTCCCCATCGGCGGCGTGGCGGCCACCGACGTCGAGGCGGGCGGCGTCGTCTCCCCCGGCGGCGTCGGCTTCGACATCTCGTGCGGGGTGCGGACGCTGGTCTCGCCCCTCACCCGCGACGAGCTCGCCCCCCGCCTGCCCGCCCTCATGGACGAGCTGTGGCGCCGGGTGCCGACCGGCATGGGCAAGGGCGCGGTGTGGGACCTCGGCTCGGACGCCGAGCTGCGCCGGGTGCTCACCGGCGGGGCCCGCCACGCCGTCGAGGCCGGCTACGGCACCGAGCGCGACCTCGAGCGCTGCGAGGACCGCGGCGTGCTCCCCGGCGCCGACCCCGACGCCGTCAGCGACCGGGCGCTGCTGCGCGGGCTCCACCAGCTCGGCAGCCTCGGCTCCGGCAACCACTTCCTCGAGGTCCAGGTTGTCGACCGGATCGAGGACCCCGAGGCGGCCCGGGCCCTGGGCCTGCGCGCAGGCCAGGTGTGCGTCATGATCCACACCGGGTCGCGCGGGCTGGGCCACCAGATCTGCACCGACCACGTGCGGGCCATGGAGGGCGCCATGGCCCGCTACGGCATCCGGGTGCCCGACCGCCAGCTCGCCTGCGTCCCGGTCCGCTCGCCGGAGGGCGAGGCGTACACGGCGGCGATGGCGGCCGCCGCCAACTACGGCCGGGCCAACCGGCAGCTGCTGTCGCACGCGGCCCGCCAGGCGTTCGCCGCCGCCACCGGGGTCGGCGAGCTCGAGCTGCTCTACGACGTCTCCCACAACCTCGCCAAGCTGGAGACCCACACCGTCGACGGCCGCGACCGGCTGCTGTGCGTCCACCGCAAGGGCGCCACCCGGGCGCTGCCGCCCGGCCACCCCGACCTGCCGCCCGACCTCGCCGAGGTCGGCCAGCCCGTGCTCGTGCCGGGGTCGATGGGGACCGCCTCGCACATCCTGGTCGGCGTGCCCGGCGGCGACGCGTTCCACTCGGCGTGCCACGGCGCCGGCCGGGCCATGAGCCGCGCCGCGGCCCGCAAGCGCACCTCGGGACGCGAGCAGAAGCGCCAGCTCGCCGCCGTCGGCGTCGAGGTGCGGGCGGGGTCGTCCCGGGGCCTCGCCGAGGAGGCGCCGTTCTCCTACAAGGACGTCGACGAGGTCGTGGAGACGGTCGAGCGGGCCGGGCTCGCCAAGCGGGTCGCCCGGCTCGTGCCCGTCGGCGTGGTCAAGGGGTGACCGCCCCGCCCCGGGGCCTAGACGTCGACGACGACCCGGCACCGGACGCCGTCGGCGCCCTCGTCCAGCTCGACCTCGGACGACACCGCCTTGGGGACGGCGCCGGTCGGCTCGACGGTCGCCGGGTCGGCGAGCTGGAACGTCACGTCCAGGCCGCCGTCGGCGGCGGGCCGGACCTCGGCCGCGACGGGCACGCCGTCGGCGGTGTCGAGCAGGAAGATCGCCTCGTCGAGGGCGGCGAGCACCAGGCGGTCGGGCGGCGCCGGGGGCAGGTGCGCGTCCCGGCGGCCGGCGACCACCGCCCGGGCCACGTCGAGGTGGACGGCGGCCAGCGCGGCCACCGCCTCCTCGCAGCAGGCGGCGAGGTCGGGGCCCCAGGCCTCGACCATGACGTCGGCGGTGTGCGGCAGCAGGCGGTGCCCCCGCGGCGGCTCGGCCACCGCCCCATCATCGCCGCTCGGCCGGCGGGCGCGCGCCGGCGACCGAGGGATCAGCGGCCGCCGCGGCGGGTAGGCGCGCCGGCGGCACACGGGTGCAAGGGTTGAGCCATGAGGTTCGTCGATCGGGCTGATGCCGGGCGGCGGCTGGCCGCGCAGCTGTCGTACCTGCGCGACGAGCCCGTCGTCGTGCTGGGCCTGCCCCGGGGTGGTGTCCCGGTGGCCTACGAGATCGCCACCGCGCTGGGCGCGCCGCTGGACGTCGTCGTCGTCCGCAAGCTGGGCGTGCCGTTCCAGCCCGAGCTGGGCATGGGCGCGATCGGCGAGGACGGCGCCCGGGTGGTCAACCCCGAGGTCGTGCGCATGGCCGGTGTCACCGAGCGCCAGATCGCCGAGGTCGAGGCCCGGGAGCGGGCCGAGCTGGAGCGCCGGGCCCGCCGCTTCCGGGGCGACCGGCCCCGGGTGCCGCTCACCGGCCGGACCGCCGTCGTCGTCGACGACGGCATCGCCACCGGCTCGACGGCCCGGGCCGCCTGCGAGGTGGCCCGCGCCCACGGCGCGACCCGGGTCGTGCTGGCGGTGCCGGTGGCGCCGCCGGGGTGGACCGCGCGGCTGGGCGACGCCGCCGACGAGTACGTGTGCCTGGCCACGCCCGAGCCCTTCTACGCGATCGGCCAGTTCTACGAGGACTTCTCGCAGACCCCGGACCACGAGGTCGTCGCCCTGCTCGAACGGGCCGCCCGGGCCCGGGCCGCCGCGGCGCCGTCACCGGCGGGCGGGACCGGGGCCCCGGCGGAGGCGGGCACCGCGACCGGCACCCCGGCCGCCGGCGGGTCCGGCGGCGGGTCCATCGGGGACGGGGGGCGCGACGAGGACGTCGTCGTGCACGCCGGCCCGGTCCGGCTCGGGGGCCACCTCACCCTGCCGGCCGGCGCCCGGGGGGTCGTCGTGTTCGCCCACGGCAGCGGCAGCAGCCGCCACAGCCCCCGCAACCGCTACGTCGCCTCGGTGCTCGTGCGGGCCGGCCTGGGGACGCTGCTGTTCGACCTGCTCACCGCGGCGGAGGAGCACCACCGGGCGAACGTGTTCGACATCGAGCTGCTGGCCCGCCGGCTGGTCGACGCCACCCACTGGCTGCGGTCCCGGCCCGACGCGGCCGGGCTGCCGGTCGGCTACTTCGGGGCCAGCACCGGGGCGGCCGCGGCCCTGTGGGCGGCCGCCGAGCCCGACGTCGACGTGGCCGCCGTCGTGTCCCGGGGCGGGCGGCCCGACCTGGCCGGGCCCCGGCTCGCCGAGGTGACGGCGCCGACGCTGCTCATCGTCGGGGCCGACGACCGGGCCGTGCTCGACCTCAACCGCCGGGCCCAGGCCGAGCTGCGGCGGTGCCCGAACCACCTGACCGTCGTGCCCCGCGCCGGCCACCTGTTCGAGGAGCCCGGGGCCCTGGAGACGGTGGCCGTCGCGGCCCGCGACTGGTTCCTCCGCCACCTCCCCCGGCCCGCGGCCTCGTGACTGACCGGGGCGGCGGTCGCGGGGGTCAGCCGCCGGCGGCCTCGACGGCCCGGGCGGCGTGGTCGCGGGCGGGGACGTCGGTGCCGATGACCGGCGACGGCGACCGCAGGACCAGGGTCTCGACGCCGACGCCGGGATGGGCGAGGGCCGTGCCCAGGACGTCGAGGAGCACGTCGGCGACGTCGCCGGTCTGCATGAACTCCTCCTGCAGCAGCCCGTGGCGGGCCCAGGAGTCGAGCGCGGGGCCCAGCACCTCGGCGTCGAAGCCGGCGCCGAACTCGGTCGGCTGGGTGGCGCCCACGACCGCGCAGCAGAAGCGCACCTCGGGGTGCTCGACCCGCCAGCCCTTCAGCGACGCCTCGACCGCCGCCTTGCTGGCCGCGTAGGCGACGAGGCCGGTGCGGGGCGCCGCGGCGGTCTCCGAGGACAGCGCGGCGACGATGCCGCCGGGGGCCATGGCGGGCACGATCGCCCGCAGGGTCTGGTTCAGGCCGACGACGTTGACGTCGAGCATCGACCGCCAGGTGTCGCCGTCGCAGTCGGCGAGGAAGCGCATCGCCGCGTAGCCGACCGTGTGGACGACGAGGTCGACCGGCCCGCCGAGCGCCGCCCGCGCCTCCCGGGCCAGGCGCTCCACCCCCTCGGGGTCGACGACGTCGACGGCCACGGCCGTCCCGCCGCCCGCCTCGGCCACCGCCTCCTCGAGCGCCGCCTTGCGCCGCGCCGCCAGCACCGTGCGGGCCCCGGCCCGCACCGCCCGCACCGCGACCGCCCGGCCGATGCCCGCCGAGGCGCCGACGACGACGACCCGCCGGCCGTCAAGCCCGGCCACCGGTGGCCTCCCGCACCAGCTCGGCCTTGAGGACCTTGCCGACCTCGTTGCGGGGCAGCTCGTCGACCGCCACGAACCGCACCGGCACCTTGTAGGGCGCCAGGTGGGCCCGGCACGCGGCGACCAGCTCGTCGTCGGGCGGCGGCGCGGCGCCCGCGGCGACGACGAAGGCCCACGGCACCTCCCCCAGCCGCTCGTCCGGGACGCCCACGACGGCGGCGTCGGCCACCCCTGGCACCGTGCGCAGCACCTCCTCGACCTCCCCCGGGTGCACCTTCAGCCCGCCCCGGTTGATCATGTCGGACACCCGGCCCTCGATCCACACGAAGCCGTCGGCGTCCACCCGCCCGACGTCGCCGGTGCGGAACCAGCCGTCGGGCGTCAGCCGGTCGCCCAGGTCGGTGCCGTCGGCGTAGCCGGCCGACAGCGCCGGGGTCCGCACCCACAGCTCGCCGGGCTCGTCGGGCCCCAGGGTCCGGCCGTCGGGGTCGACCGCCCGCACCTCGACGCCCCGGTGCGGCCGGCCGACCGAGCCGAGCTTGGCGTCGCCGTAGGTGCGCAGGTCGGCCGCGCTCCAGCCGATGATCTCGCCGCCGATCTCGGTCTGCCCGTAGCCGTTCAGCACGCCGACGCCGAACCGCTCCTTGAACCGGCGGGCCTGCAGCGGCGAGAGCGGGGCGGTGATGCTGCGGACGTAGCGCAGCGGCTCCAGGCTGGTGACGCGCTCGTCGTCGACCAGCATCGCCATGGCCGCCGGGGGCAGGACCGTCGAGCGCAGCTGGAAGCGCGCCACCAGGCGGGCGAACTCGAGGGTGTCGAAGCCGTCCATGACGACGACCGGGGCGCCCACCCGGAAGGCGAACAGCACCGTGTAGATGCCGGCCCACAGCGACAGGGACACCGGCACGAGGTTGGGCATGGGCCGCCGGTCGCCGGCGCCGGACCCCGGGGCCCGGCCACCCCGCAGCGTGGCCAGCACGCCGTCGATCAGCTCGATCACGCCCGAGTGGCGCAGCAGCACCGGCTTGGGGGCCCCGGTCGTGCCGGAGGTGAACTGCACGAGCGCCACGTCGCCGTCGTGGCGGGCGGGCTCGGCGGCCGGGGCCTCCGGCCCCCGGCGGACCGCACCGCCGCCGTCGTCCAGGACGACGGCCGGGTGGCCGGCCAGGCGCGGCGCCAGCGCGGGTGTCGCCACCACCGCGGCGGGCCGCACCGTCGCCAGCACCCGCTCGACCTCCGCGTCGGTCAGCCGAGGGTTGAGCGGGACGTGGACGCCCCCGGCGCCCCAGACGCCGAACAGCGCGGCGACGACCTCGACCCCGTTGGGGGCCATGACGGCGACCGGGTGCCCGGGCCCGACGCCGGCGTCCGCCAGCGCGGCGGCGATCGCCCCGGCCCGGGCCCGCACCTCGCCCCGGGTGTGGTCGCGGCCGCCGGCGTGGACGAGGAGCTCGCCGTCGTCGCCGGCGAGCAGGTCGGACAGCCTCACCGGCCGCCCCCACCCGAGCTGGCGCCGTCGGGGGCGTCGAGCGCCCACCGGGGCTCGCGCCGCTCGGCGAACGCCGCCGGGCCCTCGACCTGGTCGGGGTGGCCCCACATCGACACCAGCTCCCGGGCGCCGTTGCGGCACGCCTCGGTCAGGCCCGTCTCCAGCGCGCCCCACAGCGCCCGCTTGGTCGCGGCCATGGCGGCGGGCGAGTTGCGGGCGATCTTCTCCGCCAGCTCCTGGGCGGCCTCCCGCAGCCGCTCGGGCGGGTCGACGACCTCGGAGATCATCCCCAGCTCGTAGGCCCGCTGGGCGGACATGCGCTCGTGCCGGCCGACGAGGGCCATCCGCATCACCGCCTCGACCGGCATCTTGCGCATGAGCCCGATGGCCTCGATGGCCACGACCTGGCCCACCGAGACGTGGGGGTCGAAGAACTCGGCGTCGGAGGCGGCGATGACGACGTCGGCGTCGGCCACCCAGTGGAAGGCCCCGCCGGCGCAGATGCCGTTGACCGCGGTGACGACCGGCTTCCAGACGCCCTGGTGCCAGGAGGTGAAGTGCAGGTCCCACTCCTCCAGCGACCGCCGGTAGCGCTCCATGCCGATGCCGTCGGTGGCGATCTCCTCCACGTCGACGCCGGTCTGGAAGGCGCGGCCCTCGCCGGTGTGGACGATCACCCGCACGGCCGGGTCGCGGTCGAGCTCGACCCAGGCGTCGGCCAGCTCCTCGCGCATGCGGGCGTTCATGGCGTTGAGCTGCTCGGGCCGGTTGAAGATCAGCCAGCCCACCGGGCCGTGGCGCTCGACCTTCAGGGTCTCGTAGCTCATCCTCGTGCTCCCGCAGGGTCCAGCGGCTGCCAGACGGGCTCCCGGCGCTCGACGAAGGCGCGGGGTCCTTCGACCTGGTCGGGGTGGCCCCACATCGACACCAGCTCCCGGGCGCCGTTGCGGCACGCCTCGGTCAGGCCCGTCTCCAGCGCGCCCCACAGCGCCCGCTTGGTGGCGGCCATGGCGGCCGGCGAGTTGCGGGCGACCTTCTCGGCCAGCTCGCGGGCCGCGTCCCGCAGCCGCTCGGGCTCGACGACCTCGCTGAGGATGCCGAGCTGGCGGGCCCGCTCGGCGGTCATGCGCTCGTGGCGGCCGGTCAGCGCCATGCGCACGATCGGCTCCATCGGCGACATGCGCACGAGGGCGATGGTCTCGAAGGCGCTGACCTGGCCGACCGACACGTGGGGGTCGAGGAACGTCGCCTCGGTCGAGGCGATGACGATGTCGGCGTCCGCGACGAAGTGGAGCCCGCCGCCGGCGCAGGCGCCGTTGACCGCGGCGATCACCGGCTTCCACACCTTGTTGTGCCAGGCGGTGATGCGCAGCTCGGCCCGCTTCGTGCGGCGGGACTGCTCGCGCAGCGCCTCGGGGTCGCGGGCCAGCTGCACCACGTCGAGCCCGGTCTGGAACGCGTCGCCGTTGCCGGTGTTGACGATGACCCGCACCTCGGGGTCGTCGGCCAGCTCGCACCAGGCCCGCTCCAGCTCGGCGAGCATGGTGGCGTCCATGGCGTTGCCGGCCTCCGGCCGGTCGAAGACGAGCCAGCCGACGTGGCCCTCGCGGGTGACCTCCAGCGTCTCGTAGGACCCGCTCAACTGCGCGGCACCTCCCGCCAGGGCACGTCCCGGTAGGGGTCGGGCTCCCGGGGCAGCCCGAGCACCCGCTCGCCGACGACGTTCTTGTTCACCTCGGTCGTGCCGCCCTCGATGGTGTTGGCCCGGCTGCGCAGCATGCCCTTGACCTCGTAGGGCAGGGCGGCGGCGTAGGCCTCGGGCCCCTGGCCCCCGCCCTCGGGCACCTCCCAGGCCAGCGCCCCGGCGCCGAGCAGGTCGGTGGCCAGCAGCTGGATGCGCTGGTTGAGCTCGCCCTGGTGGACCTTGCCGATCGAGCTCTCCGGCCCCGGCGGCCGGCCGGCCCGCAGCCCGGCCCGCACCCGCATGTTCGTCCACTCCCGGATGCGCTCCTCCGACCACAGGGCGACCAGGCGGTGGCGGGTGACGGGGTCGAGCCGCCGGCCCCGCCGGGCCAGCTCCAGCAGGCGGCCGGCGCTCGAGCCGCCGATGCGGTCGACGCCGCCGGAGCCGGAGCCCGCCACCATCTGGCGCTCGCCGGACAGCGTCGCCCCCGCGACCTTCCAGCCCTCGCCGACGCCGCCGACCCGGCACGAGTCGGGCACCCGCACGCCGTCGAGGAACACCTCGTTGAAGTCGACCTCGCCGGTGATGTGGCGCAGCGGGCGCACGGTCACGCCGGGGGCGTGCATGTCGACGAGGAAGTAGGTGATGCCCTTCCGCTTGGGCACGTCCGGGTCGGTCCGGGCCAGGCACACGCCGAAGTCGGCGATGTGGGCCCAGGTCGTCCACACCTTCTGGCCGGTCAGCACCCACCCGTCGCCGTCGCGCTCGGCCCGGCAGGCCAGCGAGGCCAGGTCGCTGCCGGCGCCCGGCTCGGAGAAGAGCTGGCACCACACCTCCTCGTTGCGCACGATCGGCGGCAGGTAGCGGCGGCGCTGCTCCTCGGTGCCGTGGGCGAACAGGGCGGGCGCGGCGAGGTTGAGCCCCAGCGGGTTGAGCCGGCCGAGGTTGTAGGGCCGCAGCTCGGCCTCGATGCGCCGGGCCACGGCCGGCGTGGCGTCGAGGCCGCCGTAGGCGACCGGCCAGGTCGGCACGACGAGGCCGCTGGCGGCGAACACCGGGTACCAGGCCTCGTACTCGGCCCGGCTGCGGACCTCGCGGACGGCGGCCGGCCCGCCCCGCCGCGCCGCCGCCCGCCAGGCGGCGGGGACGTGCTCGGCGACCCAGGCCCGCACGACCTCGGCGGCGGTGTCCGGGTCGGTGCCGGCGTCGATGGGCACGCGGTCGCCGGTGGCCTGCGGTCCGGTCATGGCGTCGCTCACCGTCCCCTGAACTCCGGGGGCCGCTTCTCCTGGAAGGCGGCCAGCCCCTCGCGGAAGTCCTCGCTGCGGGAGGACAGCTCGAGCGCGAAGGCCTCGTTGCGGAGCTGCTCGCCGAGCCCGGCCGCCTGGCCGGCGTGCAGCAGCCACTTGGTCAGCCCGAGGGCGACGGTGGGCCCGGCGGCCAGCCGCTCGACGAGGGCGGCGGCCTCGTCGTCGAGGCGGTGGGCGGGCACGGCCCGGTGGATCAGCCCCCACTCGGCGGCCTCGGCGCCGTCGAGCGGCCGGCCGAGCAGCAGCAGCTCGCGGGCCCGCACCGGGCCGACGAGCCGGGGCAGCAGCCAGGTCGCGCCGCTGTCGGGGGTGAAGCCCCGCTCGGCGAACGGCTCCCAGAACCGGGCGTCGACGGCGGCGACGGTGACGTCGGCCGCGGCCGCCAGGTGCAGGCCGATGCCCGCGGCCCAGCCCCGCACGGCGCAGACGATCGGCACCTGCACCGTGCACACCAGCTCGATCAGCCGGTGGGCCAGGGACGGCACCCGCCGCTGGATGCTGCCGACCCGTGGCCGCCGGCCGCCCGTGGCGTTGCGGGCGACGATGTCGGCCCCGCCGCAGAAGTGGTCGCCGGCCCCGGTGAGCAGCACGGCCCGCACCCGCTCGTCCCGCCCGGCGGCGTCGAGGGCGTCGATCAGGCCGGCGACCATCGTGTCGGTCAGGGCGTTGCGCCGGTCCGGCCGGTCGAGCGTGAGCCGCAGGACGGCCCCGTCGAGCCGGACGCCGAGGCCCTCGACGGGCTCGTAGGCGTGCTCACCGGTCGCGGTCATCGCTCGGCCGCCACGCCAGCGCCGCGCTCGAAGCGGGCGGCGATCTCCTCGAGGGCCTGCTGCAGGTCGGTCGCCCCGCCGGGCGGGTCGGGCAGCCGCACCGGCCCGTGCTCGCGGCTGGGCAGCAGGATCGTCGCGTGCCCGGGGGTCGTCACCTCGCCCCGCTGGTTCTCGGCCACGAGGTCGAGGTCGACGGCCGGCCGGCCGCCCTCGGCCAGGTACTTGCGCACGACGGTGCCCCGCAGCCACTGCGTGTCGCCGACGTAGTTGAACCGCCGGAACTCGCAGTCGAGCTTCCACAGCCAGGCGTCGTCGCCCATCCAGTCGGTGCACAGGTGGATGAGCCACGTCTCCCGCATGCGCCCGTAGTCGAAGGTCGTGGGGTTGCCGGAGCGCCGGGCGAACGCCGGGTCCCAGTGGACCCGCTGCATGACGTCGGGGACGTTCAGCTCGTCCCGCTGGTAGAAGCGGGGGATCCGCCGGCGGTTGCGGGCCCCGAGCCGCAGCGGGCGCACGCCGTAGAGTCCCATGCCCATGCCGACGTGCCAGCAGACGATGTCGGTGACGGTGAGGGGCCCCTTGACCATGGGCCCGACGGCGTCGCCCTCCTGCACGTCCTCCCACCACCGGGGCAGGGCGCCGCGGGGCCGCTCCGACGCGTACTGCCGCTCGATCTCCTCGATCTGCTCGTCGGTGTAGGGCTCGATCCGCACGTCGTCGTACTTGCGCCGCTGCTGCGCACTGTCGCGCTCGGTGCGGATCATCAGCCGGTACTGGGCGGCGAGGAGCGGCCCCTCCTCCTCCCGGAACACCTGGCCCGTCCACTCGTGGACGGCGCGGCCGGCGAACTCGCTCGGCTTGTCGAGCACGGCGACGAGGGCGTTGCGGCGCCGCACCCGGCGGCCGGGGCGCAGCGGCGCCCACCACTCGCGGGCGCTGGCCGAGTAGAACGCGTGCACGCCCCGCAGCGGGTCGCCCTTCAGCAGCGCGGCGGTGTCGGGGTCGAGCTCGGTGACCTCGTCCTCGCCGATCAGCGTGTCGCCCCCCACGAGCGGCGGCGGGGCGATGGGCGACTGCCACCGGGTGCGGGGGCCGTAGGACGGGTCGCACCACAGCGGGTTGTCGTCGCCGTAGGCCTCGGCGACGTGCCGGAAGACGTCGACGGTGATCTCCCGGTAGTGGGGCGGCCGGGGGTGGGGCTCGGCCACGCCGATGCGGGCCCGCAGCCGGGCGATGGCCTCGTCGGTGATGCGGCCGGTCTGCTCGTCGGCGGCGGTCACGGTCCCACCTCCTCCAGCGGCACCCGGTCGGAGACGTCGGGCTGGCGGCCGATGCGCAGCGGGCTGAGCGGGGCGTCGACCATCGCCCACCGCCGCCAGTCCGCGCCCAGCTCGCGGGTGCGGCGGCGCCAGGCGTCGAGCGGGCCGCCGTCGGCCAGCCAGGCCTGCTCGAGCGCCGCCCAGGCCGGCCAGCCGGGCAGGGCCCAGATGACGACGGCCTCGGAGTCGTTGACCCCGGTGACCCGGAACGCGCCGATCAGCTCGGCGCCCAGCTCGCGGTGGGCGGGGACGGCGACCTCGCGCACGGCCTCGAGGAACCGGGGCGACGTGCCGGCCGGCACGGTCACCAGCTCGTGGGCGTAGACCTCGCCGCGGACGCCGGCGGCGGTCAGCTCCTCGATCGAGCGGGTCCACGGCTCGGGCACGACGATGCGGTCGACGCCGCCCCGCCGGAGCGAGGCGGCGACCGCCCACCACTCGGCCAGCGACGGGTCCTGGTCGCGGCCGCCGCCGGTCTCGTGCTCGAAGTTGGCGACGAGGCCGTCCCAGCCGTCGAGCTCCCACATGTTGACGACCTCGGGCCAGCGGCCGGTCGAGCCGACGGTCGCCCACACGCCGAAGCAGAGCTGGTTCCGCTCGGCCCGGGCGATCGGGCACCAGTTGGCCGTCATGTGCTGGACGTACCGGGCGCGGTTGTGCCCGATGATGTCGACGAGCTCGTGGATGTAGACCTTGGTGTTGGCCACGACGCTCAGGACGCCGTCCGGTTCGAGGGCCACTCGGGCCGGTGGTAGCCGTCGAAGCGCAGCTGGCCGCCCCGCAGCTCGCGGACGGTGAGGAAGTCGCCCTTGTAGCCCTTGTGGTCGTAGGGCCCGAACTGGATGTAGGTGCCGGGCCCGCCGTTGGTGGCCGGCATCCACCGGATGCGCTCGATGCCCTCCTTCACCTGCTCGGGCGCGGGGATGGAGGCGTTGGCGATGCCGTGGACGGCGACCCGGGCGGTGTCGTAGGCGAGGGCGACGACGACGTTGCGGGTGCTGCGCCCGAAGCGCTTCTCGAAGCGCTCGACCATGGCGTTGTAGTTGGGGTTGGCGCCGTCCTCGCCCAGCTGGTCGATGCCGTGCCAGCCCTCGAGCCCCTCCGCCCAGCGGTTGGAGTTGCTGTAGAACATGAACGCCGTGCCCATGATGCGGGGCGGGTCCCAGTCGAGGGCCTTGAACGCCTCGGCGAAGTGGAAGGTGGCGTAGCCGTAGCCGCCGTAGTACAGGCCCTCGACGCCCAGGTCGCGCATGAGCGCGAGCTCCTCCTTCAGGCCCCGGGGGTTGGGCTCCAGCTTCACCTCCCGGACGACGGTCAGCCCGAGCTGGGTGGCGGCGTCGCGGAAGAAGTCGGCGTAGTCGCGGCCCGAGCTGCCCTGCTCCCAGAACGAGCCGATGCGCTTCAGGCCCTTGGCGGCCAGCCACTGGGCGCACATCACGCCCTCGGTGGGGATGTCGCCGTTGGCGACGGTGAAGCAGTACTCGGAGGCGAACCGGTGGGCCCCGGTCCAGCTGATGCAGGGCACGCCGAGCTCGTTGGCCGTGTCCTGGACGACGATCGAGTTGTCGGAGATCAGCGGGCCGAGGACGACGACGCAGCCCTGCTCGACCAGCCACCGGTAGCCCTCGATGACCTTGCGGTAGTTCTCCCGGGGCAGGCCACGGGCGTCCGCGACGACGAGCTGGATCGGCCCCCGGCTCCAGACCCCCTCGTTGAGGGCGTCCTCGATGGCGAGGATCGTCGGGTCGATCCAGTCGGCCAGGAGCTGGTTGAGGTCCATGTCGATGAGGACCCCGATCTTCACCGGCTCGAACGGGTCGCCTTGGGTCTGCACGCCCCGGGTGGGCGGGTAGATGGTGATGCCCTGGACCGCCCGGTCCCTGACGGCGCCGCCGCCCTCGTACCAGTTGCGGCCCTCGCCGCCCCGGCCCTCGAGGTGGGCCTCGGTCCCGTGGGTGACGGACGAGACGGCCCGGTCGGGCTGGGCGATGCCCAGGTCGACGGGCGCCTCGAACATGCGGTCGACGTACTGCCGCGGCTCGGCCACCGTGCTCCCCCTCCCCCGTCTCTCTCCGGACGGTTCAGCGTCTCGAATCGTAGTTCAATCGACTGGATCGATCATCGGGCACCGGCTCACGACGGCTCGGCGCCGGCCAGCTCCTCCGCGTCCGGCTCGTCCTCGGCGTCGCCGGCCGCCGGCAGGCCGAGGTACGAGCGCACGAGCCGGTCCTCGTCGACCTCCGAGGCGGGCGCCACCCAGGCGACCCGGCCGACCTGCAGGAAGGCGACGGTGTCGGCGAGGGACAGGACGTCGTTGGCCTTCTCCTCGACCAGCAGCACCGCCGTGCCCCGGTCGCGCAGCTCCCGCAGCGCCTCGTAGACCTCGTCGACGACCCTCGGCGCGAGGCCGAGCGACGGCTCGTCGGCCACGAGCAGCAGCGGCGGGCGGACGAGGGCCGGCGCCAGCGCCAGCATCTGCTGCTCGCCGCCCGACAGCGAGCCGGCCGCCTGGCCGCGGCGCTCGCGCAGGCGGGGGAAGCGCTCGTAGGCCGCCTCCCGGTCCTGCGGGTCGGTCAGCCACAGGGCGAGGTTCTCCTCGACCGACAGCGCCGGGAAGACGCCCCGCCCCTCGGGGACGAGGAACACGCCGGCGCCCACCCGGCGGTGCGGCGGCAGCTCGGTGACGTCGGTGCCGCCGACGACCACCCGGCCGGCGGTCGCCGGCACCGTGCCGGCCACGACCGAGCACAGGGTCGACTTGCCGGCGCCGTTGGCGCCGATGAGGGCGACGACCTCGCCCCGGGGCACGACGAGGTCGACCCCGTGCACGACCTCGGCGTCGCCGTGGCCGGCCCGGACGCCCCGGACGACGAGCGCGGCGTCGGCCGGCTCGGCCCGCTCGCCGTCGCCGGCTGTCGGCTCGGCCGGCGCGGTCTCGGCGGGGGGGGGGGCCGCCCCCCGCCCCCCCCCCGCGGCCGCCGCGGCCGCCCCCCCGGGGCCCCGCCCCGGGGGCCCCCCGGGCCCCGGGGGGGGGGGGGCCGCGGGGGGGTGGGGGCGGGTGGCCGCCGCCAGGGCGGGAAAGGGCGTGCTCTTTTATACACATGAGGCCCGCGGAGAAGAGGGTAGAGGGGAGCGTGG
>PKRH01000073.1 GCA_017577565.1 Thermoanaerobacterales bacterium | reverse complement strand
GGCGGGGTCGGCGCCGACGGCGGGGGACCGCCCGGCCCGAGGGGCTCGCCGGTCGGGTCGGGCCAGCCGGGGTCGGGCGGGGCGACGATCGTGGGGTCGACGGACGTGGACCGCCCGCGGGCGCCCGTCGCCTCGCCGGCCGGCACCGGCAGCGGCTCGGTCGGATCGGGGGCCCAGACGAGCGAGCCCGTGCTGGGCAGCGGGTCGACGCCCCGGTCGTCGCCCGGCAGGAGCTCCAGCGCCGTCGGCGCATCCGACGCCGGCAGGACCAGGTCCGGCTTGAGCACGATCGTGTCGTCGTCTCGCGGTGGGCGGCGGCCACCGGGACGGTCGTCGTCCGTCGGGCGGCGCGCGTCGGCGTCGAGGTCCCTCCCCCAGCTGGTCATGGCGAACATTCCTACCCGCTCGCACGAGCCCGTGTGAACGCACGCCGCTCGGACGCACCGTGCGTGTCCACCGCTCCACGCACCGCACGACGGCGGCCCGGCGGCGCCACGGCCCGCGCCGGACGGGCCCGCCTGGGCGGTCGGGCGCCGGGCGCGCCGAGAGGCCGGCGACCGACGGGGGTCGCCGGCCGGTCAGCTCCCGCGACGGCGCCCCGGGCGCTCAGCCCCCGGAGACGTCCTGGACCCGCTGCTTGCCGGCGGTGATCCAGGGCATCATCGCCCGCAGCTCGGCGCCCACCTTCTCGATCGGGTGGCGGGCGCCCTCCTCCCGCAGCCGGTTGAAGTTGGCCCGGCCCGAGGTCGACTCGGCGATCCACTCCTCGGCGAACTTGCCGCTGCGGATCTCCTCGAGGATGGCCTTCATCTCGGCCCGCACCGCGTCGTTGATGATGCGCGGCCCCCGGGTGAGGTCGCCGTACTCGGCGGTGTCGCTGATCGAGTACCGCATGCCGGCGATGCCCTGCTCGTACATGAGGTCGACGATCAGCTTCAGCTCGTGCAGGCACTCGAAGTACGCCGACTCGGGCTGGTAGCCGGCCTCGACCAGCGTCTCGAAGCCCGCCTGCACGAGCGCCGTGAGCCCGCCGCACAGCACGACCTGCTCGCCGAACAGGTCGGTCTCGGTCTCCTCCTCGAAGGTCGTGTCCAGCACGCCCGCCCGGGTGCCGCCGATGGCGTCGGCGTAGGCGAGCGCCAGGCCGTGGGCGTTGCCGGTGGCGTCCTGGGCGACCGCGATCAGGCAGGGCACGCCGCCGCCCTCGGTGTAGGTGCGGCGCACGAGGTGGCCCGGCCCCTTGGGGGCGACGAGGGCGACGTCGACGCCGGCCGGGGCGACGACCTGGCCGAAGCGCACGCTGAAGCCGTGGCCGACGAACAGGGCGTCGCCGTCGCGCAGGTGGGGGGCGATGTGCGCGTCGAAGATGGCCTTGTGCTCGGTGTCGGGGGCGAGGAGCATCACGAGGTCGGCCTCGGCCGCGGCCTCGTCCACCGACCGCACGGTCAGCCCGGCCGCCTCGGCCTTGGCCGCCGACGACGACCCCTCCCGCAGGCCGACGCGCACGTCGATGCCCGAGTCCCGCAGGTTGAGGGCGTGCGCGTGGCCCTGCGAGCCGTAGCCGATCACCGCCACCTTGCGGTCGGCGATGAGCGACCGGTCGGCGTCCTTCTCGTAGTAGACGTTGGCCATCGTGGGTGGGTCCTTCCTGGGTCTGGCGTGTCGGTGCGGCGCGCCGGTCAGGCGCTGCGCCGCACGGGTCGGAGGCTCGGGGCGTCGTGCTCGAGCTTCGGCAGCGCCACGCGCCCGGTGCGCTGCAGCTCGACGATGCCGAACGGCCGCAGCAGGGCCTCGACGTCGTCGAGCCGGTCGGGCTCGCCGTCGATGCTGACCGTCAGCTCGTCGTGGCCGACGTCGACGACCCGGCCCTCGAACAGGTTGACCAGCTCGATGACCTGGCTGCGGGCGGTCACGTCGGCCCGCACCGTCACCAGCATGAGCTCGCGCTCGACCGAGTCGCGGGGGTCGAGCTCGCTGATCTTGACGACGTTGACCAGCTTGTAGAGCTGCTTGGTGATCTGCTCGAGCGGCGCCGAGGCCACGTCGACGACGATCGTGATGCGGCTGAACCGCTCGTCCTCGGTGGGCGCGACCGCCAGCGAGAAGATGTTGAAGCCCCGCCGGGCGAACAGGCTGGCCACGCGGGCCAGCACGCCCGCCTTGTTCTCGACGAGCACGACCAGCGTGTGGTGGCGGACGTCGGTGCCGGGGACGGTCATCGGAGGGCTCCTCTCGGGGCCCGGCGGGGGGCGGGGGCCGGGGCGCTCACCGGCCGCCCTCGCCGTGCGCCGGGTCGACGACGATGTCGTCGTTGCTCATCCCGGCGGGGACCATCGGGTACACCTTCTCGCGGGAGTCGGTGCGGAAGTCGATGACCACCGGCCGGTCGTCGATCTCGTTGGCCTTCTGGATGGCGGCGTCGACCTCGTCGGGCGACTCGACCCGCATGCCGACGCAGCCCATCGCCTCGGCCCACAGCTTGTAGTCCGGCAGGTCGGGCGACAGGTACACCTCGCTGTAGCGCTCGTCGTAGAACATCTCCTGCCACTGCCGGACCATCCCCAGGTAGGCGTTGTTGAGGATCGCCACCTTGATGGGGATGCGCTCGCTGGCGGCGGTGACGAGCTCCTGCGCCGTCATCTGGAAGCAGCCGTCGCCGTCGACCGCCCACACCATGCGGTCGGGGCGGCCGACCTTGGCGCCGATGGCGGCCGGCACGGCGAAGCCCATCGTGCCGAGGCCGCCGGAGTTCACCCAGGTGTAGGGGTGGTTGAAGCGCCAGTACTGCGAGGTCCACATCTGGTGCTGGCCGACGCCCGAGACGACGATCGTGTCGTCGGGCGTGTTGTCCCGCAGGCGCTCGAGCACGAACTGGGGCTTCAGCGGGTCGCCCGGCTCGGACTGCTCGTAGGTCAGCGGGTAGCGCTCCTGCCAGCCCGAGATGCGCTGCTTCCACTCGCTGCGGTCGGGGAACGTGGCCCCGCCCTCCAGCAGGTCGCGGACGGCGGCCACCAGCTCCTCGATGACGAGGCGGCAGTCGCCGACGATCGGCACGTCCGGCTGGCGGACCTTGCCCAGCTCGGCCGGGTCGATGTCGACGTGGATGACCTTGGCCTCGGGGGCGAACGCGTCGACCTTGCCGGTCACGCGGTCGTCGAAGCGGGTGCCCAGCGCGATCAGCAGGTCGCTGCGCTGCATCGACGTGACCGCGGTGTAGTTGCCGTGCATGCCCGGCATGCCGAGCGCCAGCGGGTGGTCGTCGGGGAAGGCCCCCCGAGCCATGAGCGTCGTGACGACGTGGATGTCGCACAGCTCGGCCAGCTCCCGCAGCGCCTCGGCGGCGCGGGCCTTCAGGATGCCGCCGCCCGCGTAGATGATCGGCCGCTCGGCCCGCACGATCAGCTCGGCCGCCTGGCGGATCATCTTCGGGTGGCCCTTGGTCGTCGGCCGGTAGCCGGGCAGGCTGGCGATGACCTCGTCGTCGGTGGGCCAGTACCACTCCAGCTGGGACCGGGGGTTCTTGGGGTCGACGATGTCCTTGGGGACGTCGAGCAGCACCGGGCCCGGCCGGCCGGTGGTGGCGAGGTGGAACGCCTGGCGCACCCGCAGCGGGATGTCCTGCGCCTCGGTGATCAGCTCGTTGTGCTTGGTCACCGACCGGGTGATGCCGATGGTGTCGCACTCCTGGAAGGCGTCGGTGCCGATCGCGCTGAACGGCACCTGCCCCGTGATGCACACCATGGGCACCGAGTCCATGTAGGCGTCGCACAGCGGCGTCACCACGTTGGTGGCCGCCGGGCCGGAGGTCACCATGCAGACGCCCGGCTTCCCGGTCACGTGGGCGAAGCCCTCGGCCATGTGCCCCGCGCCCTGCTCGTGGCGCACGAGGATGTGGCGGATGGGGCTGTCGATGATCGGGTCGTAGACGGGGAGGATGGCGCCCCCGGGCAGGCCGAAGATCGTCTCCACGCCTTCCATCTCGAGGGCCTTGATGAGGGCTCGTCCGCCGTCGATCTTCATGGCGGTGTGCTCCTTGGGTGCGGGGCGGGACCGGGACGTGGCCGAAAACTGGAACGACCCCCCGGCGGGAGGTCGGACGAGCGCACGCGCGGACGAGGGCCGGCGTGCGCTAGGCGAGGACTACGAGGACGCGATGGGGGCGCATCGGCATGCCAGCTTAGGGACGGGCGACGGAGAGCGCCAACACGGCTCCCGGGCCCGCGTGGCGTAGCGTCGTGGGCGTGACCCGGTACGTCGCGCTGCTCCGCGGGGTGAACGTCGGCGGCGTCAAGGTGCCGTCGGCCGAGCTGGCGGCGATGGCCCGGGACCTCGGCCTGGCGGAGGTCCGCACCGTGCTGGCCTCCGGCAACCTGCTGTTCTCCTCCGACGACGACCCGGCGGCGCTGCGGGCGGCGATCGAGGACGGGCTGCGGGCGAGGTTCGGCTACGACGCCCGCATCGTGCTGACCACCGCCGACCACGTCGCGGCGGTCGTCGACGCGTTCCCCTTCCCCGAGCGGGAGGGCCGCCACGCCTACGTCCTGTTCGGCTCCGACCCCGACGTGCTCGACGAGCTGCTGGCCGCGGCCGCCGAGCTGCCGCCCGCCGACGAGCAGGTCGCCGCCGGCGACCGGGTCGTCTACTGGGACTGCCCCAAGGGGTCGACGCTCGACACGCCCTTCGCCAAGCTGGTCGCCCGCTCCCGGGGGCGCGCCACCACGACCAACCGCAACCTGCGCACGCTCCGCAAGCTGGTCTGAGCGTGCGCCCCCGGTCGGGGCCGGGGGCCCGGCGGCGGCCCGGTCAGGCCTCGGTGATCGCGCCCCGCTCGGCGCCCGAGGCCAGCCGGGCGTACTTGGCCAGCACGCCCGAGGTGTAGCGGGGCTCGGGCAGCTTCCAGTCGGCCTTGCGGCGCTCCAGCTCCTCGGGCGGCACGTCGAGGTCGATCGTCTTGGTCGTGACGTCGATGACGATGCGGTCGCCGTCCTGCACGAAGGCGATGGGGCCGCCGTCGACGGCCTCGGGGGCGACGTGACCGATGCAGAAGCCGTGCGTGCCGCCGGAGAACCGGCCGTCGGTGACGAGCGCGCAGTCGGCGCCCCGGCCCGCGCCCTTCATCGCGCCGGTGACCGCCAGCATCTCCCGCATCCCGGGGCCGCCCTTCGGGCCCTCGTAGCGGATGACGACGACGGTGCCCGGCTGGATGGAGCCGGAGAGGATGGCCTCCATCGCCCCCTCCTCGCCGTCGAACACCCGGGCCGTGCCCTCGAAGCGGTCGAAGGTGATGCCCGCGACCTTGACGACCGCGCCCTTCGGGGCCAGCGAGCCGGTCAGCACGGCGATGCCGCCGACGGCGTGGATGGGGTCGGACAGCGGGTGGACGACCTCGCCGTCGGGCGGCGGCGGGTCGATGCGCTCGAGGTTCTCGGCGACGGTGCGGCCGGTCACGGTCAGGCAGTCGCCGTGGAGCAGCCCGGCCTCGAGGAGGTGCCGCATGACCACCGGCACGCCGCCGATGCGGTCGAGGTCGACCATGTGGTACTTGCCGCCGGGCTTGGTGTCGGCGATGTGGGGCACCCGGTCGGCGATGCGGTTGAAGTCGTCGAGCGACAGGTCGACCCGGGCCTCGGTGGCGATCGCCAGCAGGTGGAGCACGGCGTTGGTCGAGCCCCCGAGGGCCATGGTGACGGCGATGGCGTTCTCGAAGGCCTGCTTGGTCAGGATGTCGCGGGGCCGGATGCCGGCCCGCAGCAGCTCGAGGACGGCCTGCCCGGCGGCGTAGGCCTCGTCGTCGCGGCGGCGGTCGACGGCCGGCGCCGACGCGCCGCCCGGTAGCGACATGCCCAGCGCCTCGGCCACCGAGGCCATGGTGTTGGCGGTGAACATGCCGGCGCAGGCGCCCTCGGTCGGGCAGGCGTTGCGCTCGATGGCGTCGAGCTCGGCGTCGTCGATGGTGCCGGCGGCGTGGGCGCCGACGGCCTCGAAGACGCTGGTGATGTCGAGCGTCCGGCCGTTGTGGTGGCCGGGGAGGATGGAGCCGCCGTAGACGAACACGCTCGGCACGTTGAGGCGGGCGGCGGCCATGAGCATCCCGGGCAGCGACTTGTCGCAGCCGGCGAAGGTGACCATGGCGTCGAGCCGCTCGGCGTGCATGACGGTCTCGACCGAGTCGGCGATGACCTCGCGGGACACCAGCGAGGCCCGCATGCCCTCGTGGCCCATCGAGATGCCGTCGCTGACGGCGATGGTGTTGAACTGGATCGGGTAGCCGCCGCCGGCCCGCACGCCCTCGGCCGACCGCTCGGCCAGCCGGCGCAGGGGCAGGTTGCACGGCGTGACCTCGTTCCAGGACGAGCAGATGCCGACCTGGGGCTTGTCCCAGTCGGCGTCGGTCATGCCGATGGCCCGGAGCATGGCCCTCGCCGGTGCTCGCTCGCGGCCCTCGGTGACCTCGTGGCTGCGGGGCTTGATGGTGAGGGGCGTCTCGCTGGGGGTCTCGCTGGCGGGCGGCTCGGCCATGGGCCAAGCGTAGGTCCACGCCGCCCGCCGCTCCCATCCGGCCCAGCGCGGGGCCGATCCCCCGTCCCCACCGGACCGGCGTCCCTCACGCGCGCCCGTGCGCATGACGGACGCCACAACCGGGGACCGGGATCGGGGACGGGGTCGCGGGTCGCGTCCGATTGACTGTGGCCCCGATGTCAGCCCCCCTCCGCCTGCGCAGCCCCTACGACCGGGAGATCGCCCGCCTCGCGCTCCCCGCGTTCGGCGCGCTCGTCGCCGAGCCGGTCTACGTGCTGACCGACACCGCCATCGTCGGCCACCTCGGCACGCCCCAGCTCGGCGGCCTGGCCGTGGCGGCGAGCATCCTGCTGACCCTCCACAACGTCTTCATCTTCCTGGCCTACGGCACGACCGCCGCGGTCAGCCGGCTGCTCGGCGCCGGCCACGACCGGGAGGCCGCCCACCAAGCCGTCCAGTCGGTGTGGCTGGCCGTGATCATCGGCGCCGGCCTCGTCGCCGTCGGCTGGGTCGCGGCCGAGCCGCTGGTCGGGCTCATGGGCGCCACCGGCGACGTGCGGGCCAACGCCCTCCTCTACCTGCGGATCAGCCTCGCGGGCCTGCCGGCCATGTTCGTGACGCTGGCCGGCACCGGCTACCTGCGAGGGCTCCAGGACACCCGCACCCCGCTGGTCATCGCCGTGGCCACCGGGGCCCTCAACCTGGCGACCGAGGTCGCCCTCATCTACGGGCTCGGCATGGGCCTCGGGGCGTCGGCCCTGACCACGGTCGTCGCCCAGTCGGTGGCCGCCGCGGTCTACCTGCGCCGCATCGGGCGGGAGGCGCTCCGCCACGGCGTCGACCTGGCGCCCGACCCCGCCAGCCTCCGCCGCCTCGGCGCGGTGGGCCGCGACCTGCTGGTGAGGACCCTGGCCCTGCGGGCGTCGCTGCTGGTGGCGACCGCCGTCGCCACCCGGCTGGGCGACGTCGACGTCGCCGCCCACCAGATCGCCTTCGAGATCTGGTCGTTCCTCGCCCTGGCGCTGGACGCCATCGCCATCGCGGGCCAGGCCCTCGTCGGCCGCGCGCTGGGCGCCGGCGACGGGGAGGGGGCCAAGGGCGCCGGCCGGCGGATGATCGAGTGGGGCGTCGTCGCCGGCGTGGCCGTCGGCGTGCTCGTGTTCGCGCTGTCGGGACACCTGCCCGGCCTGTTCAGCGACGACGCGGCCGTCGTCGACCTGACCGCGTTCGTGCTCCTGTGGGTGGCGGCGCTGCAGCCGGTCAACGCCGTGGCGTTCGTGCTCGACGGCATCCTCATCGGCGCCGGCGACATGCGCTTCCTGGCCTGGGCGATGGCCGCGGCGGCCGCGGTGTTCGTGCCGGCGGCGGCCGCGGTCGCCGTCGTCGACGCCGGCATCGGCTGGCTGTGGGCGGCGCTCGGGCTGCTCATGGTCACCCGGGCGGGCGTGCTGCTGGCCCGGTTCGCCGGCGACCGCTGGGTCGTGCTCGGCGCGGTGCGCTGACGCCCCCGGGCCCGCGGGCACCGGGGCGGCGCCCACCGGGGTCAGAACTCGGTGGCGCAGTAGGCGGCGCGGGCGGGGCGGAACAGCGCGTCGGCCCGGTCGAGGCTGCCGGGGGCGTCCTCCCGGACCCGGCCGGCCCGGGCCAGCGTGCGCCAGCTCGTGCCCCCGGCCAGCAGCGACCCCAGCTCGGCGACCGGCAGCACCAGCTCCGGCGTGCGGTCGACCCGGCGGCAGCGGGCGCCGTCGGGCCCCGCCTCCAGCAGGTACCGACCGCCGGCCGGACCCCGCTCGTCGAGGACCTCGAGCACCAGCTCGCCCGTCGCGGCGTAGCCCCGCCCCTCGAGGCAGGCCGGGACGTCGAGGGGGCGCAGCCACAGCAGGTCGCGCTCGGCGTGCACGGTGACCGCCCGGGGGTCGGCGAGCCGCCAGCGCAGCGGCAGGTCGACCGGCGCGTTCCAGGTGACGGTGCCGACGAGGTCGATGTCGAGCACGAACCGCAGCAGGGCCGCCTCGACCGCGTCGGACGCCGCCGCCAGCAGCAGGACGCGGGCCTCGTGGTTCGTGCCGCCCGGGCCCCAGCCCTCGGCGATCCGGTAGGTGACGAACCCGTCCGGCCGCCCGTCCCCGTCGGTGTGGACGGCGACGAAGCGGGCGCTGGCCCCGCCGCGCTCCTCGGGCGGGTCGAGCGCGTCCTCGACCCAGAAGCCGGGGGTCCGGCGGACCTCGCCCGGCGTCCGCCGCCAGTGGCGCTCCCAGACCTCGGGCAGGATCGTGGCCGCCTCGTCCTCGGTGACGAAGCGGATCGAGCCGCCGGCGACCGGCGCCACCGGCTCGGCCTCGGCCGACCGGCGGGCGTCGACCCGCACCGCCTGGAAGCGGGTCGCCACGCCGTAGCCGAAGCGCCGGTAGATGCCGCCCTCGCTGGCGGTCAGGCCGGCGACCGGCTCGCCCCGCTCGGCCGCCTGGCGGTGGAGGGCGTCGAGCAGGGCGGCGAGGATGCCCCGCCGCCGGTGGGTGGGCGACACCGCCACCTCGCTGACCCCGGCCATCGGAAGCGAGCCGCCACCCGGCAGGGCGACGCCCAGGCTGAGGGCCATGCCGGTGCCGACGACGCGGCCCTCGTCCTCGACGACCAGCGTGCGGTCGAGCTCGGCGACCGCCTCCCAGGCCGCCCGGTGGTGGGGCGCCATCGTCGGCCCCTGGCCGAAGCCGAGCGCGAGCAGGTCGGTCACGGCCGTCGCCTCGGCCGGCGACGCGGGACGTGCCGTCCAGGTCATGGTGGCGAGGGCGTGGGCCGGACCGGTCAGGCGCCGGCCCGCTCCCGCAGCAGGGCGGTGACGGCCTTGCCGTCGGCCTTGCCCCGCGTGGCCTTCATGACCTGGCCGACGAAGAAGCCGGTGAGCTTGCCGCGGGTCTTGTCGTCGCCGCCGACGAAGCGCTCCCACTCGGCCGGGTTGGCCGCGATCACCTCGTCGACGGCGGCGGCCAGGGCCTCCGGCGACATGGCCTCGAACCCCTTCGCCTTCGCGATGGCGGCCGGGTCGTCGCCGGTCTCGACCATCTCGGCGAGGACGGTCTTGGCCTGCGTGGCGGTCAGCTCGCCGCCGACCTCCATCTTCACCAGCGCGGCCAGCTTGACCGGGTCGAGCGAGGCCGCGCCCTCCATCGTGAGGTTGTGCTCGACGTGGGTGAGCACGCGGCCCGGGTCGGCCCCGGCCTCGATGGCCGCGACGGCCAGGTCGTCGAGGCCCCGGTCGACGGCGATGGCCACGGCCCCGGTGGTGGGCACGCCGCCGGCGGCCTCGGCGAGGCGGGCCCGGCGCTCGGCCGGCAGCGGCGGCAGCTCGGCGTCGACCCGGGCGATCCAGTCGGCGTCGGGCGCGAGGGGCACGAGGTCGGGCTCGGGGAAGTAGCGGTAGTCCTCGGCCTCCTCCTTGCTGCGGAGGGTGTGGGTGCGGCCGTCGTCCTCGTCCCAGTGGCGGGTCTCCTGCACGACGGGTTCGCCGGCCTCCAGCAGCGCGATCTGCCGGCGGGCCTCGTGGTCGATGGCCCGGCCCAGGGACCGCAGCGAGTTGAGGTTCTTGATCTCGCAGCGGGTGCCGAAGGGCTCGCCGGGCCGGCGCACCGAGACGTTGGCGTCGACCCGGAGCGACCCCTCCTCCATGCGGGCGTCGGACACACCGGTGGCGACGAGGACGGCCCGCAGCTCGGACACGTAGGCCCGGGCGTCCTCGGCCGAGCGCATGTCGGGCCGGGACACGATCTCGAGCAGCGGGACGCCGGAGCGGTTGTAGTCGACGAGGCTGTGGCCGGCCTCGGTGATGCGCCCGCCGCCGCCGACGTGGATCGACTTGCCGGTGTCCTCCTCGAGGTGGGCCCGCTCGATGCCCACCCGCAGGCCGGACGGCAGCTCCAGCCAGCCGTCGACGTTGATCGGCAGGTCGTACTGGCTGATCTGGTAGTCCTTCGGAACGTCCGGGTAGAAGTAGTTCTTCCGGGAGAAGACCGAGGGGCGCACGTCGCAGTGCAGGGCCCGGCCGAGGCGGATGGCCAGCTCGACGGCGTGCTCGTTGAGGACCGGCAGCGAGCCGGGCAGGCCCAGGCACACCGGGCACACGTTGGTGTTCGGCTCGTCGCCGAAGCGGTTGGGGCAGCCGCAGAACAGCTTCGTCGCGGTGGCCAGCTCGGCGTGCACCTCGAGCCCGACGACGATCTCCCACTCAGACGCCATGGGGCCCAGGCTAGAGCGGCGCCGCGACCGGGCCCGCACGGTTCCGGGCGCCGGCCCCCGGCGACCTCTTGACCTCAAGCAAGCTCGAGGTCTTAGCGTGCCGGGCATGCAGGCCATCCGTCAGCACGTTGCCGGGCCGCCCGAGACCCTCGTCCTCGAGGAGCTGCCCGACCCCCGGCCCGGCGAGGGCCAGGTCCGCATCGCGGTCGAGGCCGCCGGCGTCCACCTCCTGGACACCGTCATGCGACGGGGCGACGCCGGCGGCCCCTTCCCGCCCCCCGAGCTGCCCATGACCCCCGGCCGCGAGGTCGCCGGCGTGGTCGACGCCGTCGGCCCGGACGTCGACCCCGCCTGGGTCGGCCGCCGCGCCGTCGCCCACCTCGGCGCCGCCCACGGCGGCTACGCCGAGCTGGCCCTGGCCCCGGTCGGCGCCCTGCACGAACTGCCCCGCCACCTCCCGCCGGACGTCGCCGTCGCCATGATCGGCACGGGGCGCACGGCCATGGGGATCCTGGAGGTGGCGGCGATCACCGCGGACGACCTCGTCGTCGTGCCCGCCGCCGCGGGCGGGCTCGGGGCGCTGTTCGTGCAGGCCGCCCGCCGCGCGGGCGCGGGGGTCGTCGGCCTGGCCGGCGGCGAGGCCAAGGTCGAGCTCGTCCGGTCGCTGGGCGCCGACGTCGCCGTCGACTACCGGGCCGAGGGCTGGGTCGAGCGCCTGCGCGCCGAGCTCGGCGACCGGGAGCCGACCCTCCTGCTCGACGGCGTGGGCGGCGAGGTGGCCCGGGCGGCGTTCGACCTGCTGGGCCCGGCGAGCCGGGTGGTGATCTTCGGCTGGTCCTCGGGTGAGCCGCTGCAGCTGACGACCGAGGACCTCCTCCCCCGCGGCGTGCAGGTGACGCCGATCGGGCCCCGCATCATCCGCCGCCCCGGCGGGTGGCGCGACCTCGAGGCGGACGCGCTGGCGGCCGCCGCCGACGGCACGTGGACGCCGCTCGTCACGACGTTCCCGCTGGCCAAGGCGTCCGACGCCCACCGGGCGCTCGAGGACCGCGCCACCACCGGCAAGGTCGTCCTCGTGCCCTGACCGGCGGCGGGCGGCGGCCCGGGGCCGCGCCGGGACGGCGTCAGCCGCGCCCGGGCGCCGCGGCCTCCAGGGCCGCGGCCACGCGGAACATGACCGGCTCCCCGAGCGCCGGCGCCATGACCTGCACCCCCACCGGCAGGCCGCTCTCGTCGGTGCCGAAGGGCACCGAGATCGCCGGGTGGCCGGCGAGGCTGGACGGCACCGTGCAGACGTCGTTCATGTACATGGCGAGCGGGTCGGCCGTCTTGGCGCCCAGCGGGAAGGCCGTGGTCGGCGACGTCGGGCTGAGCAGCACGTCGAACTGCTCGTAGGCGGCCTCGAAGTCGCGGATGATCAGCGTCCGCACCTTCTGGGCCTTGCCGTAGAACGCCTCGTAGTAGCCGGCCGACAGCGCGTAGGTGCCGAGCATGATGCGCCGCTTGACCTCGGCCCCGAAGCCCTCGGTACGGGTGCGGTCGTACATCTCGCCGGTCGTGGGGGCGTCGACCCGGAGCCCGTAGCGGACGCCGTCGTAGCGGGCGAGGTTGCTCGACGCCTCGGCGGGCGCGATGAGGTAGTAGGCGGACAGGCCGTGGACCGCGGCGGGCACGGACACCTTGTCGACCGTCGCCCCCGCGGCCTCCAGCGCCGCCGCGGCGTCGTCGACCCGGGCGGCGACCCCCGGCTCGATCCCCTCGCCCTCGCACAGCTCGGTCACGAGCCCGACCCGCAGCCCCTGGACGCCGGCCTCGAGCTCCGCCACCAGCGACGGCGCCGGCCGGGGGATGGACGTGCTGTCCCGGGGGTCGTGCCCGCCGATGACCTCGAGCACCGCCGCGGCGTCGGCGACGGTGCGGGCGAACGGCCCGACCTGGTCGAGCGAGCTGGCGAAGGCCACCAGGCCGTAGCGGGACACGGCGCCGTAGGTCGGCTTCACCCCGACGACGCCGCAGAGCGCGGCCGGCTGGCGGATCGACCCGCCGGTGTCGGACCCGAGGGACACGGGCGCGAACCCCGCCGCCACCGCCGCCGCCGAGCCGCCCGACGACCCGCCGGGCACCCGGCTCGGGTCGTGGGGGTTGCGGGTGGGGCCGAAGGCGGAGTTCTCGGTCGAGCTGCCCATGGCGAACTCGTCGAGGTTGGTCTTGCCCACGACGACCGCCCCGGCCGCGACCAGCCGCTCGACGACGGTGGCGTCGTAGGGCGGCCGCCAGCCCTCGAGGATGCGCGACGAGCAGGTGGTGGGCACGCCCCGGGTGCACAGGTTGTCCTTGAGCGCGACCGGCACGCCGGCCAGCGGGCCCGGGTCCTCGCCGGCGGCGACGCGCTCGTCGATGGCGAGCGCGGCCTGGCGGGCCTGGTCGGCGGTGACGAGGTTGAAGGCGTTGAGCTCGCCGTCGCGGGCGGCGATGGCCGTGAGGTGCTCCTCGACGACCTCGACGGCCGACCGGGTGCCGGACCGGACGGCCGCGGCGATGCCGAGCGCGGTGTCGCCGGCGGGGACGTCGGCGGCGCTCACGGGGCCTCCCCCAGGACCGGCGGGACCCGGAACTGGCCGTCCTCGGCGGCGGGGGCGGCGGCGAGCACCTCGTCCCGGTCGAGCGACGGGCGCACCTCGTCGGGGCGCATCACGTTCCGCAGGGGGTAGGGGTGGGACGTCGGCGGCACGTCGGCGAGGTCGAGCGCCTCGACGTCGCGGGCGTGGTCGAGCACCCGGGCCAGCTGGTCGGTGAAGGTGTCGAGCTCCTCGTCGGTGAGCTGGAGGCGGGCCAGCCGGGCCACGTGCGCGACGTCGTCGCGGGTGATGTGCGCCATGCGGGCCATGCTAGGCGGGGGCCTGCACCGCCCCGGAACGGCGTTCCCTCAGGCCCCGGTGACCCGGCGGGCGAACTCGACGGCCCGCTCGACGATCAGGTCGCGGTCGTGGTCGAGCGTGGCGACGTGGTAGCTGCGCTCGAGCCGCACCCGCTCGACCGGCCCCCCGAGGCCGGCGGCCAGCACGTCGCTGTTGGACGGCGGCACGACGTGGTCCTCGGCGCTGGTCAGGACGAGGGCCGGGCACGTGATGCGGCCGAGCTCGTCGCGGACGGCCGCCGCGCCCTCGGCCAGGCTGAGCAGCGGGCCGAGCGGCGTGGCGTCGTAGCCGACCTCGTGGCCCTCGGGGTCGGCGATGTCGCCGCCGATGGCGTCGATGCGGTCGGTCCCCTCGTCGAGCATGCCCTGCACGGCCGAGAGCAGGTTCTCGTCGACGCCGACGAGCGGGTTGACGCACACGATGCCGGCCACCTCGGGGTGGTGGACGGCCAGCCACGCCGTCAGCGTGCCCCCGGCCGACAGCCCGGCGACGACGACCCGCTCGACGCGGGCGGCGAGCCGCTCGTAGGCCTGCTCGGCGGCCGCGGCCCAGTCGGGCCAGCCGGTGAGGATGAGGTCGTCGACGGTCGTGCCGTGCCCGGGGAGCAGCGGCATCTCGACGGCGAACCCGGCCGCGGCGAACCCCTCGGCCAGCGGGCGCACCGACTGGGGGCAGCCGGTGAAGCCGTGCAGCACGAGCGCGCCGTGGGGGCCGCCCTCGACGCGCCACGGCTCGCAGCCGGGAAGGACCTCGGTGCGTTCAGGTCGGGTCACGGCGCTCGCTCCTCGAGATCGATCCGGGTCGCAGGCCGGCCCGGAGGGCCGCGGTGGCCAACCGAGGCTAGCCCACCTTTATTGACCCCTGGGTCAAGCGTCGCCAGACTGTCCCCCTGGGCGCCGCGGCCGACGAGAGGCCGGGGGCGCCCGCCGCGACCATGAACGACCGACAGCACACCGCGCAGGGCGCCGAGCGCAAGCAGCAGCTCCTCGACGCCGCCGCCCGCCTGTTCGCCGAGCAGGGCTACGCCGAGACCCGGGTGTCCGACATCGTCGAGACCGCGGGCGTGGCCAAGGGCCTCTTCTACTGGTACTTCGACAACAAGGAGGCCGTGTTCCGCGAGCTGGCGGTCGAGATGCGCCACCGGCTGCGGCGGGTCCAGGCGGCGGCCATGGACGACGGCGCCCCGGCGCTCGTCCGCCTGCTGCAGGGCGCCGTGGCCAGCGTCCGCTTCATGGCCGAGAACGCGGCGTTCTTCTCGCTGCTCGAGGTCGAGCGGCGCAACGTGCCGGACGTGCTGCGGGAGAGCACCGAGCAGCACCTGCGGGACGTCGCCGCGCTCATCCGCGAGGGCCAGGCCGACGGGAGCGTCACCGACACCGACCCGCCCGAGCTGCTCGCCCTGTCGGTCGTCGGCACGGTGGGCCAGTTCAGCCACCTCCACCGCACCGGTCGCGTCACGCTGTCGCTCGACGAGATGTCCGACTACGTCGCCCGCCTCGTCGCCCGCATGCTGACGGCGAACGAGGAGGTGGCCCGCACCTCGCTGGCGGCGCTGCGCCGCGGGAGCGCGCCGGCCACGGCGGCCGGGGCCTGACCCCGGGTGTGAACGCCGGCGACCCGCGCCGCTACCGTGGTCCGGTCATCAGCTCATCCGAGGTGCACCGCTCCATGACCCGTCGTCTCCAGCTCGCCGCGCTCGCAGCCGCTCTCGTCCTCGGGCTCGCCGCCTGCGCGAGCAACGACGCCAAGCGGGGCGACGTCGTCGACGCCATGACCGACGCCGGCCTCGACGAGGACCAGGCGAACTGCATCGCCGACGGCATCGACGACGAGTACGGCGACGACCAGGACACCTACAACGAGATCGCCGCCGCCGACGAGCCGGACGACCTGCCCGAGGGCGCCGAGGAGACGATCACCAGCATCCTCGACGACTGCCTGGGCGGGGGCGGCACGAGCGGCGACGCCGAGGACGGCGACGGCTCGACGACCACCGAGCCCGCCGAGTCGACGACCACCTCGACGGCCGAGGGCGGCTGAGGCGGCGGGCCCCGGCCCCGCACGACGTTTGCAGTAGCGCCTGCAATCGCGCGACAGTTCGCTGACGTCCACGAGCGAGGGAGGCACCTGTGGCGTACCAGTTCCTGTCGGACGAGTGGATCGAGGCGGCGCGCAAGCTGCGCGAGGAGGCCGGCGCGCCGGCGACCAGCCCACAGCCGGTGAAGATGAACCTGGTCATCACCGACGTGCCGTTCGGCAGCGGCTCGGTCGATGCCCACCTGGACACGACCAGCGGGCAGGTCGACCTCGACACGGGGCACCTCGACTCCCCCGACGTCACGGCCACGCTCGACTACGAGACGGCCAAGGCCATCCTGGTCGACGGCAACCCGCAGGCCGCCATGCAGGCCTTCATGGCCGGCAAGATCAAGCTCCAGGGCGACATGACCAAGGCCATGGCCATGCAAAGCGGGCCGGTGAACACCGAGCTCGCCAAGAAGATCCAGGAGATCACCGAGTAGCCCCGGGTCGACGACGCTGCCGGCGCTGACCGGCCCGCGAGGGGGCGCTCCGCACGGGGCGCCCTCGGCGCATCGGCCCGGCGCCGGCGGTGCCCGGCGCCCAGACGCGAGCGTGCCGAGCCTGCTGGGGCGGCAGCCTCATCGCGGCGGCTGGGGAACACCGCGTCCGGCATACCGCCCCAACGGGCCCGGCACGCTCCGTAATCTAGTTGCTGCGCAACGCTATGTCAGGCACTACCCAGCACGCCCTCGACGAAACCTCGACTTCGGGTCGAGGTCCTTCGGCGATGTGGGGAGACGCCGATGCGCCGGGGGGAGCTCCGGCACAACCTGCACAATGACGCAAGCGTCGCCGGAGGTCAAGGCCTCGGAGAGCGTTCGTGCCACAACTCCATGTGGCGCGACCCGGCGGCGTCGGGGCCTGGACCGCCTCAGGGCCGCATGACGAGGTCGACGGTGCTGCCCACCGCGACCTCGCTGCCCTCGAGCGGCCAGGTGGCCAGGACCTTGCCGCCGCGGGGTCCGAAGACGTTGCCCAGCTCGAGACCGGCGTCCTCCAAGCGCTCGGTCGCCTCCTCGAGGTCCTTGCCGCCCAGCCGGGGCACCTCCACGACGTCGACCGACACGACGACGGTCACCCGGTCGCCGAGCTCGACCTCCTCGCCGGCCTCGGGCTCGGTGCGCACGACGTGCCCCGGCTCGAGGTCGTCGTCCTGCTCGCTCTCCAGCCTGACCTCGAGCCCCAGGTCCTCGAGCCGGGTCACCGCGTCGGCGTAGGGCAGGCCTTCCAGGTCGGGCACCTCGACCTCGTCGCCCGAGGAGACGTAGAGCGAGACGGTCGAGCCCCGGGGGAGCTGGTCGGGCACGTCCTCGTCGACGTAGCCGGTGACGACCCCCTCGTCGAAGCTCCGGCTCGGCTGGGGCACGAAGTCGGCCTGCAGGCCGACCGCCTCCAGCTCGGCCTCGGCCTCCTCCTGGGTCATCCCGATCAGGTAGTCGGGCACGTCGACGAGCGCCGGGCCCAGCGACACGACGAGCACCAGCCGCTCGCCCTCGCGCAGGCGCTCGCCGGCCGCCGGGCGGGTGGCGAGGACCTCGCCCTCCTCGGTGCCGTCCCGGTGCTCCTCCTCCCGGACGACGCGCCAGTCGAAGTCGGCGACCGTGGCCTCGGCCTCGTCGGCCTGCATGCCCACGAGGTCGGGGACCTCGTGGGTGGGCACGTTCGACCGCAGGTACGACCAGCCGACGACGACGCCGGCGACCGTGGCCAGCACGACGGCGACCGCGGCGAGCATGAGGCGGCGCACGCTGCGGTCGTGCCGGGTCAGCGGCCGCGGCGCCGCGGCGGGGGCGGGGCCGGGGGGGGGCGGGGGGCCCTTTCCGGCCTTTCTTCACACTCTACGGCGCGCACGGAGGGGGACGACGGGACATAGGGGCCCTGCTGCTCACGTTAAACAAAACA
>PKRH01000225.1 GCA_017577565.1 Thermoanaerobacterales bacterium | reverse complement strand
GTGGCGGGCACGTCGCTCGCCGACCTGGGCGCCGACGCCCCGCACGCCGCGCTCGTCGCGGCCTGGCGCGCCGCCGGCGGGCTGCACGCCGGCCGGGTGGCCCACGGGGCGCTCGACACCCGGGCGCTCACGATCGACGGCGACGGCCGGGCCTGGGTCCGCGACCTCGCCGGGGCCGTCCTCGACGCCCCCGAGCCGCTGCTGCTCGTCGACCGGGCGACGCTGCTGGTGTCGACGGCGCTGCAGGTCGGGCCCGAGGCGGCGGTGGCGGCCTGCCGCGAGGCGCTGGGCGACGACGCGCTGACGGCCGCGCTCCCCTACGTGCAGGTGCCGGCGCTCCCGCTGAGCACGCGCCTGCGCCTCCGGGGCAGCGAGCGGACGCTCCGGGCCGTGCGCGACGAGGCCCGCCGGGTGACCGGCGCCGGGGAGGTCGAGCTCGTCCGGCTGGCCCGGGTGCAGCGGTCGACGGTGCTGCTCCTGGTGGCCGGCGTCGTGGTGCTGACCGTGCTCCTGCCCCAGCTGACGACGCTGGCGGACGCCGGGCGGGCCATGGCCGACGCCGACTGGCCGTGGCTGCTGCCGGTCGCCGTGCTGATGCCGCTGTGGTACGTCACCTCGACGGTCACCTTCCGGGCGGCGACGCCGCTGCGCCCGCCGTTCGGCCTCACCTACCTCACCCAGCTGGCCGCGGCCACGCTCAACCGGGTGACCCCCAACAACGTCGGCGGGCTCGGCACGAACATCCGCTTCCTGCAGCGCTCGGGCTACGGCGCGACCGAGGCGGCGACGACGCTGGCGCTCGTCACCCTGGCCAACGGGATCGCGGGCGTCGCCGTCATCGCCGTGTTCGTCACCTGGGCCGGCCAGTCCGACGCCCGCCTCCCCTGGCCGGGCCGCTCCGAGCTGCTGGTCGTCGCCGGCGTCGCCCTGGGCCTCGCCGGCCTCGTCGCCGCCGTGCCCGCCCTGCGCCGGCTGGTCGGCGGCCGGGTCGGACCGGTCGTGCGGCGGGCCGGGTCGTCGCTCGCCGAGCTGGCCACCGACCCCCGCCGGGGCGCCACGATGCTGCTGTCGTCGGTGGCGGGGTCGGCGATCCAGCTCGCCTGCCTGTGGTTCGTGCTGCGGGCCTTCGGCGCGTCGGTGGGCGTCGCGGTGATGGGCGCGGTGCTCTTCGGCGGCAAGGCCGTCGCCGGTGCGGCGCCGACGCCGGGCGGGCTCGGCGCGGTGGAGGCGACGCTGATCGGCGGGCTCAGCGGCGCCGGCGTCGACCCGGCGGTGGCGACGCCGGCCGTCCTGGTCTTCCGCCTGCTCACCAACTGGGCGGTCGTCGTCCCCGGCTGGTGGTCGCTGCGCCTGCTACGCCGCCGGCACGTCCTCTGACCCGCTCGTGCGGGCGGCCCCGTCGACCCCCGGGGTGCCGTCCGGCGCCTCGGCGGGGCCCTGGCGCGGCGTGGTCTCCTCGTTCCGCGCCGTCGTGGTCGTCGTCGGCGCGGTGGTCGTCGTCGTGCGCGGCGGGCGGGTGGTCGTCGTCGGGGCCGCGGTCGTCGGGGTGGTGGGGGGTGCCGTCGTGGGCGGGGACGTCGACGGGGGTGCGGTCGTGGCCGGCCGCTCCGGCGGTGGCGGGGCCGGCGACTCGTCGGCCGTCGTCGAGGGCGCGGACGTCGTCGGGGTCGTCGAGGCCGTCGAGGTGGTCGTCGACTCCGCCTCGGTGGTCGTCGTCTCCCGGTCGGGGACGGGATCCGCGTCGTCGCCCCAGGTGAGGGCCGCGGCCGCGGCGGCCGCCAGCACCGCGGCCGCGAGCCCGGCCAGCAGGGCCCGGCGGCGGCGCTCGACCTGCGCCCGGCGCCGGCGGCGGGCGGGGCGCGCCGCCGGGGTCGGGGTACCGG
>PKRH01000072.1 GCA_017577565.1 Thermoanaerobacterales bacterium | reverse complement strand
TCGAGGCGACGCGGGCCCCGACCGGCCCGACCACGACGAGCGCCGCGGCCACCGCCACCGCCGCCGCGGCGGCCAGGCCCGCGGCCCGGCGGTGCCGGCCCGCAGCGGCGCGCAGCTCGGCCCGGCGGGCGGTCGCCACCACCGCCGCGGCCGCCGCGCACCCCACCCACGCGGCCCGGGCGCCCGCCCCGACGAGCGCGACGGCCAGGCCGGCGGCCCCGGCGGCGGCGGCGACCCGGGCCGGGGCGCCCCAGCCGGCGTCGAGGGCGAGCCCGGCGAGCGGCGGCAGCAGCAGGGCGGCGGCCGCGCCGAGGTAGGCCGGCGAGCCGAGCGTCCCGCTCAGGCGGCCGGCGACGTCGAGGACGGCGGGCTCCCAGCCCGCGGCCTCGGCCACGGCCACGCCGCCGACGCCCAGGCCGGCGACGACCAACCCGACCGCCATCGGCCGGCGGTCGGCGTCGTCGTGGAGCGACCGGCCGGCGACGAGCGCCAGCAGGGCGAGCGCCCAGGTGAGCACGCCGAGGTGCCGCTCCGGCGTGCCGACCCAGGCGTAGAGCCGGTCCTCCCCCGCCGCGGCGGCCAGCGCCAGCCAGGCCACGAGCGCAGCCGCCACCCGGGTCGGGCCGGGCGCCCACCGCAGGGGGCGCCGCGCCAGCAGCGCCGCGGCGCCGGCGGGCACGAGGACCGAGACGGCCAGCCAGGCGGCCGGGCCGAACGGGTGCCAGCCCCACGGGTCGACCGCCAGCAGCGTCGCCGGGGCGAGGGCCGCCAGCGGCCAGGCGGGCGAGCGGGGGCGCACGGGCGGGCGATGCTACCCGTGCCCTCGGGCGCCGGCCGGGCGCCCGTCATGCCCGGCTCAGCCGACCGAGCCCTCCATCTGCAGCTCGATGAGCCGGCTCCACTCGACCGCGTACTCCATGGGCAGGGTGCGCGTGACCGGCTCGATGAAGCCGTTCACGATCATGCTCATGGCCTGCTCCTCGGAGAGGCCGCGGCTCATCAGGTAGAAGAGCTGCTCGTCGGCGACCTTCGACACCGTGGCCTCGTGGCCGATCTGCGCGTCGCGCGCCCCCACCTCCATGTAGGGGAAGGTGTCGCTGATCGAGTGCTCGTCGAGGATGAGCGCGTCGCACTGCACGTGGCTCTTGCAGCCGTAGGCGTCGTCCTCGACCCGCACGAGGCCGCGGTAGCTGGTGCGGCCGCCGTCCTTGGAGATCGACTTGGAGACGATCTTCGAGCTGGTCTCGGGGGCGGCGTGGACCATCTTGGCCCCGGCGTCCTGGTGCTGGCCCGGCCCGGCGTAGGCGACCGAGAGCACCTCGCCGGTCGCCTTGGGGCCGACGAGCCACACGGCGGGGTACTTCATCGTCAGCCGACTGCCGATGTTGCCGTCGATCCACTCCATGTGGCCCTCGGCCTCGACCCGCGCCCGCTTGGTGACGAGGTTGTACACGTTGTTCGACCAGTTCTGGATGGTCGTGTAGGTGACGCGGGCGCTCGGCTTGACCACGATCTCGACGACGGCCGAGTGCAGCGAGTCGGTGGTGTACACCGGGGCGGAGCAGCCCTCGATGTAGTGCACCTTCGAGCCCTCGTCGGCGATGATGAGCGTCCGCTCGAACTGGCCCATGTTCTCCGCGTTGATGCGGAAGTAGGCCTGGAGCGGCATCTGGACCTCGACGCCCGGCGGCACGTAGATGAACGAGCCGCCCGACCACACCGCGGTGTTCAGCGCGGCGAACTTGTTGTCG
The DNA here is from genome assembly GCA_017577565.1 of Thermoanaerobacterales bacterium. Taxonomy (GTDB): domain Bacteria; phylum Actinomycetota; class Acidimicrobiia; order Acidimicrobiales; family VFJN01; genus ZC4RG19. The sequence continues at coordinate 15,923 of PKRH01000072.1, read as the reverse complement.
TTGCGGGGGATGACCGTGCCGAAGTAGGGCTTGACCAGCTCCGGGTACTCGCGCAGGGCGGTGTCCATGTCGCAGAAGATCACGCCCTGGCGCTCGAGGTCGGCCCGGTTGCGGTGGAAGACGACCTCGGACTCGTACTGCGCGGTGACGCCGGCCAGGTACTTCCGCTCGGCCTCGGGGATGCCCAGCCGCTCGTAGGTCCGCTTGATCGACTCGGGGAGGGCCTCCCACTCGTCGACCTGCTGGTCGGTGGGCTTGATGTAGTAGTAGATGTCGTCGAAGTCGATCTCGGAGAGGTCACCGCCCCAGGTCGGCATCGGCCGCTGCTGGAAGTGCTTCAGCGCCTTGAGGCGGTTCTTCAGCATCCAGTCCGGCTCGCCCTTCATCCACGACATCTCGCGGACGATCTCCTCGCTGAGCCCCTTCTTGGGCTTGTAGACGTAGTTCTCCTCGTCGGACCAGCCGAGCTTGTAGCGCCCCAGGTCGAGATCGTCGGCGATTGCCATGGGTGTCCTCCGGGCGGAGCCGTTGGCGGGCGGGATTTCTCCTACGGCGATAGTAGCAATGGGTGGTTCCGGCTCCACCAACCGGCGCCGGGCCCCGGTCGTGCCAACATGACGTGATGGCCGACCAGCCGCCGCCCGACGACGCGCCCCGGAGCCGGCCGCCGAACCGCTCGGCGACGGAGGCCGCGCTGCAGAAGGCCGCGCTCCTGCTGCTCGAGCGCAACGGCGTGCTCGCCGGGCTCAACCTGCGCGAGGTGGCGGACGAGGCCGGCGTCAACCGCGGGCTCGTCTACCACTACTTCGGCTCCCGGCGCGACCTGCTGCGAGCGGCGCTGCGGGCCGACGTCGACGAGCGGATGGCCGACTTCCGCCCCGGCCGGGGGCTGCCGGCGCCCGCCCGCTACGAGGGGATGCTGCGCACCATGCTCCACCACCGCCACCGCCAGGCCGCCGTCCTGGCGGTGCTGCTGGTGCTGGACGGCGACCACCACGTGCGCATGGTCCCCGACCCGGACGGCACCCGGGCCCGGCTGCGGCGGGACGTCGAGGAGGGCGTGCTCCCGCCGGACCTCGACGAGGAGGGGCTGCACGCGGCGCTGGCCTCGCTCGTCTACGGCTACACGGTCCTGCGCGACCGCCTGGCCGAGGAGCTCGACGTCGACGCCGAGAAGCTCGACGACCGGGTGGCGGCGACGCTCCGGCGCCTGGTGTCCGGCCTGCGCGCCACGTCGGCCGACCGCCCCTGACCCGTCGACGGTCGCTCCACCTGCTGTTTCGGCTCTTGCGCGCTTTCGCACACGCGCATTAGGTTTCGCCACAACCTGTTAGCGGTGTGCTAAGTGCCTGCCCGCAGCGCGGGCAGCTCGACCACTGGAGGGGGAGCACGTGGGCCTTCGACGGACCCGCCGGCCGCGCCTCGCGGCCCGGATGCTGTGGGCGCTGGTCGCCGCCGGCCTGGTGGCCGCCGGCTGCGGCGGCGGTGGCGACGACGACGCCGACGCCGCCGAGCCGACCGGCGCCCGGACGGAGAAGTCCGAGCAGGGCGACCCCGTCTACGGCGGCTCGATCACGGTCGGCCTCGAGGCCGAGACCAACAGCTGGCTGCCGGGCGAGGCCAACTTCGCCAACGCGGGCATCACGGTCGCGCTCGCCATCTACGACCCGCTGATGCGGCGGGACGCCGACGGCGTCGTCCGCCCCTACCTGGCCGAGTCCATGGAGCCCAACGAGGACCTCACGGAGTGGACCCTCAAGCTCCGCCCCGGCGTGACCTTCCACGACGGCACGCCGCTCGACGCCCAGGCGCTGAAGACGATCTTCGACGACTACCTCAAGGCCCCGGGCTCCAACCTGGCCGCCGACCTCGAGGACGTCGAGGAGATGGTGATCGTCGACGACCTGACGGTCACCTACCGGCTGTCCCGGCCCAACTCGGCCTTCCCCGACTCGCTGACCCTCGCCGCCGGCTACCCCTTCTCGCCCACCGCCGCGGCCGCGGCCGGCGAGGACGCCGGCGCCCACCCGGTCGGCACCGGGCCGTTCATGTTCGAGTCCTGGGAGCGCGACAGCCAGCTCGTCGTCAAGCGGAACCCGAACTACTGGCAGGAGGGCCTGCCCTACCTCGACGAGATCGTCTTCCGGCCGATCCCCGACGAGGACACCCGGGTCTCCAGCCTGACCTCGGGCGACATCGACGTCCTGCAGACGCTGCGCCAGGCCACGGTGGCCAAGGTCCGCGAGCTCGACGGCGTCGACACCTACGAGCAGCTGGGCAACAACACCGGCGTCAACATCTTCAACACCACCGCCCCGCCGCTCGACGACGTCCGGGTCCGCAAGGCGCTCGCCCTCGCCATCGAGCGCGACGACGTCATCGAGGTGCTCGGCGGCACCGGGCTCGTGCCCCCGTCCAGCCAGCCGTTCGGCCAGGACGACCCCTACTTCTCCGAGGCCGTCGACGAGGCCTGGCAGGACGGCGACCCCGAGACGGCCCGCGAGCTGCTGGAGGAGTACGTCAACGACCCGAACCGGTCGGACGGCAAGGCGCCCGGCGAGCCCGTCAGCTTCCGCTACGACTGCCCGCCGGACCCGACGCTCAACGAGCTGTCCCAGCTCTACCAGGCCTTCTGGGAGGCGATCGGCGCCGAGGTCGAGCTCCGGCAGGTCGAGCAGGCCACGCACGTGTCCGAGGCCATCGCCGGCGACTACCAGGCGAAGTGCTTCCGCATGGGCGTCGACCGCGACCCCTACCCCAACCTCAAGGGCGCCTTCACCGAGGGCAGCTCGACCAACTTCACCCGCTTCACCCACCCCGACATCGACGCCGCCCTCGAGCAGCTCGCCGCCTCGACCGACGTCGAGGAGCGCAAGCAGCTCGTCGAGGACATCATGCTGACGGTCAACGAGCACTACCCGATCACGTACTCGGGCTCGACGCTCGCCGCCGTCGCCGTGCAGGAGCACGTGAAGAACCTCGACGGCTGGACGTTCCCCGACGGGACGCCGGGCACGGGCGTGCCGGGCGCGACCGTCATGTGGGGCCACGTCTGGACGACGGAGTAGCGCACGGTGCCGCTGGTCCTGCGCCGGGCGGTGGCGCTCGTCGTCACCCTGCTCGTGGTGTCGTTCCTCACCTTCGGCCTGACCAGCCTGCTGCCGGGCGACCCGGCGGTGCAGATCCTGGGGGCGGAGGCGGCCACCGAGGAGAACGTCGCCGCCGTGCGCGAGGAGCTGCGGCTCGACGACCCGCTGCTCGCGCGGTACGTCCACTGGCTGGGTGACGCCGTCACGGGCGACCTGGGCCGGTCGTACCGCACCAACCAGCCGGTCGCCGAGGCGATCGCCGAGCGCCTGCCGGTCACGCTCGAGATCGGGCTGCTGGCGCTGGCGATCGCCCTGGCGGTGGCCGTCCCGCTCGGGACGTTCTCGGCGTTCCGGGCGGGCGGCCTCGCCGACCGGGTCATCACCAGCACGACCTTCGGCGTGCTGGCGGTGCCGAGCTTCATGATGGCGATCCTGCTCATCCTCGTCTTCGCCGAGACCCTGCGGTGGCTGCCCGCCACCGGCTGGACCCGGCTGACCGACGACCCGGTCGAGAACCTGCGGGGCGCGCTGCTGCCCGCCCTCTCGCTCGCCATGGGCGAGCTCGCCGTCTACACCCGCCTGCTGCGGTCGGACATGATCACGACCCTCCAGCAGGACTCGATCACCATGGCGCGGGCCAAGGGCCTGCCCACCTGGCGGATCCTGTTCCGCCACGCGCTGCGGCCCAGCTCGTTCTCGCTGATGACCGTCGTCGGCGTGCAGATCGGCACGATCGTCGGCGGCGCCGTCATCGTCGAGACGCTCTTCGCCGTGCCCGGCGTCGGACGCCTGCTCGTCGACTCGATCTCCCAGCGCGACCTGATGATGGTCCAGGGCGTCGCGCTGGTGATCGCCGCGTCCGTGGTGGTCGTGAACTTCGCCGTCGACCTCCTCTACTCGCTGCTCGACCCGAGGATCCGGCATGGCCGCGCTGCAACCGCTCGATGACGTCGTCGGGGACGCCACCGGCACCGCCGAGGGCGCCCCGGCCGACGGCGCCACCGCGGCCGGCACCACCGCCGCCCGGACCGGCCGCCGGCCCCGGGGGCGCCGGCTCGGCGTCGCCTTCTGGCTGGCGGTCGCGTGGCTGGTGCTGGTCCTGCTGGCCGCGCTGACCGCCGAGTGGCTCCCGCTCGCCGACCCCTACCTGCCCGACGTCTCGGCCAAGCTCGAGGGCCCCAGCGCCGAGCACCCGCTCGGCGCCGACGGCCTGGGCCGCGACCAGCTCTCCCGCCTCGTGCACGGCGCCCGGGTGTCGGTCACCGTCAGCCTGTCGGCCGTCGGCATCGGCATGCTGGTCGGCGGCGTCCTCGGCACCGCGGTCGGCTACCTGCGCGGCCTGTTCGAGACCGTCGTCATGGCCGTCGTCGACGTCATGCTCGCCTTCCCGTCGCTCGTGCTGCTCCTGGCCGTCCTGGCCTACGTCGGCCGGAGCCTGACGGTGATCTCGCTGCTGATCGGCGTGCTGTCGATCCCCGTCTACACCCGGGTGGCCCGGGCCAACACGCTGGCCGTCGCCCAGCGCGAGTTCGTGCTCGCGGCCCACACGCTGGGCGCCACCCGCCGGCGCATCCTCTTCCGGGAGATCGTGCCCAACGTGGTGCTGCCGGTCCTCGCCTTCGGCCTCGTGGCCATGGGCGTCGTCATCGTGCTGGAGGGGTCGCTGGCCGTCCTCGGCCTCAGCGTCCCGCCTCCCGAGCCGACCTGGGGCGACATGATCGCCACCAGCAAGACCCACCTCGACGACGCCCCCCACGCCGCGCTCATCCCCTCGGCGGCGATGTTCCTCACCGTGCTGTCGCTCAACTTCGTCGGCGACACGCTGCGGCGCCGCCTCGACGTGAAGGACGCCGGCCTGTGACGACGACCGAGACCGAGCCCGCCCCCACGCTGCTCCGGGTGCGCGACCTGCGCACGACCTTCGACACACCCCGCGGCACGGTGGTGGCCGTCGACGGCGTGTCGCTCGACGTCGACCGGGGCGAGACCGTCGGGATCGTCGGCGAGTCCGGCTCCGGCAAGACCGTGCTCTCCCGCTCCGCCCTCGGGCTCGTGACGGCCCGGCACGCCACGGTGACCGGCAGCGTCCGCCTCGAGGGCGAGGAACTGGTCGGCCGGAGCCCCCGGGAGATGCGCCGGATCTGGGGCGTGAAGGCGGCGATGGTCTTCCAGGACCCGATGACCGCCCTCAACGCCACCATGCGGGTCGGCGACCAGATCACCGAGTCGCTGCGCCACCACCTCGACATGGGGCGGCGCGAGGCCCGGGCGACGGCCGTCGCGCTGCTCCGCTCGGTCGGCATCCCCGAGCCCGAGCGCCGCGTCCGCGCCTACCCGCACCAGCTCTCCGGCGGCATGCGCCAGCGGGTCACCATCGCCATCGCCCTGGCCTGCGGCCCCCGGCTGCTCGTCGCCGACGAGCCCACCACCGCCCTCGACGTGACCATCCAGAAGCAGATCCTCGACCTGCTCGACCACCAGCGCCGGGAGCGGGCCATGGGCATGGTGCTCATCACCCACGACCTCGGCGTCGTCGCCGGCCGCACCGACCGGGTGGCGGTCATGTACGCGGGCCGGATCGTCGAGCACGGGCCGACGCGGGCGCTGTTCCACGAGCGCCGGCACCACTACACCGACGGGTTGCTGCGGTGCATCCCCCGGCTGTCGAACCCCGGGCACACCCGGCTCCAGGCCGTGCCGGGGCGGCCGCCCGACCTCGTCGACCTGCCCCCCGGGTGCCCGTTCGCCCCGAGGTGCCCGGCCGCCCAGGACCGCTGCCGGGAGGAGACCCCGACGCTGACCGACGCCGGCGACGGCCACCAGCACGCCTGCTTCTTCCCCGTCGGCACGCCGGAGGGCGAGGAGGCGCTGGCCCGCAACCGGCGCAGGGACCGGACGGCGGAGGTGGCGGTCTGATGGCCGGCAGCGGCACGGCCGCCCTGCGGCGGCGCGACGACATCCTGCTCACCGTCGAGCACCTGGTCGTCGAGTTCCCCGTCGGCCGCCGAGGCCGGGTCCGGGCGGTGTCCGACGTGACCTTCGACGTCGCCCGGGGCGAGACGCTCGGGCTCGTCGGCGAGTCCGGCTGCGGCAAGTCGACGACGGCCCGGGCGATCGTGCACGCGCCACCGCCCACCTCCGGCCGGGTCGTCTTCGACGGGCGCGACCTCGGCCGCCTCGGCGCCGAGGAGCTGCGCCGGCTGCGGCCGGAGATGCAGATGATCTTCCAGGACCCGATCTCGTCGCTGAACCCCCGGCGGCGGGTCGTCGACATCGTGCGCGAGGGCCTGGACATCTGGGGCCGGACCGAGGGCGCCGACGAGCGGGTGGCCGAGATCCTGCGCGACGTCGGCATCGACCCCGAGACGGCCGGCCGGCGCCGGCCGCACGAGTTCTCCGGCGGCCAGTGCCAGCGCATCTCGATCGCCCGGGCGCTGGCGCTCGAGCCGAAGCTGCTCATCTGCGACGAGCCGGTCTCGGCGCTGGACGTGTCGGTGCAGGCCCAGATCCTCAACCTGCTCGAGGACCTCAAGGCCGCGCACCACCTCACGATGCTGTTCATCGCCCACGACCTGGCCGTGGTGAAGAACGTCAGCGACCGGGTCGCGGTCATGTACCTGGGCAAGCTGTGCGAGGTGGGCCCGGCCGACGACCTCTACGCCCGTCCGGCGCACCCCTACACGGCGGCGCTCCTCGAGGCCGTGCCCGAGCCCGACCCCGACGTCCCGGTGTCGGAGACGGCGCTCGCCGGCGACCTGCCGTCGCCGCTGTCGCCGCCGTCCGGCTGCCGCTTCCGCACCCGCTGCCCCCGGGCCGAGGAGCGGTGCGCGCTGGAGGAGCCGCAGCTGCGCCCGGTGCTGGGCGACGGGGACGGCGCCGGCACCGAGCACGTCGTCGCCTGCCACCTCCCGCTCGTCCCCGCGGCCGAGCCGGCCGCCGACGACGGGGCCGATCCCGCCGGCGCGGCCCCCGCGGCATGACCTGAGAGGTCATCGCCCCGGCGCGGGCCGGGGGCGCACGATGGGCCCGGCGACGACCGGCGCCGCCGCTGGAAGGAGGCCCCCATGCCCGCGTACGCCCTCGCCCACCTGCGCACCCCGCAGATCAACGACGAGGTCCTCACCTACATCGAGCGCATCCAGGCGACGATGGACCCCTTCGGCGGCCGGTTCCTCGTCCACGGCGCCGAGGTCGAGGTCGAGGAGGGCGACTGGCCCGGGACCGTCGTGATCATCGAGTTCCCCGACCTCGCGTCCGCCCGGGCCTGGTACGCCTCGGAGGCCTACCAGGAGATCCTGCCGCTGCGCACCCGCAACATCGAGGGCGAGGCCATCATCGTCGACGGCGTGCCGCCCGGCTACGACGCCACGGTGACCGCCGACCGCCTGCGGGCGGCGGCCCGGGCTCACTGAACCGGCTCGGCCCCGGTGCCCGCCACCCAGGTCTCGTACAGCGCGGTGTAGGCGCCGCCCCGCGCCACCAGCTCGTCGTGCGTGCCGACCTCGACCAGCTCGCCCCCGGTGACGACGGCCACGAGGTCGGCCCGCTCGGCGGTCGAGAGGCGGTGGGCGATGACCACGACGGTCCGCCCCTCCATCAGGCGGCCGACCGCGGCCTCGACGAGCGCCTCGGTGCCGGGGTCGAGGCTGGAGGTCGCCTCGTCGAGGACCAGCACCGCCGGGTCGGCCAGCGCGGCCCGGGCCAGGGAGACGAGCTGCTTCTCCCCCGCGGACAGTCGGCTGCCCCGCTCGCGCACCTCGGTGTCGAGGCCGTCGGGCAGCGCCGCGAAGCGCTCGTAGGCGCCGACGGCCCGCAGCGCGTCGTCGACCTCGGCGTCGCTGGCGCCGGCCCGGGCCAGCCGCACGTTGTCCCGGATCGTGCCGTTGAACAGGAACCCCTCCTGGGGGATGACGACGATCCGGCTCCGGAGCGACGACAGCGTGGCGTCCCGCAGGTCGACGCCCCCGAATCGCACGTGCCCCTCCGTGGGGTCGTAGAAGCGGGCGATCAGCTTGGCCAGCGTCGACTTGCCCGCGCCGGTGGGCCCGACGAGCGCGAGCCGGGCGCCCGCCGGGATCCGCAGCGACACGTCCCGCAGCACGGTGGGCCCGTCACCGTAGGCGAACGACACCCGCTCGACCTCGATGTCGCCGGTCTCGGGCAGGTCGATCGCACCGGGCCGCTCGTCGACGTCGACCGGCGTGTCGAGCAGCTCGTAGAGCTTCTGCAGGCCGGCGCCGGCCGACTGCACCATGTTGAACAGCTGGCTCAGCTGCTGCACCGGCTCGAACAGGTTGGACAGCGTGAGCACGAAGAACGCCACGGTACCGACCGTCAGGGCGCCCTGGTGCACCCACCAGCCGCCGATGCCGACGGCCAGGGCGGTCGTCCCCCAGCCGGCCAGCTCGATGACCGGCAGGTACCAGGCCGAGATGGCGACCGAGCGCATGTGGCTCTCGTAGAGCTCGCGGTTGCCCCGCTCGAACCGGCCGACCTCGACGTCCTCCCGGGCGAAGGCCTGCACCACCCGGACGCCGGCGATGCCCTCCTGCAGGTGCGAGAGCGTGTTGCCGATGTTGTCCCGCACCTCGAGGTAGGCCTCGTTGGAGTCGCGCTGGAACTTGACGCTGGCCAGGATCACGGGCGGGAGCGCGGCCGCGCACACGAGCATGAGCTGCCACGACACCGCGGTGAGCACGGCCAGCGAGACCACGAGCAGCAGCGCGTTCGACACGAACATCGCCAGGCCCAGCTGGATGAGCTCGGCCAGCGAGTCGACGTCGGAGGTCATGCGGGACACCAGCACGCCGGCCTTCGACCGGTCGTAGAACGGCATCGACAGCCGCTGCAGGTGACGGAAGACCCGGATGCGCAGCTCGCGCAGGAAGTCCTCGCCCACCCGGCTGATGAGCGCGATCTGCCGGCGGTTGGTGACGTAGGCCAGCGCTGCCACCGCCACGTAGCCGGCCACCGCCAGGTTCAGCGCGGCGGCGTTCCCCTCCTTGATGCCCCGGTCGATGCCGACGCTGACGAGGTAGGGCCCGGCCAGCACCGTGCAGGTCCACAGCACGACCATGGCGACCGCGCCGACGACCCGCCGGCGGTGCGGCCGCAGCAGCCGGGCCGACCGCCGCAGCACCTGGCGGGCGGCGGCCGCGTCGAGCTTGTCCTCGGCGTCGACGCCGGCGGCCATCCACATCAGGACCGACCTCCCCGGGCCCGTCCGGCCACCGCGCCGCCGACCCGCTCGGGCCGCCCCGGCGGGCCGCCGTCGCCGTCGCCGGCCACGACCGCCCCGGCGTCGTGGGGCACCGCCTCGGCGTGCCGGGCCGCCGCCGAGGCCAGCACCTCGCGGTAGCGCTCGCTCGAGCCGAGCAGCGACTGGTGGGTGCCCTCGGCGGCGACACGGCCGCCGTCGATGAGCACGACGCGGTCGGCGAGGGCGATGGTCGCCGGGCGGTGGGCGATGACGATGGTCGTGCGGCCCCGCATCACCTCGGCGAGCGCGTCGCGGATCTCGTGCTCCTTCGTGGGGTCGACGGCCGAGGTGGCGTCGTCGAGGATCAGCACCCGGGGGTCGGCGAGGATGGCGCGGGCGATGGCGATGCGCTGCCGCTGGCCGCCCGACAGCGAGTAGCCCCGCTCGCCGATGCGGGTGGCGTAGCCCTCGGGCAGGGCCGTGATGAACTCGTGGGCGCCGGCCAGCCGGGCCGCCCGCTCGATCGCCTCGGGCGGGGCGTCGGGGTCGGCGAAGGCGATGTTGGCGCCGATGGTGTCGCTGAACAGGAAGGTGTCCTCGAAGACGATGCCGATGGCCCGCCGCAGCTCGCGCAGCCGCAGCTCGCGCACGTCGACGCCGTCGAGCGTGATGCTGCCCTCCTCGACGTCGTAGAAGCGGGGGATCAGCCGGGCGATCGTCGACTTGCCCGACCCGGTGGCCCCGACCAGCGCCACCGACTCGCCGGCCCGCACGGTGAGGTCGAAGCCGTCGAGCACCGGCTCGGCCCGGCCGTAGCCGAACCGCACCCCCCGGAACCGCAGCTCGCCGCCGCCCGCCGGCAGCGGCTTGGGGCGGGGCGGGTCGGTGACCTCGGGCTGGGTGGCCAGGACCTCGTGGACCCGCTCGGCCGCGGCCACCGCCCGCTGGGCCTGGGCGACGATCATGCCGAGCATGCGCAGCGGCCACACGAGCATGCCGATGTAGACGTTGAAGGCGACGAGCGCGCCGAGCGTCAGGTCGCCGGAGAGCACCTGGTGGCCGCCGTAGCCGAGCACGGCGATGAACCCGATGTTGGGGAGCAGCTCGAGCGCCGGCACGAACCGGGCGCGGGTCATGGCCGCGGCCATGGACGCCCGGTAGACGTCGTCGGCCTCCGCGGCCAGGCGGGCGGCCTGCACCCGCTCGGCGCCGAGGCCCTTGATCACCCGCACGCCGGCGACGGACTCCTCGACGACGGCGGCCAGCTCGGCCGACTCCTGCTGGATGGCCATGACGTGGGGGTGCAGCCGCCGGGAGAACCGGGTGGCCATGAGGTTGAGGAACGGCAGCGAGCCGAGGGCCAGCAGGGTGAGCAGCGGGTCGATCGTGACCAGGATCACCGTCACCGACAGCACGGTCATGAAGTTGCTGATGGTGAGCGGGACCATGACCACGAAGGCCTGGATCTGCTGGAGGTCGGTGTTGGCCCGGCTCATGATCTGGCCGGTCTGCACCTCGTCGTGGAAGGCGAAGTGCAGGCGCTGCACGTGGGCGAAGATCCGGTCGCGCAGGCTGGCCTCGACCGCCCGGGCCTCGCGGAAGGCCATGTAGCGGCGCAGCCCGGTGAAGACCGCCGAGGCGAGGGCGACGCAGCCGAGCACGACGGCCCAGTTGCGCAGGGCGGTCATGTCGTCCCGCTCGATCCCCTCGTCGACCGCCTGCCGGACGATCACGCCGGTGCTCACCTTGGCCGCCGTCCAGGCGAGGCCGGTCACGACACCGATGGCGATGCCCAACCGGCGCCGCCCGGCCTCCCGGACGATCAACCTCCAGCCGTTGCGTCGAGCCGTGCTCTCCGAGCTCTCCGACATGCGCTCCCCTCACCTGGCGGCCGGTGCTCGCCACCGCGAACTTGACCCGCGGGTCAAGTGTATCCGGGACCGCGCGCGGCCCGACAGCGCGTTCCGCGCCGGCGCCCGGTCAGCCGTCGAGCAGCGCCGGGGCCAGCTCCCGCCACTGCTCGAGCGGCAGGGCGCTGACGTCGGTGTCGAGCACCTGGACGCACACGTGGTCGGCGCCCGCCTCCCGGTGCTCGGCCACCCGGGCCGCGATCGCGTCGACGTCGCCCCAGGCGACCAGCGCGTCGACGAGCGCGTCGCTGCCGCCGTCGGCCAGGTCGTCGTCCCCCCACCCGAGCCGGCGCAGGTTGCTCACGTAGTTGGGCAGCGTCAGGTAGACCTGCATGTGCTTGCGGGCGGCGTCGCGTGCCACCTCGGGGTCGGTGGTCAGCACCGCCGCCTGCTCGACCATGAGCATCGGCCCGTCGCCGAGGTGCCGGCGGGCGACCGGCGTGTGCTCGACCGGCACGAAGTAGGTCAGCGCCCCCCACGCCCGCCGCCCCGCCAGCTCGAGCATCCTCGGGCCGAGCGCGGCCAGGACCCGGGGCGGCTCCTTCGCCGGGGCGGGCGACACGGTGAAGGCCCCGTCCAGGGCGTCGAGGTACTCGACCATGCGGGAGTAGGGCTTCTCCCAGCGCTGCCCGAGCATGCCCTCGACCATGGGGCCGTGGCTGACGCCGAGGCCGAGCAGGAACCGCCCGCCCGAGTCGTCGGCCAGCAGGCGCTGGGCCAGGGCGGTGGCTGCCGGCGTGCGGTTGTAGATGTTGGCGACCCCGGTGGCCACGACGATGCGGCGGGTCGCGCCCAGCAGCACGGCAGCGTGGGTCAGCGCCTCCCGCCCCACCGCCTCCGGCACCCACAGCGCCCCGTAGCCCAGCTCGTCGAGCTCGGCCGCCACCTCGCGGGCGCGCGCCGCGGGCTGGAGGTCGAGCTGCGCGGTCCAGATGCCGACGGATCCCACGTCCATGGCGCCGACGCTACCGTCGGGGAGCGATGGACCCCGTGACGGCGACGACCGCGACCAGGGCCGCGGTCCCGGGCCGGCCGTGGGGGCGCCTGGTGGGCCTCGGCGCCGTCGCCGCGCTCACCGCCTACGTCGGCCTCGTCGACCCCGCCGAGGGCGGCCTCTACCCCGTCTGCCCGACCCGGACCCTGCTCGGGCTCGACTGCCCGGCCTGCGGCGCGCTGCGGGGCACCCACGACCTGCTCCGGGGCGACCTCGTCGCCGCCCTCGACCACAACCTGCTGCTGCCGCTGCTGCTCGCCCTCCCCGCGCTCGCGCTGGGGCTGTGGCTGCGCCCGCTCCTCGGCCTGCCCGAGCGACGCCTCCGGCTACCCCACGCGGCGCTCGTGGCCGGCATCGTCGTCGCCCTCTGCTTCGCGGTGCTGCGCAACCTCCCCGTCGCCGGGCTCGAGTTCCTCGCCTCCGACGGCTGAGAGCCGCCGCGGCCCCGGCGCGGCACCCAGCAGCCGCAGCCAGCCGGCGATCAGCGGGCCGGCGGCCAGCGCGAACCCCGCCGTGCCGAGGCCCAGCGCCCCGCCCAGCGCCGTGCCCACGGCGAGCGTCGTCGCCTCGATGACCACCCGGGCCCGCACGAGCGGCACGGCCCGGTCGGTCGCCACCAGCATCGCCATCTCCAGCGGCCCCACGCCGATGTCGGCCACGACCACCAGGGCGACGCCCAGGCACACGACCGGCACGCCGGCGGCGTAGAGCAGCGCCCGGCCCGCCCAGGCGTCGGGCTCGCCCAGCAGGGCCAGCGCCCCGTCGACCGCGCCGCTGACCGCCACCAGCAGCACGGCGTTGCCCCACCCGGGCAGCCGGCCGAGGGGGGCGCACAGCGCGTAGACCAGGACGCTGAGCCCGGCGGCCGACACGCCGACCGAGACGCCGGCCCGGTCGGCGACCGCGGTGGTGAGCACGTCCCAGGGCGTCACCCCGAGGTCGGAGGCGATCATCGCCGCCGCGCCGGCACCGATGAGCACGCCGCCGACCGCGGCCAGCGCCAGGGTGCGCGGGCCGACGGGGCGGCCGGGGACGCGCCGGAACCTCACCCGGGCCCGTCCACCCACTTGCGGGTGGGCGGGGGCGGCGTCCACGCGGCCAGGGCGTCGAGCGCCCCGGCCGGCGTGTCCACCACCAGCACGAGGCCCCGGTGCTCCGGGCGGAGGAACCCCTCCTCGGCCGCCGCGTCGAACAGCTCGACGAGCGGCCGGAAGAAGCCGCCGACGTCGAGCAGCGCGCAGGGCTTGGGCGGGACGTGCAGGCCGAGCTGGCTCCAGGTGAGGGCCTCGCACAGCTCGTCCAGCGTGCCGAAGCCGCCCGGCAGCGCCACGAAGCCGTCGGCGAGCTCGGACATCAGCGCCTTGCGCTCGTGCATCGACCCGACGACCCGCAGGTCGTCGAGGCCGGTGTGGGCGACCTCGGCCTCGACCAGGGCGCCCGGGATCACGCCGACGACCTCGCCGCCCGCGGCCCGGCAGGCGTCGGCCAGCGCGCCCATGAGGCCGACCCGGGCCCCGCCGTAGACGAGGCCGATGCCCCGGGCGGCGAGCTCGGCCCCGAGCGCCCGGGCCACCTCGAGGTAGTCGGCGCGCGCCCCGACGCTGGAGCCGCAGAACACGCACACCCGGGAGAGCGTCATCCGGCCACCCTGCCACGCGGGCGGGCCGGGGCTCCCGCGCGTTCCCGCGGGGTCAGTCGAGGCGGCGCAGCTCCTTGCGGTAGCGGGCTCCCCGCTCGACGTAGCTGAGCATGGCCAGGCGGATCATCGCCTCGGGGTCGACCGCGTCGGGACGGATCTTGGCCGGCACGCCGAGCGCCATGGCCCGCGACGGCACCTCGGTGCCGCCGGGCACCAGGGCCCCGGCCCCGACGAGCGCCTCGCGGCGCACGACGGCCTCGTGGAGCACGACCGCGTTGGACCCCACGAGCGCGCCGTCCTCGATCGTGCAGCCCTCGAGGTGCACGAGGTGGCCGATGACGCACTCCTCCCCCACCGTCGTGGGGTGGATCGGCGTGCAGTGCAGGACCGAGCCGTCCTGGACCGAGCTGCGGGCGCCGATCGTGATCGGCGCGCCGTCGCCCCGGAGCACGGCGTGCGGCCACACCGACGCCTCGGGGCCGATGCGCACGTCGCCGATGATCACCGCGTCGGGGTGGACGTAGGCGGTCGGGTCGATCTGCGGCTCGGCGTCGCCGAGGGCGTAGATGGGCATGGCGCTCCCTGGCTCAGGTCGTGTAGCGGCCGAAGCCGCCCCGGAAGAACACCAGCGGGCCGCCCTCGCGGCCCACCTCGAGGTCGAGCACCCGTCCGATGTTCAGCCAGTGGTCGCCGGCCTCGTGCACCGTCTCGACGCGGCAGTCGATCCAGGCGAGCACGTCGTCGAGCACCGGCGCCCCGGTGGCCGGCGACGGCCGCCAGCCGATGCCGGCGAACTTGTCGGTGCCGGAGCTGGCGAAGACCCGGGCCTCCTCCTCCTGGTCCTCGCCCAGGATGTTGACGCAGTACTGCCCGGCGGCCTCGATCCTCGGGTAGGTCGTCGACGTCTTGGCGGCGAAGAAGGCCACGAGCGGCGGGTCGAGCGACACCGACGTGAACGACCCGACGCACAGCCCCACCGGCCCGTCGTCCGTCGCCGCGGTCACGACGGTCACCCCGGTCGGGAAGTGCCCCAGCACCTGGCGGTACCGGGCGCTGTCGATCGCAGGCGGCTTGTGCGCTCCGAGGCTCACGGGGTGCACCCTAGCGACCGGCCCGGTCACCCCCCGAACGAGACGGTGAGCCCCTCGTAGGCGGAGATGACCTCGGTCAGCCCGGTGGGCTCGGCGGCCCGCTGGGCGTAGGCCAGCAGGTCGTCGAGCGTGTCGTCGTCGTGGGCCGGGTCGTGGTGGAACAGGGCGAGGCGCCGGGCGCCGGCCTCGTGGGCGACGAACACGGCGTAGTCCACCGTGCAGTGGCCCCAGTGGTACTTCTGCGCGAACTCCTCGACCGTGTACTGGGCGTCGTGGATGACGAGGTCGGCGCCGTCGCACAGCTCGAGGACGTCGTCGCTCACCCGGTGGCTGCCGTCGTGGGGCATCTGGTGGTCGGCGATGTAGGCCACCGTCGCCCCGCCGACCTCGACCCGGTAGCCGTTGTTGGCCCCGACGTGCGGCACCGGGCGCACCCGGACCTTCGCCCCGTCGATCTCGATGTCGCCGTCGTCGACGTCGTGGAACTCGATCTGGCCGTAGAGCTCCTCGACCGTCACCGGGAAGAACGGCGGGCGCACGAACTGGCGGAAGGCGTCGGCCAGGGAGCCGACCTCCTGCGAGGGCCCGTAGACGTCGAGCTTGGCGCCGGGCGCCAGGATCGGGCCGAAGAACGGCAGGCCCTGCACGTGGTCCCAGTGCATGTGGGTGACCAGCGCGGCGCCCCGGAAGCTGCCGTCGGTCGGCAGCGTCTGGCCCAGCCGGCGGAGCCCGGTGCCGAGGTCGAAGACGATCGGGTCGTGGCCCGGTGCGTCGAGCTGCACGCACGAGGTGTTCCCGCCGTACCGGCGGTTCTCGTCGCAGGGACAAGGGGTCGAGCCCCGGACACCGAAGAAGGAGACGTTCAGCAAGGCACACCCTCTGCGCACGTGCGCTCGGGCGACGTTACCCAACCTGTCTCTTTTAAAAATCTACACCCGCCGCCGAAAAGGGAAAGAGGAAAATCTGGGGGTGGGCGAGGCATAAAAAAAAAAAAAAAAAAA
>PKRH01000224.1 GCA_017577565.1 Thermoanaerobacterales bacterium | reverse complement strand
AGCTCGCCGCCGACATCCACGTCCGCGGCAACGAGATCACGCTCACCGGAGAGACGTCCGACGTCGCGCTCGCCGCCGAGATCCTGACCGAGATGATCACCGTCATCCGCACCGGCCTCGACTCCGCCAGCATTTCCTTCACTTTCAACGGCCCCGGCGTCGACAACATCTCCGTCTTCCAGAACGACGATTCCGACATCGTCTCGGCCTTCGACGCCGTCGCCTTCAGCCTCAACGCCGTGCTGGAGGCCACGGCCGCCGACGATGCCGCGGCGGCCCCGGACCCCGACGGCGGGCTGCTGCTGCCCGCCGCCGGCGTGCGCCGGCTCGCGGACGCGCTGCGCCGGGCCGGCGTCCCGGCGCAGCTGCTCCTGCCCCGGGCCCAGTCCAACGGTCACGGCCACCGCCACGCCGACGGCGGCGCCGCGCTCGCCGACCGGCTCGCCGCCGCCGGCCTCGGCCCGGACGTCCTCCGGCCCGTCCCGCCGGACGCCGAGGCGACCGAGGCGGTCCGGGGCCGCACGCTCGTCGTCACCCGTTGCCGGGAGACGGCCTCGGGGCTGTCCGCGGCGGGCCACCCCGTCGTCGTCGTCGACCGTCGCCCGCCCCACCACGACGTGCTCGCCTGGCTCGCGGCCCGGGTCGGCCCCTTCGCCGCCGCGGCCACGCTGGTCGCCCCGCCGGACGAGCGGGCAGGGGCCGCGGCCCGCGCCCACCACCTGCGCCTGACCAAGCCGCCCGGCTCGCTCGGCCGCCTCGAGGACCTCGGCGCCCAGCTGGCCGCCATCGCCGGCGTGTCGCCGCCACCGGTCCCCCGGCCCGTGGCCACGGCGGTCTTCGCCGGCGACCACGGCGTGCACGCCCAGGGGGTCAGCCCGTGGCCGCAGGAGGTCACCGCCCAGATGGTGGCCAACTTCCTCGCCGGCGGCGCGGCGATCAACGTGCTCGCCGGGCGCACCGGCGACGAGCTCGTGGTCGTCGACGTCGGCGTCGCCGGCGACGTCGACGTGCCCGCCGGACCGGTGGGCGGCGGGGCCCGGGCGTCCCGGCTCGTCAGCCGCAAGGTGCGCCCCGGCACGGCCGACCTGTCGACCGGGCCGGCCATGTCGGTCGAGGACGCGCGCCGGGCGCTGGACGTCGGGGCGGAGACGGCGCTGGAGCTGGTCGCCGGCGGCGCCCGGTGCCTGGTCACCGGCGACATGGGCATCGCCAACACGACGCCCGCCGCCGCGCTCATCGCCTGCCTCACCGACCGCCCGGCCAGCGCCGTGACCGGCCGGGGCACGGGCGTCGACGACCAGGTGCTCACCCGCAAGACGGCGCTCGTCGCGGCCGCGGTCGCCCGTGCCCGCTACCAGCACGGCGACGACACCCTCGCCCTGCTGGCCGAGGTCGGCGGCCTGGAGCACGCCGCGCTCGCCGGGTTCATCGTCGCGGGGGCGGCGCTGCAGGTGCCCGTCGTGGTCGACGGCGTCATCGCCGCCTCGGCGCTGCTGGTCGCCAGCCGCCTGGTGCCGGGCGTCGAGCGCTGCGTCGTCGCCGGCCACCGCTCGGCCGAGCCGGGGGCGTCGGTCGTCCTCGAGACGCTCGGGCTCGACCCGCTGCTCGACCTCGGCATGCGGCTGGGCGAGGGCACGGGTGCCGCGCTGGCCGTGCCGGTCGTCGAGGCCGCGGCCCGCGTCCTGCACGAGATGGCCACCTTCGAGGACGCCGGGGTGGCGGACGCCCGCTGACCGGCGCCCGAGCCGCGGGCGGGGCACCACCGCCGGCCGGCCGAGGGGGGTTAGTGTGAGCAGCCGCGTGACCGATCGCTTCCACGATCCCGAGCGCCCGCGGGGTGATCCGCGACGTGTGTTCATCCCGGCGCCGTCCACGTCGCCGGGCCGCGGCGCGCCCGGCG
>PKRH01000071.1 GCA_017577565.1 Thermoanaerobacterales bacterium | reverse complement strand
GTGCGGAGCCGGCCGGCACCGAGGCCGCGGCCACCGACGGCGCCGGCGCCGGGGGTGCCGACGGCGGCGCGCCGGCTGCCGAGCTCGCGGACGGCGCCGGCCGCCAGTAGCCGGGGCGCCGGCGAGCACCGACCCCGCACGGGCCGACCGTCACCCGGCCGGCTCCGCCGCGGGCGCCGGCGCCGGTCGCTCAGTAGGGCCAGGTGTCGCCGGTGTGGCCCAGCAGCCGGGTCACGCCGGGCAGCTTGGCGACGATGAGCGCCTTGACCAGGACGTTGCGGGCGAACCAGGGCAGCTGCGCCAGCTGGCGGGCGACGTTGGCCACCCGCTCGGCGCCGCGGACCGGCTCGCGCCGGTACTCGGCCAGCGACCGGCTGCGCCCCACGTACCGCCAGCGCGGCGAGAGCAGCAGCTTGGTGAGGATGGCGAGCGTGACCCCGACCGAGGAGAACGAGTCGTGGATCAGCAGCGTGCCGCCGTCGGCCACCTTGGCGCCCCAGCGCACGATGTCGTCGCTCGCCGGGCCGTAGCGGTGGGCGCCGTCGATGTGCAGCAGGTCGATCGGGCCCTCGACGTCGTCGAGCGCCTCGTGGCTGAACTTGCGCACGTACCGGACCCGGTCGCGCACGCCGGCCCGCTCGAGGTTGGCGAGGAAGACCTTGGCGTCGATCTCGGCCTCCTCCTCGTAGCCCTCGATCTCCTGGGGCCCCCGGTCGTTGCCGGCGTGGGGGTCGATGGCCACCAGCTCGGCGCCCTCCGGCGCCGAGAGGGCCATGGCCACCATCGACCGGCCCCGGAAGCTGCCGATCTCGACGATGCGGCCGGTCGGCGGCACCTCGGCGGCGCGGGCGGCGACCCGGGCCACCTGGTCGGGGCTGAACCACCCCTCGACGCCCTCGAGGGCACGGTCGAGGGTGGTCACGGAGCTGTCGTCGTTGCTCGGCACGGTCGTCTCCACCGGTCGGCGCGCACCTCCCCCGATCGTTGGTGCGCTGGCGCGGAAGTCCGTAGCATACGGCCGATCCGGCACCCGAGTCCCGACGGCACGCTCGCATGACCCGAACCGATCGCAGGCGCAGCGGCCGCTGCGGCACCCGGGACGCCGACACTGGGGATGGGGAGGACCGCCTGTGACCGACGCCGCGCCCGACACCGCCGACCCCGTCGCCAAGATCGGTGACCTGGCGGCCTCGGCCGGGGTACGCCGCGTCCACGTCCTCGCCTGGCGCGACCTCGAGGACGTCGAGGCGGGCGGCTCCGAGGTCCACATCGCCGAGGTGGCCAAGCTGTGGGCGGCCGCGGGCCTCGACATCACGATGCGCACGTCGTGGGCCCAGGGCCAGCCCACCGAGGCGGTGCGCGACGGCTACAAGGTCATCCGCCGGGCCGGTCGGCACATGGTCTTCCCCCGGGCGGCGCTGGCCGAGATCTTCCGCCGCACCGGGCCGCGGGACGTCCTCGTCGAGATCTGGAACGGCATGCCGTTCCTGAGCCCGCTGTGGAACCGCGGCCCCCGGGTGATCCTGCTGCACCACGTCCACGCCGAGATGTGGAACATGGTCCTCGGCGACACCCTCGGCCGCATCGGCGCCTTCTTCGAGCGCCGGATCGCCCCGCCGCTCTACCGCACCTCGGCGATCGCCACGCTGTCCGAGTCGTCCAAGCGCGAGCTGGTCGAGGAGCTCGGCTTCCGGGAGGACCGGGTGACGGTCGTCCACCCGGGCATCGACCCCCGCTTCTCCCCGGGCGGCGAGCGCGCCCCCGAGCCGCTGGTCGTGGCCGTCGGGCGCCTGGCCCCGGTCAAGCGCTACGACATGCTCGTGCGGGCGGCCCACCACGCCCGCCGCCAGGTGCCGGGCCTGCAGCTGCACATCGTGGGCGAGGGCTACGAGCGGCCGCTCGTCGAGTCGGTGATCGACGAGCTGGACGCCGCCGACTGGGTCACCCTCCGGGGCCGGCTGAGCGACGACGAGCTCGTCGAGCTGTACCGGCAGGCGTGGATCGTCGCCTCGGCGTCGGCCCGCGAGGGCTGGGGCATGACGCTCACCGAGGCCGCCGCCTGCGGCACCCCGGCGGTCGCCACCCGCATCGCCGGCCACGCCGACGCCGTGCGCGACGGCGAGTCCGGTCTGCTGGCCGACGGCGACCCGGTCAGCCTCGGCGACGCCATGGCCCGGGTGCTCGGCGACCCCGAGCTGCGGGCCCGGCTGAGCCGGGGTGCGCTCGAGTGGGCCGGCCAGCTCACCTGGAGCAACACCGCCACGCAGCTCATGCGCGTGGTCGCCGACGAGGTGACTCGACGCCGCGCCCGGCGATGAGCACCCGACGCGCCCGCCTGGGGCAGCTCGCGGCCCGCTGGCGGCCCGCGCTGGCGGTCGCGTCCGAGGCCCGCCCCCGCGCGGCCGCCCGGCCGGCGAGCGACCGGCCACGCCGGCTCGCGTTCACGGGGCGGCCGACCGTGCGCCTCCTCGGGGCCCTGGCCCTCGTCGCCTACGTGCCGCTGCTGCTCACCCAGCGGGGGTGGGTGAGCGCCGACACGAAGACCTACCTCTACCTCGACCCGGCGAAGCTCATGAGCCGGGCGTGGTCGATGTGGGACCCGACGATCGGGCTCGGCACCGTCACCCACCAGAACATCGGCTACCTGTGGCCGATGGGGCCGTTCTACTGGGTGTTCGAGCAGCTGGGCGTCCCCGACTGGGCCGCCCAGCGCCTGTGGTGGGGCACGATCATCTTCGGCGCCGGCGCCGGGGTCGTCTACCTGGTCCGCACGCTCGGCTGGAGCGGGCCCGGCGTGCCCGCCGCGACCTTCGTCTACGCGCTGACGCCCTACCTGCTCACGCTGGTCGCCCGGCTGTCCGCGATCCTCCTGCCCTACGTGGCGCTGCCCTGGCTGGTGGCGCTCACCGTGCGGACGGCCCGCACCCGCGGATGGCGCTACCCGGCGGCCTTCGCGCTCACGGTCGCCACCTGCGGCAGCGTCAACGCCACCGCCCTGCTGCTCGTCGGCGTCGCGCCGGTCCTGTGGCTGGCGCACGCGGTGTGGGTCGCCCGCGAGATCCCGCTGCGCACGGCGATCGCCGCCGCCCTGCGCATCGGCGTGCTCACCGTGCCGGTGTCGGCCTGGTGGATCGCCGGCCTGACGGTGCAGGGCACGAACGGCATCGAGATCCTCCGCTACACCGAGACGGCGGAGACCGTGGCGAAGGTCTCGGTCAGCCACGAGGTCCTGCGGGGCCTCGGCTACTGGTTCTTCTACGGCACCGACCGCCTCGGCCCGTGGATCGAGCCGAGCGTCGACTACACGCAGGTCCTGCCGCTCATCGCGGTCACCTACCTCATCCCCTTCCTCGGCCTGGCCGGCGGGGTCGTCGCCCGGTGGCGCCACCGGGCCTACTTCGTCCTGCTCGTCGCCGTCGGCGTGGCGCTGGCCGTCGGCGCCTACCCGTGGGAGAACGGCCCCCCGTGGCCGATGCTGCTCAAGGCGTTCCTCCTCTCCGACGTCGGGCTGTCGATGCGCAGCCTGCCCCGGGCCGTGCCCCTCGTCGTGCTGGGCCTCGCCGTGCTGCTCGGCGCTGGCGTCACGAGCGTGGCCCGGCGCTGGCCCCGCACGGCGCTGCCCCTCGCCGTCGGCATCCCCGTCCTCGCCGTCGCCGCGCTGCCCCCGCTGTGGCTCGGGCGCTTCGTGCCCGAGAACCTGCGGCGCCCGGAGGAGGTGCCGGAGTACTGGCGGGAGGCGGCCGCGCACCTCGACGCCGGCGACCACGGCACCCGCGTCCTCGTCGTGCCCGGCACCGACTTCGCCAGCTACCGGTGGGGCAACACGGTCGACCCGATCCTGCCCGGCCTGGTCGACCGGCCGTCGGTCCAGCGCGAGCTGATCCCCTACGGGTCGCCGCCCTCGGCCAACCTGCTCAACGCGTTCGACCTGCGCCTGCAGGAGCGCACCGCCGTCCCCGCCAGCTTCGCCCCGATCGCCCGCCTCCTGCGGGCCGGCGACGTCCTCGTCCAGAGCGACCTCCAGTACGAGCGCTACAACACGCCCCGGCCCCGGAACTTCTGGGCGCTGGTCACCGCCGCGCCGGGGCTGGGCGACCCGGTGCCGTTCGGCCCGGGCCGGCCGAACGAGACGATCGAGGACGTCCAGCTCGAGGACGAGCTGCTGCTGCAGACCGACCCCGAGCTCCCCCACCCGCCCGAGCTGGCCGTGTTCCCCGTCGAGGACCCGCTCCCGATCGTCGCCACCCACGCCGACGACCACCCGCTGCTCGTCGCCGGCGACGGCGCCGGCCTGGTCGAGGCGGCGGGCGCCGGGCTGATCGACGGCACCGAGCTGATCCGCTACTCCGCGTCGCTCGACGAGGACGAGATCCGGGCCGCGCTCGACGACGGCGCGGTGCTGCTGGTGACCGACTCGAACCGCCGCCGGGGCGAGCGCTGGACGACCGTGCGCCACACCCGCGGCTACACCGAGCGCGCCGGCCAGGACCCCCTGCGGGAGGACCACAGCGACAACCGCCTGCCGGTCTTCCCCGACGCCGACGACACGACGCGCACCGTCGCCGTCCAGCGGGGCGACGTCGTGGCCGACGCCACCAGCTACGGCAACACGATCACCTTCACCTCCGAGGAGCGGCCGTCGCTGGCGGTCGACGGCGACCCCGAGACCGCCTGGCGCACCGCGGCCTTCGCCGACGCCCGGGGCGAGCGCATCGAGCTGACGCTCACCGAGCCGGTGACGACCGACCACATCACCCTCACCCAGGCGACGACCGGCACCCGCAACCGCTTCATCACCGAGGTCCGCCTGCGGTTCGACGGGGGCGACGCCCTCGACGTCGAGCTGGGCCAGGAGTCCCGCGACGTCCCCGGGCAGACCATCCGGTTCCCCGAGCGCACCTTCGAGACGCTGTCGATCGAGATCCTGGCCGACAGCGCCGGCGAGCGGCCCCGCTACGCCGGGCTGAGCAGCGTCGGGTTCGCCGAGATCGCCATCGGCGACGACCCGCCCCGGCAGGTCGAGACGATCGCGCTGCCCACCGACCTGCTCGACGCCGCCGGTGCCGCGTCGCTCGACAACCCGCTCACCGTGCTGGTGACCCGGCAGCGCCAGGACCCCACCGACGTCACCCGGCTCGACGAGGAGGAGCGGATCACCCGCCTGGTCTCGCTGCCCACCGCCCGCTCCTTCCGGCTCGACGGCGAGGCCCGCCTCTACCGCCGGGACAGGGCGGCCGTCATCGACGAGCTGCTCGGCCGCCCCCACGACGGCTCGGTCACCTGGGCGCGGTCCAGCGCCCGCCTCACCGGCGACGTCCACACGGCCGCCGCCGCCTTCGACGGCGACCCCGGGACCGCGTGGACGACGGTGCGGGCCGAGCCCGTCGGCCAGTGGGTCGAGGTCGTGCTGACCGAGCCGGTGACCGTCGACCGCCTGCCGGTGACGCTGCTGGCCGACGGCTACCACTCGGTGCCCACCGAGCTCGAGGTCTGGGTCGACGGCGAGGTCGTCGGCCGGGTGCCGGTCCCGCCGGTCGAGGACGGCGACCGCCAGGGCGCGACGGCCGAGGTCGAGCTCGAGCTGCCGGAGCCCGTCACCGGGTCCCGGGTGCGGCTGCGGGTCACCCAGGTGCGGGAGGTCCTGACCAACGACTGGGTGAGCGACCGGGAGGTGGCCCAGCCGGTGGCCATCGCCGAGATCGGCCTGCCGGCCGACCCGGTGCCGGCGCTGCCCGAGGTCATCGACACCGGCTGCCGCACCGACCTCGTGGCGATCGACGGCGAGCCGGTGCCCGTCCGCATCACCGGCCGCACGGCCGACGCCCTGGCCGGGCACGCGCTGCCGCTCACGACGTGCGACGACGCGCCGGTGGCGCTGTCGGGCGGTGACCACGAGATCGAGACCACCGCCGGCGAGGAGACGGGCCTCGACATCGACCAGCTCGTGCTGCGCTCGGCGGCCGGCGGGGAGGCCTCGCCGGCGGGCGCCGGCACGCTGGTGGCCGAGGCCGTCGCCGCCGACGGCGGCCGGCCCCGCGAGGGCGGCGGCCCGGTCACGCCCGGGCCGACCGTCGACGTGCTGGACCAGGACCACGACCGCCTCACGGTCCGGGTCACCGGCGCCACGCCCGACGAGCCCTTCTGGCTGGTGCTGGGCCAGAGCCACAACCTCGGGTGGACGGCGTCCGTCCGCGACGGCGAGGAGCTGGGCGAGCCGGAGCTGGTCGACGGGTTCGCCAACGGCTGGCGGATCACGCCACGGGCCGAGTCGTTCGAGGTCGAGCTGCGGTTCACCCCCCAGCAGCGGGTCGACGTCGCCCTGGCCGTCTCGGCCGGCTCGGCGGCCCTGTGCCTGCTGCTGCTCCTCCGCCGCCCCCGGCCGCTCGTGCACGCGCCGTCGTCGCTGGCCGAGCCCTACTCCCGGGTGCTGGCCTTCCACTACGAGGGCGCGCTGCCGACGCTCCGGCAGGCGATCGTGACCGGCATCGGCGTCGGGGTGCTCGGCTACGTGCTCGCCGGGCCGCTCGTCGGCCTCGTCGTCGGCGTCGCCGCCGGGATCGGGTGCCGCCACGAGACGTTCCGGCGCTACCTGCTGCTGGCCAGCCCCCTCGCCCTGGCGCTGGCCGCGGCCTACGTCCTCTACATCCAGGCCCGCCACGGCCCCGAGCCGAGCTTCGACTGGCCCATCGAGATGCGTCGCCCCCACCCCGCGGGGTGGCTGGCCGTCCTGCTCCTCCTCGCGGACGTGATCGTCGACCGCGTGTGGCAGGCTCGACGCACCGATGCCGACTGACCCCTCCGGCACCGTGAAGGGCTTCATCCTCGGCGTCGACCTCGACGGCGTGGTCGGCGACTACACCGCGGCCCTGCGCACGGTCGTGGCCGAGCGCACCGGCGTCGACCCCGAGTCGCTGCCGCTCGAGCGGTCCTGGGACTTCCGGGAGTGGGGCCTGTCCCCGGAGGAGTTCGAGCAGCACCACCGGGCCGCGGTGCTGGAGCACCGCATCTTCCGCACCATGCCGGTCATGCCGGGCGCCGCCGAGGCGCTGTGGCGCCTGTCGGACGCCGGGGTCTGGATCCGCATCATCACCCACCGGCTGTACGTGAACTGGGGGCACGCCACGGCGGTCGCCGACACGGTGGCCTGGCTCGACGCGTCGGGCATCCCCTACCGCGACCTCTGCTTCCTCGGGGCCAAGCCCCAGGTCGAGGCGGACTGCTACGTCGAGGACGCGCCGCACAACGTCGCCGCGCTGCGCTCGACCGGCGCCCACGTCATCGTCTTCGACCAGCCCTACAACCGGGACGTCGACGGCCCGCGGGCACGGGACTGGGCCGAGGTCGAGTCGCTGGTCGGCGACCGGGTCACCGAGCTGGGCCTGACCCTGCAGCCGCCGCTGCCGGGGTTCGAGGACGCCCGCAACCGCCTGCGCCGGGTGCGCGCCCTGCCGGACGAGCCGGGCTGAGCCCGGGGCCGGCGGCCACGGCACGACGGACGGCGGCCGGGCACGCGCACGCCCGGCCGGGCGGGTCGTAGGCTGCCTCCATCGTCTCGAACCAGGCCGCCGCGACGTCCGGGCTGGTCCTGCTGGCCGCCCTCCCCCTCGCCCTCACCGCGTGGGCGCTGCTCGACGCCGCCCATCGGCCCGAGTGGGCGTGGGCGCTCGCCGGGCGCCGCCGGGTCGTGTGGATGGCGGCGATCCTGCTCGGGGCGATGGCGCTGGTCGTCGGCGTCGCGGTCTCGGGCTTCTACCTCGTGCGGGTGCGCCCCGAGGTGGCCGCCGCCGAGGAGGGCCGGGTGCCCGGCTCGCCGAAGAGCGCCTCCGGCGGCGGGCCGTAGCGCCGGCGCAGGTGGTGGGCGATGGCGAGGAGCCGGGCCCGGGGCGCCCAGTACGGCCCCCGCCGCCCGGGGGAGACCAGGCCGGCGAGCAGGTCCCACACGGCGATCAGCAGGCGGATGGTCGCGTGGTAGCGACCCGAGTGCTCCCGCACCATGAGCAGCGTGTTCCGCAGCTGCAGGTAGTCGACGACGTCCGCCCGGGAGCCCACGTCGGTGTTGCGCACCTCGGCGCCCCGCACGACCCCCACCTGCCACCCGGCGCGCTTGGCCCGGATGGCCAGCTCGGCCTCCTCGCAGTAGGCGAAGTAGCGCTCGTCGAACAGGCCGACCGACTCCAGGCACTCGCGGCGGGCGAGCATGAGCGTGCCGTGGGGGTAGCCGGCCGGCTCCCAGCCGTCGGTCACCGTGGCGGGCGCGGGGATGGCGCCGAAGTACCGGTCGATGACCGGCGTCAGGGCGTCGCCGACGTCCGCCGACGCCAGCCCGGCCCGCTCCTGCGCTCCGGCCACCGCCACGAGCCGCTCGAGGCACCCGGGCAGCGGGTGGGCGTCGTGCGGGCACACCGCCAGCCAGGGCGCCGGGTCGTGGCGGAGGAACCAGCGGAACCCGATGTTGGCCGCCGGCCCGAAGCCGGTGTTCGACCCGGCCTCGATCAGCTCGACCCCCGCGGGCAGCTCGGCCCGCAGCCGGTCGAGCGTCGCCGCCGGCGAGCCGTTGTCGACCACGGCGATGCGGGGCACCAGGCTCTGGGCCAGGAAGCGCTCGACGGTCCGCAGCACCGCGTCGGGCTTGTCCCGGTGGACGATCACGAGGTCGACGCGGGGCAGCCCTGCCACGGGGGAATCCTGCGGTGCCGGGCCGGCCGCCGCCAAGTCGGCGATCGGGCTGGTCGGCTCGCGGGAGGTGGCCGCTAGAGTCGTGCGGCCGTGACCGCGCGCCCCATCGACCTCGACGCCGCCCGCCGGCTGCTGGCGTTCTGCGACGCCTCCCCGTCGCCGTACCACGCCTGCGCCACGGCCGCCGCCCTGCTCACCGAGGCGGGCTTCACCCGGCTGGCCGAGGACGCGCCGTGGCCGGGCGAGCCGGGCCGGTGGTTCGTCGTCCGGGGCGGGACGCTCATCGCCTGGGTCACGGGCTCGGGGCACCAGCCCCACGACGGCTTCCGGATCGTCGGCGCCCACACCGACAGCCCCAACCTGCGCATCAAGCCCCAGCCCGACCTCGTGCGGGCGGGCGCGCGCCAGCTCGGGGTCGAGGTCTACGGCGGGGCCCTGCTCGCCAGCTGGCTCGACCGCGACCTGGGCCTGTCGGGGCGGGTGGCGGTCCGCCGCAACGGCAGCGGCGCCATGGTCCGGCTGCTGCGGGTCGACCGGGCCGTCTGCACCATCCCGCAGCTCGCCATCCACCTCGACCGCGAGGTCAACACCGCCGGGCTGAAGGTGGACCCCCAGACCCACCTCACCCCCATCTGGGGTGTCGAGCCGCCCGGCGGCGCACCGTCCGAGGACGGGGGCGGCCTCGTGGCCTTCGTCGCCGAGGAGCTGGGGGTCGACCCCGACGACGTCCTCGGGTGGGACCTCATGCTCCACGACCTGACCCCGGGGTCGCTGGTCGGCCGGGACCACGAGCTCATCGGGTCGTCGCGGCTCGACAACCTGGCCTCGTGCTGGGCGGCGGTCGAGGCGCTGACCGAGGTGGCCCCGACGGCGAGCGAGGGGCAGATCCCGGTGATCTGCCTGTTCGACCACGAGGAGGTGGGCTCGACCTCCGACCGGGGCGCGGCCTCGTCGATGCTGCCCACGGTCCTGGAGCGCTCGGTGCTCGCCCGGGGCGGCGACCGCGAGGCCTTCCACCGGTCGCTCGCCCGCTCGGCCTGCCTGTCGGCCGACATGGCCCACGCCACTCACCCCAACCACGCCGACCGCCACGACCCCCAGCACCGCATCGCCCTGAACGGGGGCCCGGTCGTGAAGGTCAACGCCAACGTCCGCTACGCGACCGACGCCCCCGGCGTCGCCCTGGTGGCACTGGCCGCCGAGCAGGCCAAGGTGCCGCTGCAGCGGTTCGCCATGCGCAGCGACCTGCCCTGCGGCTCGACGATCGGGCCGATCACCGCCGCCCGCCTCGGCATCACGACCGTCGACGTCGGCATGCCGCAGCTCGCCATGCACGCCGCCCGCGAGCACGCCGGCAGCCACGACCCCGCCCACTACCGGGCCCTGCTGGCGGCCTTCCTCTCGCCGGGGTAGGACGTCGGCATGGACGTCGCCGAGGCCCGGGCCGTGCTGGGGGTCGGCGCGGACGACCCGTGGCCGGCGGTGCGCTCGGCCTACCGGCGCCGCATCCGGGCCGTCCACCCCGACCTCAACGGCGGGGCCGCCGCGGCCGCGGCGCGCCTCAACGAGGCCTACGCCGTGCTCAGCCGGGCCCGCCGGGCCGGCGGCCGGGGCGCGCCCCCACCGGGCCCGACCCCGGCGGCGCCCGACCCCGCGCCGCCGGCGCCGCCGCCCCCGCCGACCGTCGGCGTGGCCCTGGCCGGCAACGACACGCTGCTCTTGTCCTGCCCGCCGGACGAGGCCTTCGCCCTGCTGCTCGACGCCGCGCACCGCGTCGGCTCGGTCAGCTACGTCGACCGGGCCTGCGCCATCTTCGAGGTCGTCGTCCGCCAGGACGGCGAGGCCTGCTCGGCGGTCGTGACCCTCCAGGGCCGGGCCCACGGCACCGAGGCGTTCGTGACCCTCGAGGCGCTGGCCCGCCCGGCGACCCTCGCCCCCGACCGGGTCGTCGACCGGCTCCTCGGCGCGCTGCGCTGACCGCCGGGGCGGCGTGCCGCGGCGCCTGGTGCGCCCCCGCCGGCCGGCTGGCATCCTGGGACCATGACCGACCCGAAGGAGATCCCCCTCGAGGAGCTGCCCACCACGGAGGAGGGCTGGCGCGAGCGCCTCGATCCCCTCCAGTTCGAGGTGGCCCGTCGGGGCGGCACCGAGCGGGCGTTCACCGGCATCTACTGGGACACCAAGGACCCGGGGATCTACCGGTGCGTCGCCTGCAAGCAGGCCCTGTTCTCGTCCGAGGCGAAGTACGACTCCGGCACCGGCTGGCCGAGCTTCTGGAAGCCGCTGCGCGAGGACGCCGTCAGGTTCGTCACCGACACCAGCCACGGCATGGTCCGCACCGAGGTGCGCTGCGCCCGCTGCGACTCGCACCTCGGCCACGTGTTCGAGGACGGCCCCCAGCCGACGGGCCTGCGCTACTGCATGAACTCGGCGAGCCTGGACCTCGACCGGGACGCCGACCCCGCCGGCGCCTGAGGCGGCGGACCCCCGGCCGGGGCGTCAGATGCCGAGGCGGGACCGCACCTCGGCCCACAGCGCCCGGTAGGCGCGGGCCGCACGGCTGCGGGGCGCGTGGACGACGACGGGCGCCCGCTCGACGCCCATGAGCTCGACCTCGGTGGCGGCGGGGATGGCGGCCGCGGCGACGTCGTCGCGGTCGGTGGACAGGCGCTCGACGACCTCGCGGTGGAGCCGCTTGCGACCGTCGACCATCGAGAAGAAGGCGACGACCTCCGGCGGGTCCTCGACCTCGTCCTCGACGAAGGCCGAGAGCTGCTCGAAGGTGCGGACGGTCAGCGTCGAGGGGATGAGCGGGACGAGGAGGGCGTCGGCGGCGTCGAAGACGCTCTCGGAGACCAGGGAGATGGACGGCGGGCAGTCGAGGATCGCCAGGTCGTAGTGCTCGGCGAGCGGGTCGAGCACCCGGCCCATGCGGCGGGTGCGGCGGCCGGCGCCGTCGAGCACCAGGTCCATGTGGCGGTAGGAGAAGTCGGCGGGGAGCAGGTCCAGGCCCTCGATGTCGGTGCCCCGCAGCAGGTCGGTGACGTCGGTCCGGCCCCGGACCAGCTTGCGCCCGCCGCCGCGCACCTTGGCCCGGACGCGGAACAGGAACGTGGCCGCCGCCTGCGGGTCGAGGTCCCAGAGCACGGTGCGGAGCCCGTCCGCCGCCGCCAGGGCGGCGATGTTCACGGCGGCCGAGGTCTTCCCCACCCCGCCCTTGATGTTGTAGGTGGCGACGACCTTCACGGCCGGAACGTCTCCGCGACCAGGGCCTGCCGCGACGGCGAGGCGAACTCGGCGAACCGGTCGGCGAAGCGCTCGCGGGCGGCCCGCTGCTCGGTCCCGAGGCGCTCGACCACCGCCCCCAGCGCCAGCAGCGCGTCCGGCCCGCCCTCGACCCCGGCGAGGTCGGGGGCCAGGGCGCGGAGGGCGTCGGCCTGGACCTCCCGGTCCTGGTGCGTGCCGAGCACGTCCTGCAGCGCCTTCAGCGCCCGCACCATGTCCCGGGCCTCGTCGCCGGGCCACAGCCCGCCGAACAGCTCGAGCAGGTAGCGCAGCTCCTTGCCCCGCTTGCGCAGCTCGTGCAGCGCGGTCGCCGGGCTGCCGGCGTCGACGGCCTCGCCCATC
Source organism: Thermoanaerobacterales bacterium (assembly GCA_017577565.1). Lineage (GTDB taxonomy): Bacteria > Actinomycetota > Acidimicrobiia > Acidimicrobiales > VFJN01 > ZC4RG19. The sequence continues at coordinate 5,396 of PKRH01000071.1, read as the reverse complement.
GCCACCATGCGCCGGTAGACCTTGCGGATGCGCCGGCCCGCCACGGCGACGACCGGCGCCGCGGCGTCGGGCCGCTCGTCGTCCGGCCCGAGGTCGCCGTCGAGGAACCGCCGGTACCCGCCCCAGGCGGCGCCGTAGGCCTCGCCGGTGAGCTCGCGCCGCAGCGCCCGGTGGGCGTCGCGACGGCGCCGCTCCAGGAGCGCCCGGACCGGGGCCAGGGCCGCCTGCCGGTCCTCGGGCAGCGTGGCGACCAGGTCGTCCCACTCGAGCAGCTGGACGTCGAGGTCGCGGGTGGGGCCGGTCACCGCCTGCACCCACCGGAGCGCGTCCCGCTGGCGGCGGAGCGGCCCGGGCGGGAAGGCCCGCTTCATCTCCCGCAGGACCGACCGGCTGCGCCGCACCGCGACCCGCAGGTCGTGGAGGAACTCGGTGTCGAGGTCGTCGAGCGTCCCCGGCAGGTTGGCCTCGACGACGCCGGCCAGCGCCCGCAGCACGGCCACCGCGGCCTCGTCGGTGCGCTGGTCGGGGCGCAGCGGGACCCGGACCTTCGACGGCACGCCGTCGGGGTCGCCGCCGGCGGCGGCGATGGCCTCGTCGGCCACGCTGCCCGGCGCCTCGACGAGGCCGGCCTCGGTGGTGAGCACGGACACGAGGCGCTCGAAGGGCCGCCGGTAGCCGAGGACACCGGCCACCTCCAGCCGGGGCGTCAGCGGGACCTCGCCCCCCTCGACGACCGCCGCGTGGGTGGCCAGGCGCAGCCGCACGACCGTCTTGTCGTCCCGGTTGAGCACCCGGGCGGGGCGGACCTCGCCGCGCACCCGGGCCAGGGGCAGCAGGGCCCGCACGCCGATCGCGGGGGCGATCCGGTCGCGCAGCGGCCCCTCGGGCAGGTCGCCGGCCAGCCAGCGCGGCCGGCGCCGCACCGTGGCGGTGAGGGGCGGCGCGCCGGGCCGGCCGGCCAGCGCCATGGTCGGCTCGCCCCGGTGGGTGTGCAGCCGCAGCTCCGCGCCCGCCGCCCGCAGTCGCCGGTCGGCGGTGTCGAGGACGGTGTGGTCCGTCCGCTCCGGCGGGTCGACCGCCAGGTCGAACCGCTCGCCGAGGAACGACACGAGCGCGCCCGGGTCGACGCCCTCCGGCAGAGCGAACGCACGGGCGGGCACGTCGAGGGGCATCGCCCGTGGAGTCTGCCATGCTGGCACCCGCTCGTTGCCGGTTCGACGACGTGCCGGAGGGGACCCCACGTGACCGACAGCGCACCGGACGCGCCCGACGACCGCACCGCCGCGGCGCCCGCCCGCGCCCGCCGCCGGCGGGCCCTCGTCGTCGCCGCGGGGCTGGCCGCCGCGGCCGTGGTCGTCGCGGGGGCCGCCGTGCTGCGGGACCCGCCCCGCCACGGCGGGCTGGTCATCCTCTACGGCGACTCGCTGTCGGCCGAGGCGTCGGGGGCCTTCGTCGAGGCGCTCCGCCGGGACACCGACGCCGAGGTGATCACCCGCCCGGTGCCGGGCGCCTCCCCCTGCGACGCCCTGCCGCAGATGCGCGACGACCTGGCGCTGGAGCCGACCGTCGTCGTCATCCAGTTCGTCGGCAACAACGGGTCGCCGTGCACGCGGGGCCCCGACGGCCGGCCGCTGACCGGCGACGCGCTGGCCGAGCGCACCGTCCAGGACGTGCGCACGGCGACGGAGATGTTCGCGGAGCGGGGCACCCGGGTCGTGCTCGTCGGCGGACCGGACGCGCCGGGGCTGCCGGGCGGGGCCACCCTGCAGATCGCCGAGGGCTACCACGACATCGCCCACGGCTGGGCGGGGCGCGACCTCGGCCGGGTCCGCTACGCGGACGCCGCCGCCGCGGTGACCGACGGCGGGCGCTTCGTCGACCGGCTGCCCTGCCGCGACGGCGAGGGGCCGGACGAGGGCTGCGTCGACGGCGAGGTGACGGTCCGCAACCCCGACCGCATCCACTTCTGCCCCGTCGAGCCCGAGGGCCTCACCTGCCCGGTGCCGTCGCCGGGCGCCCGCCGCTTCGGCGAGGAGATGGCCCGGGTCGCCGCCACCGCCCTCGACCCCGACCTCTGACCCGCCCGCGCGGCCGGGCCGTCCGGCCCGCCTCCGGTGAACCGGCGTCTCTCACCCGCACATCCCCACCCCGGAGACGCCAGGACACCGCCGCGCCGCCGCGCCCTCCGGCCACCACCGACCTGGCGTCCCTCACGTGCACCACCGTGCGCCACGGACGCCGGAAGCCCAGGGTGCCGGGGGCGGAGGGTCGACCGCCCGGGCGTCAGGCGTAGCGATCGAGGACGGCGAGGGCCGAGGCACCGTAGCCGCCGCCGAAGGTGACCGCGTGGACGAGCAGCGGCTCGAGCTGCCACAGCCGGAGCCGGTCGCGCCAGCCGGGCGCCAGCGGCGCCACCTCCTCGTAGGCCCGCACGACGGCGGGGCCCGGCCGGCCGAACAGGTGCAGCATGGCCAGGTCGACCTCCCGGTGGCCGCCGTAGGGCGCGGGGTCGATCAGCCAGGGCCGGCCGGCGCGGTCGACGTGAACGTTGCCCGTCCACAGGTCGCCGTGGACCCGGGCCGGGGGCTCGGCCGGGCCGGCCAGGTCGGGCAGGCGCGCCGCCAGCCGGTCGACCGCGGCCCGGGCGCGGGGGTCGAGCGCCCCCCGGGCGACGGCCCGCTCGGTCAGCGGCCGGATCCGCCGCTCGATCCAGAACGCCGGCCAGTCCGCCGCCGGCGTGTTGCGCTGCACCTCCCGGCCGATGAAGCCGTCCCGGTCCCAGCCGAAGCAGGGGGCGCCGGCGGTGTGGAGCCGGGCCAGCTGGCGCCCGAGCAGCTCGTCGGTGGCGGACGTCGGGACCCCCGGCTCGACCCACTCGAGGACCAGGGTGTCGGGCGTGACCGCCAGCACGGCGGGCACGGCCACGCCCGGCACCTCGGCCAGCCACCGCAGCCCGGCGGCCTCGACGTCGAGCAGCCCGGGCGGCAGCCCCTCGCCCGACTTGGCGAACACGACCTCGCCGCCGTCGAGCTCGACCCGGGCGGCCTCGCTGATGCACCCGCCCCCGACCGGGGCCGTGCGCACGACCCGGCGACCCAGCGCCGCGGCGACCGCGTCGGCGAGCCCCACCGCTCAGGCGTGGACGGCCCGGATGTGCTCGACCAGCCCCCGGCACGCCCGGTCGAGCAGGTCGTAGACCTGCGCGAACCCTTCGGGGCCGCCGTAGTAGGGGTCGGGCACGTCCTCGACGTGGGCGTCCGGGCCGAAGGCCGTCATCCGGTGCACCTTCGCGACCGCCTCGGGCGACGGCGCCCGCCGCAGCAGCGCCCGCTCGACCGTGCCGTCCGCCACCAGCAGCAGGTCGAAGCGCTCCCAGTCGTCGGGGCGGATCCGCCGGGCGCGCAGCGGCCGCAGGTCGAGGCCCCGACGGTCGGCCTCGGCGATGGCCCGGGGGTCGGGGGGCGACCCCTCGTGCTCGCCGCTGGTGCCGGCCGAGTCGACCTCGACGACCCCGCTCAGGCCCTCCTCCTCGAGGATGCGCCGCATGAGCGCCTCGGCGGTGGGCGACCGGCAGATGTTGCCCCAGCACACGAACAGGAGGCGCGTGACGGCGGTGTCGAGGAGGGGGCCGGACATCGCCGACCGAGTGTAGGAGGACCGCGCCGGGGCCCACGCTCTACGCTGCGACACCCCCGGTCGTGCGAGGAGGCAGCCTCCGTTGATCACCCTGGTGCTGGGCGGCACCCGCTCCGGCAAGTCGCAGGTCGCCGAGGCGCTGGCCGCCGAGGCCGGCGCACCGGTCACCTACGTCGCCACCGGCCGGGCCACCGACGAGGAGATGGCGGCCCGGATCGCCGCCCACCGCGCCCGCCGGCCGGCGTCGTGGGCCACCGTCGAGGTCGGGCCGGACCTCCCGGAGGTGCTGCGACGACTCGACGGCGTGGCGCTGGTCGACTCGCTCGGCACCTGGGTGGCCGGGCACGCCGACCTGGCGCCCGACGGCACCGCGCTGTGCGCGGCGCTGCGGGACCGGGAGGCGGCCGGCGCCGGGGACACCGTCGTCGTGTCCGAGGAGGTGGGCCTCGGCGTCCACGCGGCCACCGAGGCGGGCCGGCGGTTCGCCGACGTGCTCGGCGATCTCAACCGGGCGGTGGCCGACCTCGCCGACCGGGCGCTGCTCGTCGTGGCCGGGCGGGTGCTGCCCCTCGACCGACCGGCCGGCCGCGCCTGATGCGGGCGGCGCTCGGGTTCCTCACCGTCGTCGGCGGGGCCGCGGCGCCCGATGCCCGGGCCCGGGCCTGGTTCGGCGTCGTGGGGGCCGTCGTCGGGCTCGCGGTGGGCGGCGCCTGGTGGGTGGCCGGCGAGCTGTGGCCGCCGCTCGTCGCCGCGGTCGTCGCGGTGGCGGTCGACGCCGCCCTGACCGGCCTGCTCCACCTGGACGGGCTGGCCGACGCGGCCGACGGGCTGCTGCCGCCGTTGCCCCGGGACCGCCGCCTCGCCGTCATGGCCGCGCCCGACGTCGGGGCCTTCGGGGTCGCGGCGCTGGTGCTCGTCCTCGGGGCCCGCGTCGCCGCCCTCGCCGCCCTCCGGCCGGACGTGGCGCTGGTGGTGGGCCTCTGGGCCGGGTCCCGGGCCGCCATGGCGCTGACGATGGCGCTCGTCCCCTACGCCCGCGAGCGGGGGGTGGCGTCCGGGTTCACGGGGCGACCCTCCCCGGCGCCGGCGGTCACGCTGGTGGCGGCGGTCGCCGTCGTCGTCCTGGCCCGCGGGGGCGGGGCCGGCGTCGCCACCGCGGCCGGGCTCCTCGTGGGGTTCGCGGCGGTGGTCGGGCTGGCCCGGCGGCGGCTGGGCGGCTACACGGGCGACGTGCTCGGGGCCGCCGGGGTGGTGGCCGAGACCGTGGGGCTGCTCGTGGCGGCGGCGCGATGGTGACCGGGACCGGCGTGCTGCGCCGCCTCGGGCGCCGGTCGCTGGCCGCGGCCGGCGGGCTGGCGCTCGACCGCCTGCTCGGCGAGCCGCCGGTGCCCGACCGCGCCCACCCGGTCGCCCTGCTCGGCACCGGCCTCGCCGCCCTGGAGCGGCGCCTCTACGCCGACCGGCGGGCCCCGGGCGCCGCGCTCGCCGCCGCGGCGGTGGCCGGTGCCGCGGTGGCGGGGGCGGCGCTGCGCTCCCCCGCGGCCGCCGCCTGGCTCGCCACCTCGGGGCGGGGCCTGCCCGAGGCGGCCCTGCCCGCGGGCGCCCCGCCGGGGACCGCCGCACTCGCTGCCCCCCGGGGGCGGCCGTCCGGGCGGGGCGGGGCCGACCCCCGCCGGCGGGGGGGGCCCGCGCCCGCACGGGGCGCCACCGAGGGGGGGGGGCGGAAAACAACACGCGCCGCCGGGGCGCGGGGCGTGTGG
>PKRH01000070.1 GCA_017577565.1 Thermoanaerobacterales bacterium | reverse complement strand
CGGGCGACAACACCGAGATGACCGTGGAGCTGATCGCGCCGATCGCCATGGACGAGGGCCTGCTGTTCGCCATCCGCGAAGGCGGCCGCACCGTCGGCTCCGGCCGCGTCACCAAGATCATCAAGTAATCGGCGCGACCTGCGTCAGACCGAGCGGGTGGCCGGCTCCCATCTGGGGGCCGGCCACCGGCGTTCCGGGGCGACCGTGCCCTTCGCCGGTCGGCGCTGTGCCCGACGCCACCGCTCTGAGGGGTTGACCACCACTCAGAGTGGCCTTACAGTGTAAGGCAGACAGGCGATCAGCGATGCGGGCCGGGCGGACGGCCGTGGCGCTGAGCGGGCGGGGTACCGGCGGTGGAGGGCGTGGCGGGACGTCCTCCGCCGCCGGATCGTTCTCGACCGCGGCGGTGGTCGGGCGGCGGCTGGGGGCCGTGCGACCACCGCCCGGCCGAGCGATCGGGGCATCGGCCGGGATCGGGTGGTCGGGCGGCGGCTGGGGGCCGTCCGGCGCCCGCCGGCCCGTGACGGGTCCGCAGCGGTTGGCGCGCCGGCCGGGCGCCCCGGTAGCCTGGCGGGACGCCCTCGGGCGACCCGGTTCCTTGACAAGTGAGTGAGATGGCCGACCAGCAGAAGATCCGCATCCGACTGAAGGCGTACGACCACGAGGTCATCGACCAGTCGACGAAGAAGATCGTCGAGACCGTGCTCCGCACGCAGGCGACGGTGCGAGGGCCGATCCCGCTGCCCACGGAGAAGCACCGCTTCACGGTCATCCGCTCACCGCACAAGGACAAGGACAGCCGCGAGCACTTCGAGATGCGCATCCACAAGCGGCTGCTCGACATCCTCGACCCGAACCCGAAGACGGTCGACTCGCTGCAGCGCATCGAGCTGCCCGCGGGCGTCGACATCGAGATCAAGATCCAGCAGGCCTGACGGCCGAGCGCGCGGCGGCCGGTGCCCGGGGGCACCGGCCGCCACGCGTCACCGGGTCGCCTCAGTCGACGACGCCGATGCGGTCCTGGGGACCGGGGGCGACGCCGTCGGGCGCCGCCGACAGGTAGGCCTCGAGCGCGTCGAGGTCGAGCGCACCGCCGAGGCGGTCCGTCCCCTCGTTCAGCACCGCGAAGCCGTCGCCGCCGGTGGCGAGGAAGCTGTTGACGGTCACCCGGTAGGTGCCCGACGGGTCGACGGGCTCGCCGTCCAGCGTGATCGACGCCGGGTCGACGGCGTCGGCCGTGTCGCAGTCGGCCGCGCCGACCGCCGAGGCCGACCACGTGTACGAGAACCCGGCCGAGGGCTGCAGCACCCGGGGCGCCTCGGCGTTCACGCCGCAGAACTGCTCCTCCAGCAGCCGCTCGATCTGCGCGCCGGTGAGCGTCATCGTCACCAGGCTGTTGCCGAACGGCTGCACGGTGAAGGCCTCCTCGTAGGTGACCTCGCCCGGCGCCTCGGTGCCGCTCGGGGCGTAGAGGAGGTCGGCCCGGATGCCGCCGGGGTTCATGAACGCCACCTGGGCGCCGCCCAGGTGCTCGGGCGCCGTCGCCGCCAGCTGGCTGTCCGCGATGACGTCGCCGAGCGCCGACTCGCCGGCCGCGTTCGGCGCCCGGGTGATGTCGGCGGTGATGCGGCCGATCACCCGGTTGGCCAGCGGCGCGCTGAGCTCGTCGTAGCGGGCGATCAGCGCCTCGATCCCGGGCGCGGGCTCGACGTCGCGGGTCACGATCCGGTTGTCGACGGCGATCGACGTGATCCGCTTCGTGCGGCGGTCGATCGTGAGGTCCATGTCCGTGACCAGCCGGCCGAACGACGAGGCGCTCGTCACCGGGATGCCGTCGATGACGCAGTTGTAGGCCTCGTGGGTGTGGCCGCTGATGACGGCGTCGACCTGGTCGTCGAGCCGCTCGACGATGTCGACGATCGGGCCCGACACCCCCTCGCAGCCGTTGTACCCGCCCCCGGTCGTGACGCCGCCCTCGTGGACCAGCACGATGATGTTCTCGATGCCCTGTCGCTCGAGCCGGCGCACGAGCGCGTTCGCCGTCTCGGCCTCGTCGAGGAAGTCGAAGCCGGCGACGCCCTCGGGGGTCACGATCGTCGGCGTGCCCGCGAGGGTCATGCCGATGAAGGCCACCTGGGCACCGCCGGGGAAGCGCTTCACCGTGTAGGCGGGGAACAGCGTCTCGCCGGTCTCCTGCGACACCACGTTGGCGGCGAGGAACTCGAAGTCGGCGCCGGCGAAGCCGTCGCCGTCGAGGCACCCGTCGACGGGGTGGCACCCGCCCTCCTGGAGGCGGCGCAGCTCGTCGGTGCCCTCGTCGAACTCGTGGTTGCCCACCGCGTTGACGTCCAGACCGATCTGGTTCATCGCCTCGATGGTGGGCTCGTCGTGGAAGAGCGCCGAGAGCAGCGGGCTGGCCCCCACGAGGTCGCCGGCCGAGACGACGACCGTGTTCGGGTTCGTCGCCTCGAGCGCGGCGATGTGGCTGGCCAGGTAGGCCGCTCCGCCGGCGTCGACGTCCTCGATGCGGCCGCTCGAGCCGCTCGGCGGCGCCAGGTTGCCGTGGAAGTCGTTGATGGCCAGCACCTGCACCTCGATGGGCGGCGGCCCGTGGTGGCCGCCGCCGGGGTGGCCGGGGCGGCGCGGCGGGAAGCACGCCGTGAGGGTGAGGGCGGCCAGCGCCAGGGCCGCCAGCCGGAGCGTCCCGCGGTGGTTCGTCACGATCGCCTCCTTCGGACGTCGCGGGTGGGGCGCGCGGGGGCGGCGGTCGGTCGTCCCACCGTCAGCCCCTGCTGATGCGCACGGTCATCGTCGTGTCGCCCGTGCGCAGGACCTGCATGCGGACGCCGGCGTCGGGCAGCTTGACGCCGGTCATCGGGATCTCCGGGTACCAGTACCGGTCCCCGTCGTCGAAGACCGGCTGGGGGTCGCCGCCCCGGATGTAGCTGGGCCGGCCGTCGACGTGCAGGGTGAAGCTGCGGGGCCGGCGCTGCGAGAAGGGCGCGTCGTACACCTGGATGCGCGACCGCCACGGCTGGCCGTCCAGGTTGTGGATGGGCCGCGGGTGGGCGTCGACGGGCAGGATCATGCCCTCGCCCGGGTGCTGGCTCGTGTTGTTGTCCGTGTGGGAGGTGTCCCAGTACGACACGAGCAGCCCCTCCTCGTAGCTGAAGTGCTCGACCCAGTCGGGCCGCGAGTCGAGGAAGCCGAAGTTGTACGGGCCCGTCGCCAGGTACCGGTCGTACGAGGTGTGCGAGCGGTAGGAGGCGATGTAGTAGTGGTCGAACTCGCCGACCTCGGTGCCGGTCGTGGCCCGGAAGCCGTCGAGCGCCCAGCCCTCGCCCTCGGGGTCCTCGGCGCCGCTCGTCACCACCGGCCGGCCGTCGGCGGTGACGACGATCTCGTCGGCGAAGAACCCGTCGGGGGCGACGGCGCCGTCGGTGCGGTAGAGGAACCGCAGGTCGACCGGCGCCCCGGCGTAGGCGTCGAGCGGGACGGTGACGTGCACCCACTCGCCGCCCGAGGACCCGGAGATCGCCGGGCTGCCGGAGCCGTCGCGGACGAACGGCTCGCCCGCGACCGTCCCGTCCAGCGCGGTCCAGGTCGCGCCCCCGTCGGTCGACGCCTGGACGTAGAGGTAGTCGTAGTCGGCCTCGATCTCGAAGCGGGCCTCGAGGTCGAGGGCGGCGGTCGTCGCGCCGGTGAGGTCGACCTGGCGCGTCATCGTGGTGGCCAGGTCGTTGCCCGAGGACGACCACCAGAACCGCTCGCCGGCGAACGGCTCGCCGTGGTGGAACTCGACCTCCTTGGGCGGCAGCACGGTCACCACGGCCTGGGGCAGGCGGGTGTTGTACTCGTGGGGCCCGAGCTGCAGCGTGCGGTTCTGCCCGGCGACCGTGATCTCGTAGTCGAGCCACCCGAGCTGCAGCTTGTCCCAGGCCGACAGGTCGCCGGCCCGGGTGCCGATCGGCTCGCCCTCGGCGGACAGCCGGCTCTGGCCCATGAGCGACCACCACTCGACGCCGTTGTCGCCGCCGGCCGTGTCGTAGTGGTCGGGGAGGCCGAGGTCGTGGCCGTACTCGTGGGCGACGGTCGACAGGCCGCTGTTCTCGGCCTGGATCGTGTAGTCGCCGGCCCAGATGCCGGTGTCGCCGACCTCGGTGCCGCCGAGCGGGTTGCCCTCCGGGCCGGTGAGGCCGACGTCGGTCACGAACGCGTACCAGCGGTGGCTCCAGATGGCGTCCTCGCCCTGCCACGGGTCCTGGTCCGCCTGGTCGCCGCCGGCGTGGATGATCTGCAGGTGGTCGATGTAGCCGTCGGGCTCGTCGAAGTCCCCGTCGCCGTCGTGGTCGTAGCGGTCCCAGACGTCGAAGGTGGCCAGCTCGGCGGCGATCTCCTCGGCGCTGCGGCCGGCCGCCTCCTGGTCGGCGACCCACTGGTCCAGGCCGTCGCGCACCAGGTCCCAGGTGTTCGTGCACACCGCGTCGGGGCACGGGAAGCCGTCGGACCGGCCGTAGCGCGCCTCGTTGTAGGGGACCCGCACCCAGTCGGTGACCGTGCCCTCGACGCTGTAGCGACCCGAGGACTGGGTCTCGTAGTAGGTCTTCAGCGACTCGACGCCCTCACCGGTGCCGAAGTACAGCTCCTCGAAGTACTCCCGGCCGAAGTCGGGCTCCCAGATGGTCGAGTTGTCCACGGTCCGGTCGGGCTCGGGGATCTCGTTGTGCCGCGGCCCGTCGAAGCGGGCCGGGCCCGGCCAGTCGGGGTCGGTGTCGACGTCGGGGTAGTCGGGGTGGCGCTCGTCGCCGAACTCGACCAGCAGCACGAAGACCCGGTCGGTGGCCTCGCGCTCGAGCTCGACGTACTGGGGGTGCGGCCCCCGCCGGTGGCCGCGGCGCCGGTCGTGCTGGGCGGAGGCGTCCGCGGTGCCGGCCTGCTCGCCGACCCGGACGACCGTCGAGGAGCCGATCCGCTCCGGCGTCGCCTCGCCGTTCAGCACCCGGGTCACCGCCTCCTCGCGCAGCTCGCGCCGCTTGTCCTCGAGCGGGTTCGGCAGCTCGTGGTCGATGGCGGGCGCCGGCTCCCGCACGGCGGGCGCCCCGGTCGGCGGCGGCTCCGGTGGCGCGCCGCCGGCCGGCCCCGGGGCGACGACGGCCGCCGACAGCCCGATCCCGAGCGCCGCGAGACCTGCGATGGCCTTGCGCATGCGTTCCCTCCTCCAGCAGTGACGCACGGTGCAGACCCGGCCGCAGGCGCGGCGCGCCGGCCGGGGCGCAGCTGATCCCCCCACCGGCCGACCGGCCTCCCTCGGACCCAGTTGCGGCCGTGACCCTAGGGCACGATGTGCACCCTCGCCAGCACATGCAGCGCGATCTGCGCCGTCGCGCCGGGGAACGCCGCGCGAACGGCCCAGTCGGGTGCCGGGCGCGGGCGGTCAGGCCGGGGTCACCCCGGGGTCAGCGGGGGTCGAGGTCCTCGTCCCGGAGGTTGGAGGAGATGCCCGCCTCGATCTCGAGCTCCGGCCCGTCGTCGGGCTGCATGAACCAGGCCTCGGCCTCGGCGGCCTGCCGCTCGTCGGCCAGGTGCTCGAACGGGTCCCTCGACTTCCGGCGCTTCTGCCCTCTGCGGCGCCCGAACGGCATGGCACGCGATCCTAGCGAACGGCTCCCGGCGGGGAGGTCGCACCGTGGGGGCGCCGCCACGGCCTGTCGCCGCCGCGCCACCGGGCCCGGCGCACCCCGCCGAGTTGGTGCCTGGCCAGGGCCGCAGATATAGTCGACGGGCCGTGCGCAGGCCTGCCCCGGGCCGCGCCGGCGCTGTCCGAGATCTTGTCCAACCGACGTCCGCGCAGGCCCGCTCCCGCGGGAACCACGCGGCACAACCGAGCTGGCGCTCCGCCGGGTCCGTCCCGCGCGGAGCGTTCGCGTGAACCTGACGATTCCGCGACGTCCCGTGCGCCCGCCCGCCCCGGCGAGCGGCGGCGGGGCAGCGGTCGAACGAGGCAGAGAGAGACGCAGCCGCCATGGCCACAAGAGCGATCGTCGGCGAGAAGGTCGGCATGACGCAGGTGTGGGACGACGAGAACCGCGTCGTCCCGGTCACCGTCCTGCGCGTCCGCCCGTGCCGCGTGGTCCAGGTCAAGACGAACGAGCGCGACGGGTACAACGCGCTGCAGGTCACCTTCGGGCACAAGAAGGCCTCCAAGCTCAACAAGCCCCTCGCCGGCCACTACGCCCGGGCCGGCGTCGAGCCGGGCGTCCGCCTGGTCGAGCTGCGGCTCGACGACGTCAGCGAGTACGAGGTCGGCCAGGAGATCAAGGTCGACATCCTCTCCGCCGGCCAGCGCGTGGACGTCACCTCCGTCAGCAAGGGCAAGGGCTTCAGCGGCGTCATGAAGCGCCACGGCTTCGGCGGCCTCGGCGCCAGCCACGGCGCCCACCGGGTGCACCGGGCGCCCGGCGCCATCGGCGCCTGCGCCACCCCCGCCCGGGTCTTCCGCGGCACCCGCATGGCCGGCCGGGCCGGCGGCCGCAAGACCACGACCCTCAACCTCACCGTCGTCCAGGCCGACGCCGAGCGCGACCTGCTGCTCGTCAAGGGCTCCGTCCCGGGGCCGAAGGGCGGCCTCGTCCTCGTCCGGGACGCCGTCAAGGCGGGCACCAAGGGGAACTGACATGGCGACCGTGAAGCTCACGACCCCCGACGGCACGACCTCCGGCGACGTCGAGCTCGACGACGCCCTCTTCGGCGTCGAGCCCAACGTCGCCGTCATGCACCAGGTCGTCACCGCGCAGCTCGCCGCCCGCCGGGCCGGGACGCACTCGGCCAAGACCCGCTCCGAGGTGCGGGGCGGCGGCGCCAAGCCCTGGCGGCAGAAGGGCACCGGCCGGGCCCGCCACGGCTCGATCCGGGCGCCCCAGTGGCGGGGCGGCGGCGTGGCCCACCCGCCGAAGCCGCGCAGCTACCGCCAGCGGACCCCCAAGAAGATGATCCGCCTGGCGCTCGCCTCCGCGCTCTCCGACCGCTTCGCCGACGGCAAGGTCGTCGTGCTCGACGGCTGGGGCATCGACACCCCCAGCACCAAGCGGGCCGTGGCCGTCCTCGAGCGCCTGGGCCTGGACGGCCGGGTGCTGGTCGTGCTCACCCGCGACGAGGCCGACGTCCCGGTCTGGAAGAGCCTGCGCAACCTGCCGCATGTGCACGTGCTCACCACCGGCGAGCTCAACGCCTACGACGTGCTGGTGAGCGACTGGGTCGTCTTCACCCGCGACTCGCTCCCCTCGGCCCGGCGCGACGCCGGCGCCGGGGCGGGGGCCGCCGCAGCGTCGACGGAGGCCGACCGATGAAGGATCCCCGTGACGTGATCATCGCTCCCGTCGTGAGCGAGAAGTCCTACGCCCTCATGGAGGAGGGGGTCTACACGTTCACCGTGCACCCCGACGCCTCCAAGCCCGAGATCCGCGACGCCGTGCAGAAGATCTTCGGCGTCAAGGTCGCCAAGGTGAACACCATCAACCGCAAGGGGAAGCGCAAGCGCAACCGGCGGACGTTCACCTACGGCAAGCGTCCCGACACGAAGCGGGCGATCGTCACCCTCGCCGAGGGTGAGTCGATCGACCTGTTCGAGGAGTGAGTGAGGCCGAACTGATGGCTCTCCGCAAGCGCAAGCCGACCAGCCCCGGACGGCGGTTCCAGACCGTCAGCGACTTCAGCGAGATCACCCGCGACCGGCCCGAGCGGTCGCTGGTGGTGTCGAAGTCGTCGAGCGGCGGCCGCAACGTCTACGGGCGCAAGACCGCCCGCCACCGCGGCGGTGGCCACAAGCGCCGCTACCGGCTCATCGACTTCCGGCGCGACAAGGACGGCGTGCCCGCCGTCGTCGCCTCGATCGAGTACGACCCCAACCGGTCGTGCCGCATCGCGCTGCTGCACTACCTCGACGGCGAGAAGCGCTACATCATCGCCCCCCGTGACGTGAAGGTCGGCGACCGCCTGCAGTCGGGGCAGGGGGCCGAGATCCGGCCCGGCAATGCGCTGCCGCTCCGCTACATCCCGGTCGGCACCACCGTCCACAACGTCGAGCTCCAGCCGGGCGGCGGCGGCAAGATCGCCCGGTCGGCCGGCTCGTCCGTGGTGCTGCTGGCCAAGGAGGGCAACTACGCCACCCTGCGCCTGCCGTCGACCGAGATGCGCCGGGTGTCGATCGACTGCCGGGCGACGGTGGGCGAGGTCGGCAACGCCGAGCACGAGCTGATCAAGCTCGGCAAGGCCGGTCGCAACCGCTGGAAGGGCGTGCGCCCGCAGACCCGCGGCGTGGCCATGAACCCCGTCGACCACCCGCTCGGCGGTGGCGAGGGCAAGTCCTCGGGCGGCCGGCACCCGGTCTCGCCCTGGGGCAAGCCCGAGGGCCGCACCCGTCGCAAGAACAAGCCGTCCGATCGTCTGATCGTGCGTCGCCGCCGCACCCGCGGCGCGCGGAGGTGAACCGATGCCCCGCTCACTGAAGAAGGGCCCGTTCGTCGACGAGCACCTGCTCAAGAAGATCGACGCCCTCAACGCCAAGGGCGAGAAGAAGGTCATCAAGACCTGGTCCCGCCGCTCGACGATCATCCCCGACATGGTCGGGCACACCATCGCCGTCCACGACGGCCGCAAGCACGTGCCCGTCTACATCACCGAGGCGATGGTCGGCCACAAGCTCGGCGAGTTCGCCCCCACCCGCACGTTCCGGTACCACGCCGGCATGGAGAAGGCCGCGCGGGGGAGGCGGTGATGGCCACGCCCGTCCAGCAGCGGCCCACGACGCGGGCCCGCGTCCGCTACGTCCGCATGTCGGCCTACAAGGCCCGGCAGGTGCTCGACCTCATCCGCGGCCTGCCGGTCAACGAGGCCGCGGACGTGCTGCGGTTCACCGAGCGCGCCGCCGCCAAGGTGGTCGCCCGGTGCCTCGACTCGGCGGTCGCCAACGCCGAGAACAACGACGAGCTCGACGGCGACACCCTCTACGTCTCGGCCTGCTACGCCGACGAGGGCCCGACGCTCAAGCGCTGGCGCCCCCGGGCCCGGGGCCGGGCCACCCGCATCCGCAAGCGGATGTGCCACATCACCATCGAGGTGAGCCCGATGCCGCCCGAGATGCAGGAGCGGGTCGAGGCCAAGCGCCGCGCCGCGGGCGCCGGCGAGAGCCCGGCCCGCCGGCGGCGGCGTGAGTCGCGCCGGGCCCGCGTCGCCCGCAGCCGCGGCGAGCAGGTGGCGCCCGAGGCCGAGGAGACCACCGCCGAGGGCGGCGCCGACGAGGGCGCCGAGGCGGCGGAGCCGACGGCCGAGGCGACCGGGCAGGAGGCCGCCGAGGAGACGGCCGGCGAGGCCGAGGCCGCCGACGAGCAGGCCACCGCCGAGCCGGCCGACGCCGAGCCCGACGAGGGCGAGGCGACGGACGCCGAGACCGACGAGCAGGAGAAGGGCTGAGTCATGGGGCAGAAGGTCAACCCCTACGGCTTCCGGCTCGGCGTCACGACCGAGTGGAAGTCCCGCTGGTTCGCCGACCGCGAGGAGTACGCGGACAACGTCATCGAGGACTGGAAGATCCGGGACTACCTGATGACCGAGCTGCCGCACGCGGCCATCAGCCGGATCGAGATCGAGCGGACCCGGGACCGCCTGCGCGTCGACGTCCACACCGCGCGCCCCGGCATCGTCATCGGCCGCCGGGGCAGCGAGGCCGACCGCCTGCGGAGCGGCCTGGCCAGGCTCACCGGCAACCCCAAGGTCCAGCTCAACATCCAGGAGATCAAGCAGCCCGAGCTCGACGCCGCCCTCATCGCGCAGGGCGTCGCCGACCAGCTCGCCGCCCGGGTCGCCTTCCGGCGGGCCATGAAGCGTGCCGTCCAGAACGCGCTGAAGGCCGGGGCGCAGGGCATCCAGGTGCAGTGCTCGGGCCGCCTCGGCGGCTCCGAGATGGCCCGCACCGAGAGCTACCGCGAGGGCCGCGTCCCCCGCCACACCCTCCGGGCCGACATCGACTACGGGTTCCGCGAGGCCCGCACGACCGCCGGCCGCATCGGCGTCAAGGTGTGGCTCTACAAGGGCGACGTCCTGCCCTACCGCACCCAGAGCGAGGACAAGATCTCCCGCGAGGCGGCGATGGCCGTGGGCGAGACCTCCGGCACCGCCCAGGCGGGGAGCCGCCGGGTCGTGTCGTCGGCCGCCGGCCGCCGCCGCCCGGCGCCCGAGCCGCAGCCCGCGCCCGAGGAGGTGCCGGCCGAGAACGAGCCCCTCATCAAGGAGGCCGATCCCGAGCTCGAGCGCCTGCTCGCCGAGGAGGAGGAGATCGAGCGCCGGGTGCACGACCACAGCGAGACGCCGCACTTCCGACCGGGAGACGAGTGACATGTTGATGCCGCGCAAGGTCGCGCACCGCAAGCACCACCGGGGCCGCATGAAGGGCCAGGCCAAGGGTGGCACCGAGGTCACCTTCGGCGAGTACGGCATCCAGGCCCTCGAGCCCGGGTGGGTCACCGCGCGCCAGATCGAGGCCGCCCGCATCGCCATGACCCGGCACATCCGGCGCGGTGGCAAGGTCTGGATCAACGTCTTCCCGGACAAGCCCGTCACGCAGAAGCCGGCCGAGACCCGCATGGGCTCGGGCAAGGGCAACCCCGAGAAGTGGGTCGCCGTCGTCAGGCCCGGTCGCGTCCTGTTCGAGCTGTCGTACCCCGACCCCGACATCGCCCGGGCCGCGATCGAGCGCGCCATCCAGAAGCTGCCGATCAAGGCCCGCTTCGTGACCAAGGAAGAGGCGCTGTAGCGATGGCGAAGACGACGTACCACGACCTCGACGACGGGGCGCTCGTCGAGCAGCTGGCCGAGGCGAAGGACGAGCTGTTCAAGCTGCGGTTCCAGCTCGCGACCGGCCAGCTGACCAACCACGCGCGGATCCGGCAGGTCAAGCGCGACATCGCCCGCATCAAGACCGAGTTGCGCGCCCGCGAGATCGCCGCCGCCGAGCAGCTCACCGAGGAGAACGCGTGATGGCCGACACCGCTGCCACCCCCCAGCGCCGGGCCCGCAAGGTCCGGGAGGGCGTGGTCGTCTCGACCGCGATGGACAAGACGGCGGTCGTGGAGGTCACGACCCGCAAGCCGCACCCGCTCTACAAGAAGACGATGGTCCGGACCAGCCGGCTCTACGCGCACGACGAGAACAACGAGCTGCGGCCCGGCGACCGCGTCCGGGTGATGGAGACCCGGCCGCTGTCGAAGCAGAAGCGCTGGCGGCTCGTCGAGATCCTCGAGAGGGCGAAGTAGTCCGATGATCCAGCAGGAGAGCCGCCTCAAGGTGGCAGACAACAGCGGCGCCCGCGAGGTGCTCGTCATCAAGGTGCTCGGCGGCTCCAGCCGCCGCTACGCCTCGATCGGCGACATCTTCGTCGGCACCGTCAAGGACGCGATCCCCGGCTCCGGGGTGAAGAAGGGCGACATCGTGCGCTGCGTCGTCGTCCGCACCAAGAAGGAGCGCCGGCGGCCGGACGGCAGCTACATCCGCTTCGACGAGAACGCCGCCGTCCTCATCAACAACGACCGGAACCCGCGGGGCACCCGCATCTTCGGCCCCGTCGGGCGTGAGCTGCGCGACAAGCGGTTCATGAAGATCATCTCGCTGGCACCCGAGGTGCTGTGATGGCAGGGCTCAAGATCCGCAAGGGCGACCGCGTCCGCGTCCTCACCGGCAAGGACCGGGGCAAGGAGGGCGAGGTCATCCGCGCCCTGCCCCGCGAGAACCGGGTGATCGTCGAGGGCGTCAACACCGCCCGCAAGCACCAGCGCCCGACCCGGGCCAACCAGCAGGGCGGGATCATCGACAAGGACATGCCGATCCACGTGTCCAACGTGGCGCTGGTGTGCCCGAACTGCGGCCGGCCGACGCGGGTCGGCTACAAGGTCGACGCCGCGGGCGACAAGGTCCGCGTCTGCAAGCGATGCGGAGGTGAGATCGCGTGAGCAACGCCACCCAGGAGCGGGTCGTGCCCCGGCTCAAGGCCCGCTACGACAGCGAGCTGCGCGCCCAGCTGATGGAGCAGCTCGGCCTCCGCAACATCATGCAGGTGCCGCGGCTCGAGAAGATCGTCGTCAACATGGGCGTCGGCGCCGCGGTGGCCCAGCCGTCGCTGCTCGAGGGGGCCGTGCGGGACCTGGCCACCATCACCGGCCAGAAGCCGCTCGTCACCCGGGCCAAGAGGTCGATCGCGGGGTTCAAGGTCCGCCAGGGCAACGCGATCGGCGCCAAGGTCACCCTGCGGGGCGACCGGATGTGGGAGTTCATGGACCGGCTGATCTCGATCGCCATCCCCCGCATCCGTGACTTCCGGGGCCTCGACCCCCGGAGCTTCGACGGTCACGGCAACTACACGTTCGGCCTCACCGAGCAGCTGGTGTTCCCGGAGATCGACTACGACAGCATCGACCAGCCCCGTGGCATGGACATCACCATCGTCACGACGGCCAGCAGCGACGACCACGGTCGTGCCCTCCTGCTGGCGCTGGGCTTCCCGTTCAAGCGCGAGGGTCTGTAGCCATGGCGAAGAAGGCGCTCATCGTCAAGCAGCAGCGCAAGCCGAAGTTCAAGGTCCGGGCCTACACCCGGTGCCGCCGTTGCGGCCGACCGCACGCCGTGTACCGCAAGTTCGGGCTGTGCCGCATCTGCCTGCGCGAGCTCGCGCACGCAGGCGAGCTGCCCGGCGTGACCAAGGCGAGCTGGTGAAGGGAGTCGACGCCCCATGACCATGACCGACCCCATCGCCGACATGCTCACCCGGATCCGCAACGCCAACATGGCGATGCACGACGAGGTGCGCATGCCCTCGAGCAAGCTCAAGGAGGCCCTGGCGGGCGTCCTCGCGGCCGAGGGGTACATCGAGGGGTACGACGTGGAGGAGAACGTCGGCAAGCCCGGCAAGACCCTGCGCATCCGCATGAAGTACAGCCCCGACCGCGCGCGCACCATCTCGGGCCTCAAGCGCGTGTCCAAGCCCGGCCTGCGCGTCTACACGAAGGCCGACAAGGTCCCCCGCGTGCTCGGGGGCCTGGGCGTCGCGGTCATCTCGACCAGCCAGGGACTGCTGACCGACCGCGAGGCGCGCCGGCGCCGGGTGGGCGGCGAGGTCCTCTGCTACGTGTGGTGATCCCCCATGTCTCGCATCGGTAAGGCCCCCATCCCCGTGCCCAGCGGCGTCGAGGTGTCGATCGAGGACCGGCACATCACCGTGCGCGGCCCCAAGGGGACGCTGGAGCGCGACATCCCCGGTAGCATCACCGTCCGCCAGGACGGCGACCAGCTGGTGGTCGAGCGCCCCGACGACCAGCGCCAGACCAGGGCCATGCACGGCCTCGTCCGCTCGCTGGTCAACAACATGGTGGTCGGCGTCACCGAGGGCTTCCGCAAGGAGCTCGAGATCGTGGGCGTCGGCTACCGGGCGACGGCCAAGGGCCCCGACGCCCTGGAGCTGGCCCTGGGCTTCAGCCACCCGGTCAACGTCAAGGCCCCCGACGGCATCACCTTCGAGGTGCCGGCCCCCAACCGCATCGTCGTGTCCGGCATCGACAAGGAGGCCGTCGGCCAGGTGGCCGCCGACATCCGGGCGTGGCGCAAGCCCGAGCCCTACAAGGGCAAGGGCATCCGCTACGCCGGCGAGCACGTCCAGCGCAAGGCTGGCAAGGCAGGTAAGTGATGAGCAGCAGCGCGAAGCAGAAGCGGGACGCACGCATCCGGCGGCACCGCCGGGTCCGCAAGCGGGTGCGCGGCACGCCCGAGCGCCCCCGCCTCGCCGTGTACCGCTCGAACAAGCACATCTCGGCCCAGGTCATCGACGACACCGCCGGCGTGACCCTGGCCGCGGCCTCGACCTACGAGGCCGACCTCCGCGCGAGCTCGTCCAACAAGGAGGGCGCCGCCGCGGTCGGCCGGCGCGTCGCCGAGCGCGCCCGGGCCGCCGGCATCGAGCGGGTCGTGTTCGACCGGGGCGGGTTCCTCTACCACGGGCGCGTCGCCGCCCTGGCCGACGCCGCCCGAGAGGCAGGATTGGAGTTCTGAATGGCCAACGGAACTGGTAGCCGCAGCCGAGACCGCCAGCGCGAGCCCCGGGACAACCCCCGGGCCTCGGGTGACGCCACCCTGCACGAGTCGCGCGTCATCAGCATCAACCGCGTGGCCAAGGTCGTGAAGGGCGGCCGGCGGTTCTCGTTCACCGCGCTCGTGGTGATCGGCGACGGCAACGGGCGGGTCGGCCTCGGCTACGGCAAGGCCAAGGAGGTGCCCCTCGCCATCCAGAAGGGCACCGAGGAGGCCCGCAAGAACCTCTTCCACGTGCCCCTCGCCGGGACGACCATCGTCCACCCCGTCATCGGCGAGATGGGCGCCGGGCGGGTGCTGCTCAAGCCCGCGGCGCCCGGTACCGGCGTCATCGCCGGCGGCGCGGCCCGGGCCATCCTCGAGGAGGCCGGCATCCGCGACGTTCTGTGCAAGTCGCTCGGCTCGTCCAACCACATCAACGTCGCCCGGGCGACCATCGCCGGGCTCAAGGCCCAGCGGCGGCCCGACGAGATCGCCAAGCTGCGCGGGAAGTCGCCGGAGGAGCTGTTCCCGCCGGCGCTCGTGCGGGCCTACCGCGAGAGCGAGCGCGCCCGGCTCGAGGCACGCGAGGTCTCGTGATGGCCGAGATCAAGGTCACCCAGGTCAAGTCGTCCATCGGCAGCAAGCCGAAGCACCGTGGCACCCTGCGGGCCCTCGGGCTGCGCGGCATCGGGACGAGCAACACGCTGCCCGACCGCCCTGAGATCCGCGGGATGATCGCCAAGGTGCCGCACCTCGTGAAGGTCGAGGAATCGGAGTAGCACGGCCATGCCCATCAAGGTCCACGATCTGAAGCCGCCCCGCGGCGCCAACCGTCGCCCGAAGCGCGTCGGGCGCGGCATCGCCGGCAAGGGCGGCAAGACCGCCGGCCGGGGCACGAAGGGGCAGAAGGCCCGGGACACGGTGCCCCTCGGCTTCGAGGGCGGCCAGATGCCGCTCCACATGCGGGTGCCCAAGCTGAAGGGCTTCAACAACCCGTTCCGGGTCGAGTACCAGGCGGTCAACCTCGACACCATCGAGGAGTCCGGGCTGGACGAGGTCACGCCCGAGGCCCTGCACGCCAAGGGCCTGACCCACAAGGGCGCGCTGGTCAAGGTCCTGGCCCGGGGCGAGATCACCCGCCCCGTCACCGTGCGGGCCCACGCGTTCTCGAAGGCCGCCGAGGCGGCCATCACCGCCGCGGGCGGCACCGTCGAGAAGCTGCCCCTGCCCTGGGGCGACCGCCGGCCGCCCGCCAAGGGCAACCAGTTCGCCAACCGCTGAGGTCCCGCCCGGCCACGCCGGGCGGCGCCGCGGCGACCAGAGACCGGGTCGTGCCGACCGTCGGGGCGCAAGTTGCGCCCCGACGTCGTCCAGCGGCAAGACTTGCGTACCTGGTCGCCACATCGGGCGCCCGGCACCGTCGGTCGTCGTCGCCGAAGGGGAGCAACCGTGCTGTCCAGCCTCCGGAACATGTTCAGGGTCGCCGACCTGCGGAACAAGATCCTGTTCACGCTGGCGATCATCGCCCTGTACCGGTTGGGCTCCTACGTGCCGGCGCCCGGCATCGACCTCGACGCGATCGAGCAGCTGAAGCGCCAGTCGGAGCAGTCGGGCGGCGTCCTCGCCTACCTCCAGCTCTTCTCGGGGGCCGGCCTCACCAACTTCGCGGTGTTCGCGCTGGGGGTGATGCCCTACATCACCAGCTCGATCATCATGCAGATCCTCACGGTGGTGATCCCGAAGCTGGAGGAGTGGCAGCAGCAGGGGGCCATCGGCCAGCGCAAGATCACCCAGTGGACCCGCTACCTCACCGTCGCCATCGCGGTGCTGCAGTCGACCGCGCTGGCCTTCCTGTTCCACAACGGCGGCGGCGGCCTGCTCGGCGGGGCGAGCAACCCGACGAACATCGACGTGCTGCCCGAGTTCACGCCGCCGCGGGTGCTGCTCGTCGTGCTCGTGCTCACCTCGGGCACCGCGCTCCTCATGTGGATGGGTGAGACCATCACCAACCGGGGCATCGGCAACGGCATGTCGCTGCTGATCTTCTCCAGCGTCGTGTCGAGCATCCCGTCGCAGTTCGCCGAGATCCGGGCCACCCGGGGCTGGGGTCTGCTCCTCCCGCTCATCGGCCTCTTCGTGCTGCTGCTGGTGGCCATCGTCATCGTCGAGAACGGGCAGCGGCGCATCCCCGTCCAGTTCGCCAAGCGGGTGGTGGGCCGGCGCATGTACGGCGGCCAGAGCACCTACATCCCGCTGAAGGTCAACCAGTCGGGCGTCGTGCCGATCATCTTCGCCAGCTCGATGCTCTACCTGCCGCTGCTCGTCACGCAGGTGC
Organism: Thermoanaerobacterales bacterium; assembly: GCA_017577565.1. Classification (GTDB taxonomy): domain Bacteria; phylum Actinomycetota; class Acidimicrobiia; order Acidimicrobiales; family VFJN01; genus ZC4RG19. The sequence continues at coordinate 1,658 of PKRH01000070.1, read as the reverse complement.
TGCCCTCCGACCCCGGCAGCTGGGGCGTGTCGGTGCAGGAGTGGGTGAACGACAACCTGGTCCAGCCCGACTCGATCTTCTACATCGTCATCTACGGCCTGTTGATCGTCGCCTTCGCCTACTTCTACACGGCCATCGCCTTCGACCCGCACCAGCAGGCCGAGACGATCCGCAAGCAGGGCGGGTTCATCCCGGGCATCCGCCCGGGCCCGCAGACCGAGCGCTACCTCGGCCGCATCCTGGCCCGCATCACCCTGCCGGGGGCCGTCTTCATCGCCGCGATCGCCCTGCTGCCCTCGCTCCTGCTCGCCTTCGCCGACGTCCGGGCGTTCGCCTTCGGCGGGACGTCGATCCTCATCGCCGTCGGCGTGGCGCTCGAGACGATGAAGCAGGTCGACAGCCAGCTGATGATGCGGAACTACGAAGGGTTCCTGAAGTGAGCGACCGCGGCGTGCGGATGGTGATGCTCGGCCGGCAGGGCGCCGGCAAGGGCACGCAGTGCGTCCGCCTCTCCCGTCACTACGACGTCCCCCACATCTCGACCGGCGACATGCTGCGGGCGGCCGTCAAGGCCGGCACCGAGCTGGGGCGCAAGGCCGGCGAGCTCATGGCCGCCGGCAGCCTGGTGCCCGACGACCTCATGATCGGCATCGTGGACGAGCGCCTCGCCCAGCCCGACGCCGTCGGGCGGGGCTACATCCTCGACGGCTTCCCCCGCACGGTGGCCCAGGCGGAGGCGCTGGCGGAGATCACCGCGTCCCGGCCCCTCGACCTCGTCGTCGACCTCGACGTGCCGACGGAGGTCGTGGTGGAGCGCCTCGCCGCCCGCCGGGTGTGCCGGGACTGCGGCGCCAACTACTCGGTCGACGCGCCGCCGGCCAGCGACTGGACCTGCGACGTCTGCGGCGGCCCCGTCGTCCAGCGGGAGGACGACACCCCCGAGGCCATCGCCAAGCGCCTGGCCGAGTACGAGGCGAACACCGCGCCGCTCGTCGACTGGTACCGGGAGCGGGGCCTGCTCGAGACGGTGGACGGCACCGGCCCCGCCGACGAGGTGACCGAGCGCCTGCTGGCCGTCGTGGACGCCCGCCGCGGGGGCTGAGGCCGCCCGTGGGCCGGCGGACCGCGGACGAGATCCGCACGATGCGCCGCGCCGGCCGGGTCGTGGCCGAGATGCACGAGCGCATCGCCGCCGCCATCCGGCCCGGCGCGACCCTGCTGGAGCTCGACGCCATCGGTCGGGAGGTGCTCGCCCGCCGGGGCGCCCGGTCGAACTTCCTCGGCTACCACGGCTACCCGGCGGTGATCTGCGCCAGCGTCAACGAGGTCGTCGTGCACGGCATCCCCGACCACCGCCGGCTGGAGGAGGGCGACATCGTCTCGATCGACTGCGGGGCGGTCGTCGACGGCTACCACGGCGACGCCGCCTTCACCGCCGCCGTCGGCGGGACCGACCCGGTCTCCGAGCGGCTCGTCGAGGTGACGCGCCGGGCGCTCGAGGCGGGCAACGCCGAGATGGGGCCCGGGGCCCGCCCGGGCGGACTGGGGGGGGGCGGCCAGGGGGAGATCGAGGGGGGCGGGGTTAAACTGGCTCTTATACACAACTCCGAGGCCACGAGGAAGGGAGAAAAACTGGAAGGCGGCTTTTGGTTGAAAAA